>JAJRSS010000163.1 GCA_024278615.1 Alphaproteobacteria bacterium
CGATCGGCTGCGATAATCATCAAATTCGCGGACGAATTGGCGATGGAACGGAAGCGTTCCTCAGCTTCCGCGAGTTCGGATACATAGGTCTGAACGCGGGCAAGTACGGGCCGAAACACCAACGCCCCACCTCCTGCCAGGAAAATCAGCGTCACAATGACTATCAGCAACTGATAGGTTTGGAGCTTCACGACCTCGGATTCGTTCTCGGTCTGGTATTGATTGACGACGGAATCCAGATTTTCAAGAAGCTTCTCAATATTGAAATTTCCGTATGCGTGCCAGTCTTTCCCGTGCCAGTCTTTCCCAAGGTTGCTTCCGCCGGCTGATGCTTGAAGGTGTTTTTCGGCTGACGCCAGGAATGCCTTAACCTCGGCATCGACGAACTTTGTTGGACCAAAATACAACGCCTTGAGTTCCTCGGATGCGGGCGGCGACAGGCCCGCCTTCATATCCCCACGGGTAAGAGCCAGATGGGATTGCCGCATTGACTCGATGGCTTGTTGCAGTTTCTTGAGAACCGCCGGTCCAAGCTTTTTGTCCCCGAGGTTATCGAATTGGCTACTCAAAAGGACGATCCGTTGCGATAGCATTCGTTGCCGTCCGGCGACGTTGATCTCCGCCGCCCCCGTTTTGTGGCTGGTAATGGTCATATCGAGAAGGATGTAGCTGCCGAACGCCAAAAACCCGAGGACCACAAGAACCGATATATAGCGCGTTCTTAAATGCTCGACGGACTTGTGGCCCATAAGGGATTTCCCTTTATAAAGGCGGGCGGAGAGCAAACACCGCACCAGGTACAATCAATCGGCGTCGGCGGCGTCCAGTACCTGGAATGAAAAGAGTAGATCGGCAAAAACCCTTAACACAACATTTCAACCAAATTTATTCTGAGTCACGGCCCTAAGCACTAGCCGTTCTGATCCCGGCAAGGAACTTGTCCATCTCGGCCCTCAGGGTTTCGGACTGGGACGACAACTCGCCCGCCGCGCCAAGCACTTCGGTGGCCGCCTTGCCGCCCTCGCCGGCGGCCTCGGTAACCTGGACGATGTTGGAGGACACTTCGTTGGTGCCCGCCGCCGCCTGTTCCACGTTGCGGGCGATTTCGCTCGTCGCCGCACCCTGTTCCTCCACCGCCGCGGCGATCGCCGAGGCGATCTCGTTGACCTCGCCGATGGTCTTGCCGATGCCCTCGATGGCGCCGGCCGCTTCCTGCGAGGCGTTCTGGATGTCGGTGATCTGGCCGCTGATCTGGCCCGTCGCCTTGGCCGTCTGGTTGGCCAGGTTCTTGACCTCGGAAGCGACCACGGCGAAGCCCTTGCCGGCGTCGCCGGCCCGGGCCGCTTCGATGGTCGCGTTCAAGGCCAGCAAGTTGGTCTGGTCGGCGATGTCCTGGATCAGCGCGATGACCTCGCCGATCTTTTCCGACGACCCGACCAGGCCCTGAACCACCTCGCGGGTCTTGCCGGCTTCCTCCACCGCCGCCTGGGCGACGGAGGATGACTGGGAAACCTGACGGGATATCTCGCCGATGGAAGCGGACAGCTCCTCCGCCGCCGAGGCCACCGTCTGGACATTGGTCGAGGCCTCTTCCGAGGCCGCAGCGACGGTGGTCGCCTGGCGGCTGGTTTCCTCCGCTATCGCGGCCATGCTTTGGGCGGTGGATTTCATGCCGTCCGAAGCCGTGCTGACGTTGCCCAGGACTTTCGTAACATTGCTCTCGAATTCCTTGGTAAACCGTTCCACGGCGGCCTGCCGTTCCTCCTTGACCTGTTGTTCCTTGCGCTTCTCCTCGGCCAGCCGGTCGGCCTCGATCATGTTGTCCTTGAACACCTGAACCGCGCCGGCCATGTCACCGATCTCATTCTTCTGGCCCCGGGACGGTATGTCGACCTCCTTGTCGCCCCCGGCCAGACGCTTCATAACCTCGGTCATGGCGCCAATGGGGCCGCTGATGCCTCGCCCGATCAACGCCGCCATAACCAGCACGACGACGGCGACGATGACCATCGAGGTTACGATGAACAGGAAGGCGCTCTCGATATTGGCTTCCAGCGCCTCGGTCGCCGCCTTGGCGTCGGCGGTGCCTTTTTCATCTAGGAACAGGAGTTTCGGTTCGACCTCGGCGTACAGGGCGCTCATCTTCTTCTTGTCTCCGACCTCCTCCAGGAGAAGGGCCGCCATCTTGTCGAACTTTTCCATGTAGAGATCCAGCTTGGCCTTGATATCCGGTTTCTCCGCCGCCGGGATGAGGGCCGAGGCGGCCAACTGGTTGTCGAACTCGGCCATCGCCGCTTCATGGAGCTTGTCGTATTTCAGATCCTTGCTGGCCATGAAGTTCTTTTCGTGGCGCCGCATCATCAGCAGGATCGTGGTCAGCTTGAGGTCGTTGAATTGGTTGAGCTTAGCCTCGACCTCGCCGGCCGCCTGGCGCAACTCTCCCATCAGGCCTTCTTCACGGGTCAGGCCGATCTCCCGCCACATTCCGACCACCTCCTGGAACTGTTTCACGTAGGCGGTGAACCCGGCTTGCATCTCGTCGATCAATTTCTGTTCGTCGGGTTCCATGTGGATCGCCTTCAACTTGTCGAAGTACGGCATGATCCGTTCGGCCACTGCCGCGTGGCGTTCGGCGTATTTCATTTTGTGACGAAGGAGGAAGTCCTTTTCGTGACGCCGCTCGCTCAGGAAGCCGATCTTGATGGCATCGACATAGGAGACGCCCCTGGTCTCGGTAAGCAGGGTCTTCTGGAAGCCCGCCTGAGTGTTAGAACTGGTGATATAGATGACACCGACGACGGCAAATCCGATCAGCGCCAGGACGGCGATCAGGGAAATCTGAAGGATGACCTTCATGTTTTTCAACATTGTCCAGGGATTCATCTTTTCGAAACCAGGCTTTTGGCCGACCATGCTTTTCATTGTAGATCACCAACTTTCTTCCTAAACGCGTTAGTTCCCGTCACTTGCTTAATTTACGCCGCCTTGTCACCGCGCCCGCCTTACAACTTATTGAAGGCGGCGCAATCAAGCGCGCTGCTCGCCTTGTTCAAGGGAAAGAACACCACCAATGACGAAGGGTGTGATACCGGCGAGGCGAAAAGCCGCGATCGACTTCGGCTTGATCTTCAGACTCATCAGGCCGCCGCGTACCTTCATTGCTCTGTGCCTCGACGCTATCGTCAGTTTCACGGGGTGGAAAAATCACCCTCGAGGGCCCATTTCCTTGTTCGGCTGTTGGGCTCCATTACGTACGGTTACAAATAGAGTAAATTTGTTAATAAAGTAAAAATGCCGAGGTCATCGAACTCATACTTAAGTGGGCAACCACATACTTGAATTATAAAAGTTATACATAGGATGTAAGAGTATTGTTTATTTTAATTAATAGAATTTTCATTCTTTCTTATTAAAATATAAGAGAAAACTACCGCCTTGCTAAGGGGGGCGGTCTTCCGGTTTTAACGGTGGCGGTCGCGCGGCACCGGCCCGCCCAAGGAACGAACCGGCCCGTGGTATTTGTTTTTCCCGAACCGCGGGATCCCCTCACCGACCCCGTTTTTGCCCGATAACAAAACGAAGCCAAATGGCGCGGACTGGGCCGGGGAGTTCATTTTCCCCGGACCGCCGGAACGCCGCAAAGATAGAATAGAGGGACGCTTAGGTCCTGAGGACGCCGCCGGTAGCCTTTTCCACGCCGGCCACCACCTTGTCGGCGACGGCATCTATTTCGGCGTCGGTCAGGGTTCGTTCCACCGGTTGCAGGACCACGTTGACGGCCAGGGACTTCCTGCCCGGGCCCAGGGCGTCGCCGGCGAAAACGTCAAATACGGTGGCATCCACGATAAGGGACTTGTCCGCCCCCCGGACCGCCCGCAGCACCGCTTCCGCCGTCACCGCCTGATCGACGACGAAGGCGAAATCCCGCTTCACCCCATGGAAGGAGGGAAGGTTCAGGTGAGGGCGGGCGGCGGACTTGCGGCCCTTGGGTATCGGCACGCGATCGATAAAGACCTCGAACCCGGCCATGGGCGCCCCCTGGGCGCCCTTGACGTCCATGCGGTTCTGGACGCCCGGGTGAATTTCGCCGAAATGGGCGAGTACCAATTTGGGCCCCAGGGTGAGGCTGCCCGAACGGCCCGGGTGGTACCAGCCGGGCGCTTGCGCCGTGACCTGGATCTTGCCCACCGGCGCGCCCACCTGGGCCAGCACGCCCAGGGCGTCGGCCTTGGCGTCGAAAACGTCCACCGGCCGTACCGGTCCGCTCCAGCACCGCCGGTGGTCGCGCCCGGAACGCAAGCCGGCGGCGACCATGGCCTGGTCGCCGGGATCGCGGCCGGCATACTGGGGGCCGACTTCGAACAGGGCGGAGTCGGCGATCCCCCGGTCGGCGTTGCGGCCGGCGGCGGCGATCAGGTTGGGCAGCAATGACGGGCGCATGGCGTCCAGGTCGCTGCTGATCGGGTTGACCAGACAGAGCTCGTCCGCGCCGCCGCCGAACAATCGGGCATGCGCCTTGGCAAGGAAAGACAGGGTCACCGCCTCGACCAGGCCCCGCGAAGCCAGGGCGCGCCGGGCCAGGGTGCGCCGGTGCTGGACAAAATCCAGGGCGGGAACGGGAAGGTCCGTCGGCCGTTCCAGGGCCACCGGGGGAATCCTGTCGTAGCCGTGGATGCGCACCACCTCTTCGACCAGATCGGCCTCGCCGACGATATCGCCGCGCCAGGACGGCACGCCGGTTTTCAGGACGCCGCCATCGCCTTCAACGGTGAACCCCAGTTGGCCAAGGATGCGTTTGATTTCGTCCGCCGGCACGTCAACGCCGCCCAGGGCCCGCACCCGGTCCACCCGCAGATCAATGTCCCGCTTCCAAGGGGGTTCCGCCCCGGCGATAACCAGTTCCGATGGCTCGCCGCCGCACAATTCCCGCACCAGGCGGGTGGCGATTTCCATGCCGTCGACCAGGAAGGCGGGATCGATGCCGCGCTCGAAGCGGAAACGGGCGTCGGAGGTCAGGTTGAGCCTGCGCCCCGTCGCCGCCGTGCGAATGGGATCGAAATAAGCGGATTCGATGAACACGTTAACCGTTTCACCGGTGCATCCGGTCGCCTCGCCGCCCATGACGCCGCCCAGGGCCTCGGCATGTTCATCATCGGCGATGACGCACATTTCGCCGTCCAGATCGTATTCCTTGCCGTCGAGCGCCAGCAGTTTTTCACCCGGCCGGGCCAGGCGCACATGCAGGTCGCCCTTCACCTTGTCCGCGTCGAACACGTGCAGGGGCCTGTTCAGGCCGATGGTCATGAAATTGGTGATGTCCACCAGGGCCGAGATGGGCCGCAACCCGATGGCCAAAAGCAGGTCCTTGAGCCACCGGGGGCTTTCGCCGTTGTCGACCCCGCGAATGGCGCGGCCGACGAAATAGGGGCAGGCGCCGGCGGTGTCGCCGTCGAATTCCAAGTGCACCTTGACCGGGCTTTCGAAGGTTCCCGGAACCGGCTCCGCCGCCAGGGGTTTCAGGACGCCCAGCCCGGCCGCCGCCAAATCCCTGGCGATGCCCCGCACGCCCAGGCAGTCGCCCCGGTTCGGCGTAACGGCGATATCGATCACCGCGTCGTCGAGGCCCATGGCTTCCACCGCCGGGACGCCGATGGGCGTGTCCGCCGCCAGTTCGATGATGCCGTCGTGTTCGTCGGACAGGCCCATTTCCCGTTCCGACAGCAGCATGCCGTTGCTGGTCACCCCCCGGATTTTGGTCTTTTTTAGGGTGATATCCGTGCCCGGAATATACGAGCCGGCGGCGGCGAACACGCCGATCATGCCGGCGCGCGCATTGGGCGCCCCGCACACCACCTCGGTGGTGCCCGAGGCCTCGCCAGTGCCCGTATCGACGGTGCACACCCTGAGCCGGTCGGCGTCCGGATGGGGTTTGGCTTCCAGGACCCTGGCGGTGACGAAACCTTCCAGGCCCTTGGCCCGGTCGGTGACGCTTTCCACTTCCAGGCCAACCATGGTCAGGGTTTCGGTGATCCGGTCCAGCCCGGCATCCGTATCCAGGTGTTCCTTGAGCCAGCCAATGGAAAACTTCATCGGTCCAGTCCCCCAACCATGCTGGGCGCCTGCAACGGTGAAAACCCGTAATGGCGAAGCCAGCGAAGATCGGATTCGAAGAAGGTGCGCAGGTCGGGGATGCCGAATTTCAACATCGCCAGGCGTTCGATGCCTACGCCGAAGGCAAACCCCTGATAAACGCTGGAATCGATACCACAATTTTCCAGCACCTTGGGGTTGACCATGCCGCAGCCGAGAATTTCCATCCAGTCATCCCCGTGGCCGATGCGGAACTGGCCGCCTTCGCGGGTGCAACCGATATCCACTTCCGCCGAGGGTTCGGTGAAGGGGAAATAACTGGGCCGGAAGCGCACCGGCAGGTCGTCCACGTCGAAGAAGGCGCGGCAGAAATCGATCAGGCAGCCCTTCAGGTGGCCCATGTGGGTGGTCTGGTCGACCAGCAGGCCTTCCACCTGATGGAACATGGGCGAATGGGTGGCGTCATAATCGCAGCGGTAGGTGCGCCCGGGAACGATAATGCGGATAGGCGGCTTGGTCTGCTGCATGGTGCGGATCTGCACCGGCGAGGTATGGGTGCGCAGCACCTTGCGCTGCCCGTCCCCGGTATCGGGCAGGTAAAAGGTGTCGTGTTCCTGCCGGGCCGGGTGATCGGGGGGAATGTTGAGGGCGGTAAAGTTGTACCAGTCTTCTTCGATGTCCGGGCCTTCGGCGACGGTGAACCCCATCTCGCCGAAGATGGCGATCGCTTCGTCGATGGTCTGGCTGATGGGATGAATGCAGCCGGTTTGCTCCGGACGCACCGGCAGGGTGATATCGACGCCTTCGCCGGCCAGACGGGCGTCCAGGTCATCCTGGGCCAGATCGGCCTTGCGGGCTTCCAGGGCCCGGGCGACTTCGTCCTTGAGCGCGTTCAGCGCCTGGCCCCGGGCCTTCCGTTCTTGCGGGTCCAGGCCGCCCAGTTCCTTCATCAGGCCGGTGATGCGCCCTTTCTTGCCCAGTTCGCCCACCCGCACCGCCTCCAGCGCCTGGGTGGAGCCGGCGGCGGCCACGGCGGCCAGCATTTCGCTTTTCAGGCTTTCAAGATCGTTGCTCATGGGGTTTCCCGGTTGTTACGAAAAAAGGAGCCAGACCCAGTGGCCGGCTCCCTTTTTATCTTCGATAACGCCCTCGGTTCACAGTTTTTTTGGGCGCCGGACCGATTAGAAAACCAGTTCCTATTCGATGGAAGCCTGGGCCTGTTTGACCAAAGCCTCAAAAGCCTCGGGCTCCCTGATCGCCAGATCCGAAAGTATCTTGCGGTCGACTTCGATGCCCGCCTTGTTCAGCCCGTTCATGAACTGGGAATAGGTCAGCCCGTGCAGGCGGGCGCCGGCGTTGATGCGCTGAATCCACAAACGGCGGAAGGACCGCTTGCGGACGCGCCGGTCCCGGTAGGCGTATTGCAGGCCCTTTTCCACCTTTTCGATAGCGATGCGGAAACTGGTGCTGTTGCGGCCGCGGTAGCCGCGGGCCATTTCCAGGACCTTCTTGTGCCGGGCGTGGGTCGTGGTGCCGCGTTTGACTCGTGCCATGGGTTCCGCCTCCTAAGCGTAGGGCAGGTAGGATTTGACGATGCGGGCATCGACATCACTGAGGATCATGGAACCGCGCGCATTGCGTTTCATCTTTTGGGAACGCTTGCGCAGGCCGTGCCGCTTGAAGGCGGGATTGGCCCGGACTTTGCCGGACGCGGTCAGTCGAAAGCGCTTTTTGGCGCTGGACTTGGTCTTCATCTTGGGCATTTCGCTATCCTTTTGGACTGGGCCGGGACCCGGTCATACGAGACCCGGAATTGATGAGCGTTTTCAAGCGGCTGGGCATGCCCCGCCGGACCGCTTGTGGCATATTCGCCGAAGGCGCCGGTTATACCGGCTGTACCGGCGGAATGCAAGGCATGGAAAGTTCTCCCTCAGGGTCCTGAAAAAGAACCGCTGCAACCAGGAATGGGCCAGGGGTGGACCTGGGCCTCCGGGCGCCAAAACGGAAGCAAACTCAGTTCTTGGCGGGTGCGATGACCATGACCATCAGGCGGCCTTCGAGGCGGGGAAATTGTTCCACCTTGACCAAATCGCTCAGCTCTTCCCGCACCCGGTCCAGAACCTTCATGCCCAGTTCCTGGTGGGCCATTTCCCGGCCGCGGAATCGTATGGTCACCTTGACCTTGTCGCCGTCGTCAAGAAATTTCCTGGCGGCCCGCATCTTGACGTCGTAATCGTGCACGTCGATACCCGGGCGCATCTTTATCTCTTTGACGTCAATGACTTTTTGCTTCTTCCGCGCTTCGTTCTTCTTTTTCTGCTCCACGTACTTGAACTTGCCGTAATCGAGGATTTTGCAGACCGGCGGATCGGCATTGGGCGACACCTCGACCAAGTCAAGGCCGGCGTCGTACGCCATCTCTATACCTTCTTGCACTGAAATTACGCCGACCATTTCTCCTTCGGCGTCGACGACCCTCACGTTGGGGGCCTCGATCTGATCGTTGACCCGGGGTCCCTTGCGGACCGGGGCCTGATTAAACGGACGTCTTGCTATCGAACAAACTCCTTTTCAGTTGGCGTCATATTGCGCTCCATCTCGCAGGGGGCCAGCGGCCTCCGCTTCAAGTCTAGCAACTGCCTCATCCAGCGCAAGAATTTCTTGGTTTTTACCCCCCAGCCGGCGCACGGCGACCGTGCCTTCATCGGCTTCCCGGCCACCAACAACGAACAAAACCGGGACCTTGGCGTGGCTGTGCTCGCGAACCTTGTAATTGATCTTTTCGTTGCGCGTATCCAGTTCCGCGCGAAGTCCCGCGTCCCTCAGGGTTTCCAGGACCTTGCGGCCATATTCGTCAGCATCGTTGGTGATGGTGGCGACCACCACTTGCAGGGGCGCCAGCCACAGGGGAAACCTGCCGGCATAGTTTTCAATTAGAATGCCGATAAACCGTTCGAAGGATCCCAGGATGGCCCGGTGCAACATCACCGGCCGGTGCTTGGCCCCGTCTTCGCCGATGTAGTGCGCGTCCAGCCGCTCGGGCAGCACGAAGTCCACCTGCAGGGTGCCGCATTGCCAATCCCGGCCGATGGCGTCGCGAAGGACGAAATCCAGTTTCGGCCCGTAAAATGCGCCGTCACCGGGGTTCAACTCGGTTTGCAGGCCCGTCGCCTCGGTAGCGTCGCGCAGGGCCTGTTCGGCCTTGTCCCAGGTCTCATCGGTCCCGGCGCGCACGGGTGGCCGGTCGGAAAACTGCACCACCACATCCTCGAAGCCCAGGTCCTTATACACGCTCATCAGCAAGGTGCAGAACGCCTGCGTTTCCGACGTGATCTGGTCTTCCGTACAAAAAATATGAGCGTCGTCCTGGACGAAAGCACGTACCCGCATCAGTCCGTGCAACGCGCCGGACGGCTCGTTGCGGTGACACGAGCCGAATTCCGCCATGCGGATGGGAAGATCCCGGTAGCTGGTAATGCCCTGCTTGAAAATCTGCACGTGGCAGGGGCAGTTCATGGGCTTGAGCGCCAGAACCGTATCCTCCACGTCGGTGGTGAACATGTTCTCGCGGAATTTTTCCCAATGGCCGGAGGCTTCCCACAACTGACGATCGACCATCTGTGGCGTGTTGACTTCCACATACCCCGCATCTTCCAAACGGGCACGCATGTAGTTTTGGACGGTGCGATAGAACCGCCATCCCTTGGGGTGCCAGAACACCGAGCCGACGGCCACGTCTTGCAGGTGGAACAGGTCCATTTCCCGGCCCAGCCGGCGGTGATCGCGTTTTTCCGCTTCCTCCAACATGTGCAGATAGGCCTTCAACTGCTTGGCGTCGGCCCATGCGGTGCCGTAGATGCGCTGCAGCATCTCGTTGTTGGAATCGCCGCGCCAATACGCCCCGGCCAGTTTCATCAGCTTGAAGGCCTTGCCCAGCTTTCCCGTACTGGGCAGGTGGGGGCCCCGGCAAAGGTCGATGAAATCGCCCTGGCGGTAAAGGCCCACATCCTCGCCTTCCGGAATGCCCTCGATGATCTGGGCCTTGTAGTGCTCGCCCTGGTCCTTGAAGAACTGGATCGCCTTGGCCCGGTCCCACACTTCGCGGGTGATGGCTTCGTTGCGGTCGACGATTTCCATCATCCGTTTTTCGATTTTTTCCAGGTCTTCGGGCACGAAGGGCTGGGCGCGGGAAAAATCATAATAAAAGCCGTTTTCGATGGCCGGGCCGATGGTCACCTGGACCTCCGGGTAAAGTTCCTTCACCGCTTCGGCCATCACGTGGGCGGCGTCGTGGCGCAGAAGCTCCAGGGCGTCTTCGTCCTTGGCGGTGACGATGGAAACCTCGGCATCCCCGTCGATGACCGTCGCCAGGTCCCGCATTTCGCCGCCTAAGCGAATGGCCAGCGCCGCCTTGGCCAGTCCGGGACCGATATGGTTGGCCAGTTGGGCGCCGGAAACGGGCTTGTCGAAGGAACGGACGCTGCCGTCGGGAAGGGTGATGGCGACCATGAAAACGATTCGGCTTCAACCTGTCATAGGGGGGCAACCCCCGGAAAGAGGGCGAAATGTAGTGTTATTCCGCCGCCTGTCAAGGTTGGGGAAGGCGGGTGCCGCCGGTCAGGGCACGGACCCGGGCGACCTCTTCCACCGCCAGAGCGACCAATGGATCTCGTCCGAGGATCGCTACCTTCGCACCCCGGTGGCCGCAAGGACGGAAACCGCTTCGGAACCATCCTCGGGAACACCCGGAGGCGAAAGCAAAAAGTCCGCTGCTAACCATCGTGGACTAGAAAACCCCATCTTTGGCGAGTTCTTCAGCGGCCTCTGCCAGAAGCGGACTCCGGGTGCCTCCAAAAGATATTGAATACCGGAGAGTTGACAAAAATCAAATATGACAATATATTGTCGTATTGCCAATATATTGCCAATGAGGCTTTTCCATGAACCGGAGTCACCAAACGTCAACGAGGGAATCGATCACCGAGATGATTTTCCAAACCTTTCGCCTCCACGGTCGGCTGATCGCTTTTGGCGACGAGATGGTTAAGGCGTATGGATTGACCAGCGCCCGGTGGCAGGTGATGGGTTCAATCGCCCTGGCGGACGCCGATGTCACCGTTCCCATGATCGCCCGCAACCTGGGCCTGTCGCGACAGGCCGTGCAGCGGGTGGCGAACGACCTGGAAGGCGTGGGTTTTATTGCCTTTGGTGACAATCCCCATCACAAACGGGCCAAACGGGTCCTGCTCACCCCCAAGGGGCGGCGTGTTTATGGCAAAGCCGATCGCAGATATACCGATTGGCTGAATGTCGTCGCCAAGGGGTTTACCCGGTCCAAATTGCAAGTGGCGCTTGACGCCATGCGGGGCCTGGATGGCGTTTGCCAGACCTATCTGGAAGACGCGCAAGTGGGGCGCAAGAAGTGAGAACCAAGATTCACGCCATCGCCGGGGGGATCGGATTTCTGACAATTCTGATCTTCTGGACTTCGACGGTTTTTTCGGAAATTTTCGGCTCCCCCGAAACAATCGCCGTGGTCAAGGATGCAATCGCTTGGGGGCTGTTGATCTTGATCCCCAGCCTGGCGGTAACCGGCGCATCGGGCATGTCGCTCGGTATATCCAGGGGAAAGGGGCGTACCGACGCCCTGGTTCTGGCAAAGAAAAAAAGGATGCCCATTATTGCCGGGAACGGGCTGATCGTCCTGATCCCCTGCGCGCTGTTTCTCGCCGGCAAAGCGGATGCCGGAGTGTTTGACGCGGCGTTCTTTGCCGTTCAGGGGCTGGAATTGATCGCCGGTGGGGTGAACCTTGCCCTCATGGCCATGAACATCCGTGGCGGCCTGATCGTGGCCGGACGAATCCCGAGATGATGCCCATCGATATAAAATGGCACCGCCCACGAAGGGTTCAGGCGCGCCGTTGATTCCATACAATGGCATGCGCTGGTTTTGCTGATGACGATGTAAAAGCCAGCCCAAAACATGGTAAAATAATGAATTGGTCTTACCAAACTCATGGGGGGCTAAAATCATGAAATGTGCCATGTTGTTTACCGGGAGTGGGCCGCTGGTGATTCTCACGGCTCACAACAACATCACGGATCCATCGCTGATAAATAAACTGGCCGCCAAGGGGATCGACAAGTTCATCGCCTACAACATCCCCTTGGACCTCGCCGAGCAACGCTACGGTGGTCATTTCCAAGTAGTAATGCACGATTTGGTCGAGTCAGACGACCTTCGTGTCCTTGACTTCAACGGTCAGCGGGCGTTCCACCTTTTTCATCTAGGCGAGATGGGTGAGCCGATGATGTTTGAAACAGATACGGGGAAGATGAACTAAAAGCCTGCTACTTCCAGGGGATCGCCGTCAACGATGCGAGCGAGGCCGGTTTTGTCGGCCAGTGCAGGTAGGCCCGTTGGGGAAAGAACCACCAGGGCTATCAAGAAAACTACGCATGGCGGGGATGATGGGATGGACCTTTCCCCCAGTTCCCCTTTGGGGAACCGTCCACTGCATCAGGACCGGGTTTTGACCTTGATCCAGCACCGTCGCGAAACCATTTTATAGGGTAAGAGAGTGATCATGGGTGGGGGCGACGGCCTTGGAGCCGTTCGTTGAAGTACTTTGGCTATGGAGGTAAGCCATGACACATATTTATCCTGTCACTTCCCATACCCGCGACCCGGAAGCTAACGCCGCAACGACCAGTTCCGGTGACCGTCGGCGGCAATCCGAATCCCCCGATTTCTTTGCAAGCATATTCGACTCGCTCAGACGTGCCGAGCTTGGCCAGTTTTTCGGGGTCGCCCCCCCGGTGGCCAAGAGCCGCACCGAGGGTCACGGCGGTTCGGAACAGACCGGCGATGGCGATAATGCCGAGACCCGGCGGGCCAAGAACATCTATCAGGCGATGCTCGACATCACCGGACATTGATGACGGGGCGGTTCGTCGATACACACGAGTTCAACCGCCAATCCGGATAACGTCGAAACCTCAGCCCCCTGTCAAGGCGCAGACCCGGGCCACCTCTTCGACCGCCAGGTTGTCCAGGGGCTCTCGCCTGAGGATCGCCACCTCCGCGCCGCGTTGACCGCACAGGGTGGGATCGGAGGCGTGGGAATACAACACCACCGAAAGGCAGCCGGCCACCGCCGTCAGGTGCATGGGCCCGGTATCGTTGCCCACCGCGCAGACGGCGTTCCGGGCCAGGACGGCGATGTCTTCGAGGCCGGTTTGGCCGGACAAATTGCTGGCTTGCGGGCAGATGGCGTTGATCCTGGCCAGGGTGTCGCCGTCGCTTTGCGTTCCCAAAAGCACCGGCGTCACATCCACGTCCACCATCTCCTGGGCGAGGGAGGCAAAGCGCTCCACGGGCCATCGCTTTTCCAGGCGGTGGGGCGCACCTCCGGGGATCATCAGGGCGTACCTGCCGGCGAGGCCGAAACGCCCGGCCTGCGATTCGGCCCACGACAGATCGGGCGCGGGAACGTGTTCAATGCCGGCCAGGTTCAACTGTTCGGCCTGACGCTCGACGGTGTGCATGAAGTCCCGGCCCAGATTGGCGTGGGGATGGGAGCATCCCCGGGCGATACCCGACCATTCGGGATAGGGGCCGGGCCAATACAGGTGATAAAGAAACGAGGAGCGGTTCGATGTC
>JAJRSS010000164.1 GCA_024278615.1 Alphaproteobacteria bacterium
CCAACCTGCATCGCCGCCTTGACTTCCGGCGGGAAGGATTCACGGGTTTCCTTGTCGGCGACGATCTCCAGCCCGCCGATAAGGCCGACGCCCCGGGCGTCGCCGACCAGGGGATGGTTCGCCAGTTCCTTAAGCCGGGCCCGGAACTTGGGCGCTACGGACCGGACGTGGCCGATGATGTCGTCGTCCTCGTAAATCTTCAGGGTCTCCACGGCCACCGCCGCCGGTACCGGATGGCCGCCGTAAGTGTTGCCGGTGCCGAAGACGCCCAGCTTCGATCCGAACTTGACGAAGACGTCGAAAATTTCATCGGACACCAGGGTGGCGCCGATCGGCAGGTAGGCCGAAGACAACTGCTTGGCGCAGGTCATCATGTCCGGCCGGATGTTGTAGGTGTCGCTGCCGAACATGTTGCCCGTGCGGCCAAAGCCGCAGATTACCTCGTCGGCGATCATCAGCACGTCGTGCTTTTTCAACACCTTCTGGATCTTGTCGAAATAGGTGGCGGGCGGGGGAATGACGCCGCCGGCGCCCATCACCGGTTCAGCGATAAAGGCGGCGACCGTGCCGGGGCCTTCATCGGCGATCAGGTTGTCCAGGCTTTCGGCCAGCCGGGTGGAAAAATCCTCTTCGCTTTCGTCCGGCTTGGCGTTGCGGTAATGGCACGGCGTATCGGTATGCAAAATGCGGTCGATGGGCAGGTCCCATCCGTTCTGCGCGTATGGCAGCGCGGTCAGGGAGCCGGCGGCGATGGTCACCCCGTGATAGCCACGAAGGCGGGAGATGATTTTCTTTTTTTCCGGCCGGTCCAGGGCGTTGTTGTAGTACCAGACCATCTTCATCGCCGTGTCCACCGCTTCCGATCCGGAATTGACCAGATAGACCTTGCCGATGGATTCAGGCGTTAACTCGATCAACTTTTCCGCCAGTTCGATCACCGGTTCGCTCGACCGGTGGGCAAAGGTATGGGTAAAGGGCAGCGTCTTCATCTGCCGGACGGCGGCGTCGATCAGGCGGTTCTGGCTCAGGCCCAATCCGGCGCACCACAGGCCGGCCAGGCCTTCGATGTATTTATTGCCGTCTTCGTCATAGACGTAGATGCCCTCGCCGCGCTTGATGATCATCGGTCCCTGTTCCAGGTGGGCGGCAAGGCCGGTGTAGGGGTGGATGAAATAGGCCACATCCTTGGCGGCGAGTGAATTGGGCTTGTAGGCCATGACGAATTTCCTTGTTCCTTGACTGCTCTTGACGCGGATTATTGAATTTGACTGGACCGGGCGTGGAATGCCGGGAGCACTTGTTATGGAGTACTTGATATTATGCGTTGTTACGCGGAGTCTTGCCACGAAATAGTACGATCCACAACCCGCCGCTCCCCCCTTGTGCCAGCCCCATTAAAACCCCCGTCCCATTAAAACCCCTCATCCCATAAAAGCCCTCATCCCATAAAAGTCCTGGCAAGTCCGATCGCCGACAATCCGATTAACAGAATAAGCACGAAGCGGCGGAAGGATTCCGGCTCGGCCTTGAGGAAATGCCGGTTGCCCAGGGCGTTGCCCACTAGCAGGGGGAGGAGGAAGATGGCGGTGCGCCCCCACAGGTCCGGGGTCAGCAGCCCATTGGCCCCGTTGACGGCGGTGGTCAGGACGCCCATGCCCATCAGAAAGAGGATCATGGTCGCCCGCGACTGGGCGGCGGTGACCGAGGCGGAGATCAAAAATAGCATCACCGGCAGGCCGCCGATGGCGGCGGCGCCATTGAGCAGGCCGGAGATTGCCCCGGTCGCTCCGGTGGCGGCGTTGCCGGGCCTTCGCCGGAATTCGAACCCCCGCCAGATGAGGGTGCTGGCGATGAGCACCAGCACCGATATCACCACCCGCATGGGAGCGACGGGGACGCTGGCCAGGAAATAAACGCCCACCGGCATGGTGATGGCGGCGCTGGGCAGCAGCCAGGCCATCAGTTTCCATTCCACGTCCTTCCGCACCTGCCCCGCCAAATGCAGGCTGGCGGCGATTTCCAGCAGCACGGCGATGGGCACCACTTCGGCCGGCGGCAGCACCGGCGACAGGCCGGTGACGATCAGGGCGGAAAACCCGAAGCCGCTGTACCCCCGGATCAGCGCCGCGGCAAAGACGATGGCGAGGCAATAGCCCGTGACCAGGGGCGTCAGACCGGCGATGAGGGGTGCGGAGAGGTCCATCGATCCTCAGGGTTAAGGCATTTTCCGGCCAGAATAGCTCAATCCGGCCGGAAAGTGCCCTAGGAAGGCCGTTGCGGCTTCATGTCGTGCGGATCGATTCCCGCGACTTCAACCGGTGCCTTCATCGCGTCGCGCCGGAAGGGTTCGCCAAGTTCCTGGTTGAGGATGACTTCGATAAAGGTCGTAACACCATCGTTCTGGGCCTCGCAGGCGTCTTTCAGCGCCTGGGTGAGTTCCGGCTGGGTGGTGACTTTTACCCCTTTCAGTCCGCATCCCTGGGCGACCTTGGCGTAGCTCAAATTCGGGTTAAGCTCGGTGCCGACGAAGTTATTGTCGTACCAGAGGATGGAGTTGCGCTTCTCCGCCCCCCACTGGTAATTGCGGAAGATGACCATGGTAATGGCCGGCCAGCCGTCGCGGCCGACCGACGTCATCTCGTTCATGCTGATGCCGAAGGCGCCGTCGCCGGCGAAACCGACCACGGGTGTATGCGGATTGCCGATCTTGGCGCCGATAATGGACGGGAAGCCGTATCCGCAGGGACCGAACAGGCCCGGGGCCAGGTATTTCCGGCCTTCTTCAAAGGTGGGATAGGCGTTGCCGATGGCGCAGTTGTTGCCGATATCGCTGGAAAGGATGGCGTCCTTGGGCAGGCCGTCCTGGATGGCGCGCCAAGCTTGGCGGGGAGACATGTGGCCGGGTTCCCGGTCACGGCAATCGGCGTTCCAGGTGGTGCCGGGATCATCCTCCTCGTGGTCCATGCCGGCCAGAGTCTGCAACCAGGCCGATTTGGTCTGGTGGATGAGCGCCTTGCGTTCTTCGCGGCCGGCATCGCCCGCCGCCGGGGAAAGTGCCGCCAGGATCTGTTTCGCGACCTGTTTGGCGTCGCCGCAAATTCCCACCTTCACCTTCTTCGTCAAGCCGATCCTGTCGGCGTTGATATCGACCTGGATGATCGCCGCGTCTCGCGGCCAATAATCGATGCCATAGCCGGGCAGGGTCGAAAACGGATTGAGCCTGGTTCCCAGGGCCAATACCACGTCGGCCTTGGCGATCAGCTCCATGGCGGCCTTGGAACCGTTGTAGCCCAACGGGCCCGCCGCCAGGGCGTGACTGCCGGGGAAGCTGTCGTTGTGCTGGTAGCCGCTGCAAACGGGGGCGTCCAGACGTTCGGCGAGGGCGGCGCAGTCCGCGATGGCGCCGCCGATGACGACGCCGGCGCCGGACAGGATGACCGGGAACCTGGCCCCGGAGAGCAGCCGGGCGGCCTCGGCGATCGCCGCCGCGCCACCCTGGGGGCGCTCGATTCGAACGATTTGGGGAAGTTCGATGTCGATCACTTGCGTCCAGAAATCGCGGGGCACGTTGATTTGCGCCGGCGCCGAGCCGCGAATCGCTTTTTCGATGACCCGATTGAGGACTTCGGCCATGCGGGACGCATCGCGCACCTCTTCCTGGTAGCAAACCATGTCCCGGAACAAGGCCATTTGCTCCACTTCCTGGAAGCCGCCTTGTCCGATGGTCTTGTTGGCCGCCTGCGGCGTGACCAGCAGCATGGGCGTGTGGTTCCAATAGGCGGTCTTGACCGGCGTCACGAAATTGGTGATTCCCGGCCCGTTTTGGGCGATGGCCATGGCGATTTTGCCGGTCGTCCGCGTATAGCCGTCACAAATCAATCCGCCGTTCGTCTCGTGCGCCACATCCCAGAACTTGATGCCGGCTTTCGGGAAAATGTCGGAAATCGGCATGAACGCCGAACCGATGATTCCAAAAGCGTGCTCAATGCCATGCATTTGCAAGACCTTCACGAAGGCCTCTTCGGTTGTCATTTTCACGATTGCATTTCCCTCATTCCGGAGAGTGTTCCGTTCAGGCGTTCCGGGGCGCCAGGTGAATTCAGGCGGTGATGGCTTTCGCCGGGTCGGTGAAGTCGTAGCCCAGGTCCTTGGCCACCGCCTCGTAGGTGACCTTGCCCTCGATCACGTTCAGGCCGTCGAGGAAGTGGGGGCTGTCGGCCAGGGCCTGGCGGTATCCCTTGTCGGCCAGGGCCAGGGTGTAGGGCAGGGTGACGTTGTTCAGCGCCAAGGTGGACGTGCGGGGCACGGCGCCCGGCATGTTGGCGACGCAGTAATGAACCACGCCGTCGACCACGTAGGTGGGTTCCGCGTGGGTGGTCGCCCGGGAAGTCTCGAAACATCCGCCCTGGTCGATAGCAACGTCGACCAGCACCGTTCCCGGCTCCATGCGCCCGATCATCTCGGCGGTGATCAGCTTGGGCGCCTCGGCGCCGGGGACCAGCACCCCGCCAATCACCAGGTCGGCCTTGAGCACGTGTTCCTCCACCGCCCCCTTGGTCGAATAGACCGTCGTCAGGGCGGGGCCGAAACGCACGGTCAGCTGGCGCAACACGTCGATATTGCGGTCCAGCACGGTGACGTGGGCGGCCATGCCGAGGGCCATGTAGATGGCGTTTTCGCCGACCACGCCGCCGCCGATGACCACCACTTCCGCCGGCGCCACGCCGGGCACCCCGCCCAGCAAGATGCCCTTGCCGCCGTTTTCCCGCTCCAGGCAGTTGGCGCCGGCCTGGATCGACATGCGCCCCGCCACCTGGGACATAGGCGCCAGCAGGGGCAGCCCGCCTTGCGGGTCGGTGACCGTCTCGTAGGCGATGCAGACGGCGCCGCTGTCCACCAGGTCCCGGGTCTGGGCGGGATCGGGGGCCAGGTGCAGGTAGGTGAACAGGATCTGGCCCGGGCGCAGCATCTTGCGCTCCACCGCCTGGGGCTCCTTGACCTTGACGATCATCTCGGCCTTGGCGAAGATTTCCTCCGCCGTATCGGCGACGGCGGCGCCGGTGGCCCGGTAATCGTCGTCGGCGCAGCCGATGCCGGCGCCGGCCTTGGTTTCCACCAACACCGAATGGCCGTGGGCGATGGCCTCGCGGACGCTGGACGGGGTCATGCCGACCCTGAATTCGTTGTTCTTGATTTCCTTGGGAACGCCAATCAGCATTTCAAATTTCTCCCAAAAGCAAATAGCCAAAACGGGAGCGAACCTAAACACTCCCGCCCCGCGCCGAAGGCGCCGGTGGAACCAGTTTCAACCCCGCAATACGCCCTTCGCGGGTTCCCCGGTAGGGCCAGATTGGCAATTTCACCGGTGCCAGAAGGGGTGAGGGAAAGTCCTCCGCCAATGGGCCCTGTTCCGCCGGCCCTATTCCGCCAAATTCAGGCCCGGGCGGCGGGTAATGAAAAAAGCCGCGGCCAGGGCCGTGCCGATGCCCACGTAGCCCAGGCTCAGGCCGGCGATGGCGTCCATGGTCACGCCGTCGTCCAGAAGCCAACCAAACAGCGCCGGCGAAAGGGCGGTGGAAAACACCATCAGCGCC
>JAJRSS010000165.1 GCA_024278615.1 Alphaproteobacteria bacterium
ACCTTGAAATGAGTGAACATGACTCTCAAGACATTGACCTGCAGGAGGAAGCCGGCGCCAAGTTCCATCGCGGTTCCGCGCTGTCCATATTCCACAGCGACCGCCGCGAGGATTTCATGGCCTTGTTTTTTGCCTTGTTGATCGCCTTTGGCGTTTATGTCTTGATCGATTGATCAAGACGGGATGAAGGGTTAACCCGGCGTCTTGGCGGGCGCCGGGTTTTTCCTTGCGGGGGTTTTCCGGTGAATCCTCTCCCCAACATTGCTCCGCTGGGTTAAGAAGGCGCCATGGACATCAAGAAACTTATCCTTGCCAGCCACGGCACACCCGGGGCCAGGGCGGCGGAAGACGCGGCTCTGGAACTGTGCATGGAAAGTGGCGCATCGGTTCATCAACTTTACATCGTTCCCGATTTCTGGAAAGGCATGATGGGCGACGATTGGCTGAACAACGCCGTGACCCAGGCCCGGTTCGGCAAGTACGTTGAAAATCAGCTCGCCCGGGACGCCGCTGAAGAAATCAGCAGGTTCGCCGAAAAAGCCAAGGAATCCCATATTCCCTGTTCCGATGAAATCCGTTTGGGCAAACCGGCGCCCTGCCTGATCACCGTCTGCGAGAAGGGCGGGTATGATCTGGCCGTCATCGGCTCACCCCGCCCGAAAGGAACTCCGGGCTTGCGTTCCCGCATGGACCCGGAACTGTTGTCCAGAAACCTGTCCATACGCCTGGTCACCGTGCCCTATCCCCAGCCATGACCGAAGGTCGTCCCCAAGAAAAAGAGGATGCCGCCTGGGTGAGCTTGGAAACGCCTTTTGACGCCCGGGATTTGCGCATGTTTCTTGACGATGTGGAGCGTCTGTATCGAATAAACGCCTTGCTGGAATTCGAGGAATGGCGCCAAACTGGTGACGGTCAGTACCGGATGAAGGTAAAAAACCTGAGTAACGGCAAAATGCTTGAGACCACTCTCGATGTAGTGGCCAAGAATGATGGCCTAACGGTGCGCTATTCAAACGGCCTCAGAACAGCGACCATGTTCCGTGTTGAGGCCCAACCCCATGGTCCCGCCAAGTTGATCGTCACCGATGATTACACGGGAACCGACCTCGCCGAACGGGAGGCCCGCATAGGCGAGGTCGATAAAAGCCTCGTTCAGTGGGGGATGGGCCTTCACCGCTACCTGAAACAATGGAAGCGATGGTCGTGGGTGCCCGGCTGGAAGTTCTACATGCGCCGGGTCTGGCAGCCCATGAAGCCCATGGGCCGGCGTATCGCCTTTCTCCTGGTCGTGGTGACGGCCGCCGAGTTCGTGATCTTCCTGTTCGTGTTCGCCATCTTCTGGTTGGAACTGTACAAGTACGTGGATTGATCCACAAACCGTCCCTTCCTGCGCCGCCGCCCTCCGCTAACCTCATAAAGGGCTTGTGTTCCGGTTGTGTTCAATTATCCGGTTAGGAGATGTTGCCTGTTAACAAAGACCAACATTTTGAAACGGAATAACGGCGGGGTTTTGTCCTGGCCCGGCCAGGAATTGACAATATTTTGGGAAACAAAAAAGGGCCGGAAAACGGGCGCTGGCCAGGATTAGGCGGCGGAGCGCACCAATCCGCCGCCGCCAGTCCGTGGCGGGCAACCGCTGGAATTTCGGAAAAGAAGGTCGGAAAGAAGAAAAGGGGCCGGAAGGGGAAAGAGGGGCCTAGAAGCCTTCGCGTTCCAGGCGCTTGCGTTCCAGCTTGCGGGCCCGGCGAACGGCTTCGGCCTTGACCCGGGCCTTGCGTTCCGAGGGCTTTTCATAGGATCGCCGAAGCTTCATTTCGCGGAAGATGCCTTCGCGTTGCATCTTCTTTTTCAGGGCCTTGAGCGCCTGATCCACATTGTTGTCGCGGACGGTGACTTGCACGGTTCAGATATTCTCCAAGGTCTCGAATTCGGTTGTGATTACCAAACGGGCGGCAAATAACGGCCCATCGGCCTAATTCCCAGGCAGGCGGCGCTTTCTAGCACAGGCGGGTGACGATGTGAAGGACGGAAACGTGGTTTTTCCCTTTATTGACAAAGACCTGCTAAACTCCCTAGCCGTAGCGTGCTGGTTACAGGAATTTTTTCTCTGCGGCACCGGTAAGTAGCGGATTTTGGGTAATATATTTTATTCAACCTCGGAGAACCCGGCATGTCCATCCTGAAGATCGCCCGCATGGGTCATCCGGTGCTCAGCGCGCCGGCGGAACCGGTGGAGGTTACCCCAGGGTTTCCAGTGGCCCCGGAAGTGGGCCATCTGGTGCTCGATATGCTGGAAACCCTGGAGGATGCCGGGGGTGTTGGGCTTGCGGCGCCCCAGGTTCATGCGCCCCTGCGGCTGGTCATTTTCCATATTCCCCAGGTTCGCGCCGCCGCCGGCCGCTACCGCCGGGCGGGACTTGACGAAACCCAGGGCGAGGTGCCCCTGACCGTGCTGATCAACCCGGTTGTCGAGCCCCTGGACGATGAAATGATCGAAAACTGGGAAAGCTGCCTGTCCCTGCCGGGGATGACCGGGCTGGTGCCCCGCCACCCCCGAATCCGCTACCGGGGCATGGACCCGGCCGGCGAGACGGTGGAGCGAACGGCGGAAGGCTTCCACGCCCGTGTCGTCCAGCACGAATGCGATCACCTGGACGGCGTTTTGTATCCCCAGCGCATAACCGACCTGTCCCAGTTCGGTTTCGCCGACGAAATCCGCCAGCGGTGGCGGGCCCAGGATGGCGAAGCAGAGGATACGGAAAACAAAGATTCACGGTCCCCGGAACAAGAGAGCGCCAGACAGGAGAGAGCACGGCCATGAAAGAAACCGACACGGAATCCACAGGCCTTCGCGACCGAATCCTTCTCGCCACCCTGGCCCATGTGCCCTTTGACGGGTGGACGGAAGCGGCCCTGGAACAAGGCGTGGCCGATGCGGGGCTGGGCACCGATTTCGCCCTTCGCGCCTTCCCCGATGGCGTGCCCGATCTGGTCGGCCATTTTTCCGATTGGGCCGACCGGCGCATGATGGCCCAACTGGAAGCCCTGGATATGGACAGCCTGCGGGTGCACGGCCGGGTGGCCGCCGGGGTCAGGTCCAGGCTCGAAGCTTTGGAACCCCACCGGGAGGCAGTGCGCCGGGTACTTTCCTTTCTGGCCTTGCCTCACAATGCGCCCATGGCCCTGCGCCTGACCTGCGTCACCGTGGACGCCATATGGTACGCCGCCGGCGACCGTTCGGCGGATTTCAACTTTTATACCAAACGCGGCCTGCTGGCTTCGGTCTATGGGATGACGGTACTGTATTGGCTCAACGACGATTCGGAAAATTCCGCCGACACCTGGAGTTTTCTTGACCGGCGCATTGCCGATGTGCTCACTCTTCCCCGCCTGCGGGCGCGGTTGAAAAACGCCTTCTCCCACTTTGCTCTTGATCCGGCCGGGTGGAGGCCTCCCCGGCGGGGCCGCGCCGGAAGGTGAACTTTGGTTTCAAGTAATTTCAGAACGCGATATTCGAAGCGATGAATTTTTCATGAGGACCGGTTGATGGGCGACAACGACCAACCCGTGGAGGAAGGAAGGGCTGCTCCCCGGAGAAACGTCAAAATCGGCGCGAAAATGTATTTCGACGACGGCGCCACCGTTGTCGAGTGCGAAGTCCGCGACCTGTCCGACATCGGCGCCCGGTTGAAGGCGGGGGAGCCCCAGGATTGGCCCAAAGCCCTGACCCTGGAGATGAAAAACGGAACGGCCTACGAGTGCGAGGTGATGTGGAGCCTCAATACGTTGGTCGGAGTGAAATTCGGCGAAGGGTAAGCGAATTTCACCGGCCGGTTCGGGGCTCTATTTCAATTCCGCTGCAATTGAAGAAGGCGCTCCAGGATCGCCGGGTCGTCCCATTCCCGGCCGCCGATGGCCTGCAGGGCCATGACGCCGTTCTTGTCGACGATGATGGTGGTCGGCAGGCCGCGTACCGGCCAGGCATTGATGACCTTGGAATCCCGGTCCATGAGCACGGGGAATTCCACCGCGTAGTCATAGGTGAACTGGGCTACGTCATCCACGTCGCCGCCCACGTGGACGGCCAGCATGATCACGCCCTGGTCTTTCAGGAATTCCCAGGCCCGCTGCATGGAGGGGATTTCCTTGCGGTAGGGCGGGCACCAAGTGGCCCAGAAATTGACCATCACCACCCGGCCCCGGTAGGCGGAAAGGGTGTGCGGGGCGCCGTCCAGGTCGGGCAGGGTGAAATCGGGTGCCGGTTTTGCTCTCTTCATTTCCGCCAGGGACAGGCTGGCGGCGTCCGCCGGAAGGGATGCCGCTACCACCATCAAGGCGGTAATACCAGATTGCGGTGATTGAGACTCATTTTGGCCCTTTTCATGGGGCGAGAAGTCTGAATCAATATCGGTGAATCGTTTCAGGGAGGTTCACCATGGGTGCAGCGATTGCTTTGCGTGAAGATTATGAGGCTGGGGG
>JAJRSS010000166.1 GCA_024278615.1 Alphaproteobacteria bacterium
ACACCATGGCGCTCAACTGGCTGCCGGGGCCGCCGCGCAAAAGCCCATTCTGGCGTTCGAATTCGATGATCGCCTCGGCGAACATGGCGTACAGCACCAGCGAGGCGCAGACGGCGCCGGCCACCTGGGCCAACCAGTAGGGCGCTACCCGGGGCCAGGGAAAGCGGTCATAGACGGCGACGGCCAGGGTGATGGCCGGATTAATGTGGGCGCCGGACAGGGCGGCCGACGTGTAAATGCCCAGGCTGACGCCGACGGCCCAGACCACCGCCACCTGCCACAGGCCCACCTGGGCGCCGGTAACCACGGCGGCGTTCACCGCGCCAACGCCGAAAAACACCAGGATGAAGGTGCCGGCGAACTCGCCGAACATTGCCGTGGCGAGGGGCGGCTGCCGAGGCTGGGTGGGGGATGGGTTGTCGGTCACGGTTCACTCTCTCCCGATCAAATTGGCCCGCTTGTCCAGCGCCGCCACCTGGCGAAACCGATCCAGTCGGGCATCGATACTTCGGCGCCATCCAGGTCCGCCTTGATGAAGTCCCGGCGGGTTAGTTTGCCAGTCTCGATTATGCCTCTCCCCCGTTTCCGTCCTTCCCTTGACGGTTATTTCCGGTCCCCACGGGCGGCTATCAGGCGGCGTTGATGCCGCGGGCGGCTTCGGCGTCTTCGGCGCCGCCGCTTTCGCTCCACGGAATCAGCACCGTGCGCTTGGCGTGTTCGCTTGCCACTTCGGCGATGTACCGGGTTTCCTGCGCCTTGCGGGCCTTCAGTACCGGATCGCGAACGTCCAGGGGCGTCAGGCTCTGGTTGATTACCCAGGCAAAGGGCTCGATGCCGGCCCTGCGCAAATCCTTTTGCAGGTCGGCGGCTTCGTGAACCGGCGTCGCCTCGGCCAGGGTACAAAGGATGACCCGGGTGAAGTCCGGGTCGCGAAGGCGGGGCAGCAGCCCGCGCACGGCTTCCGGGACATCTTGGGCCAGGCGGCTCACTTCCCGGTGGTATGCCTCGGCGGCGTCCAGCAGCAGGATGGTGTGCCCGGTGGGGGCGGTGTCGAGGACCACGATGCGCCCCTTGGCGCTGTCCACCGTGCGGGCGAAGGCATGGAAAACGGCGATCTCCTCGGTGCAGGGTGAATTCAGGTCTTCGGCCAGCAGGGCGCGGCCGTCATCGTCCAGGCTGGCGCCGGTGGTTTCCATGACATGGACGCGGTATTTCTCCACTTCCACCACGGGGTCGATCTGGCCGATTTCCAGTGTCGTCGGAATATCTCCCACGACGCCGGCCACATGGGCCGCCGGGTCGGTGGTGGTCAACAATACCTTGTTGCCGCGCCGGGCCAGTTCCAACGCGATATGCGCGGCGAGGGTGGTCTTACCAACGCCGCCCTTGCCCATGGTCATGATCACGCCCTGGCCATCCTTGGCCAGATCATCGACCAGGCTTTCCAGGCCAGAGGGCAGGGCGGTGGGCGGGGCGGTGGTCAACGTTTCCGCGGCGGCGGCGTTTTCGTCCGGCCCGGCGAGGAAACCGCGCAGCGCCTCGACGCCCAGCACCTCGCGGGCCCTGAGCGGCAGGTCCGTACGGTCCAGGGACCGCAATTCCGCCGGCATGTCGGCCAAGGCTTCCTGTCCCCGGCGGTCCATGGCGGCGGCGACGGGATCGGACGCTTCCGTAGCCGTAAAGACGCCGTTGATCAGCAGGGTCTGGTTGCCGACGCCGATTTCACCCAGTTCCACCGAAGTCCGGGCCGCTTCGGCCAGGGCCGCGGCCTCGGGCCGGCTGACCAGGACCAGCACCGTGCGCCCGCCATCGGCCAGCGCTTTCATGGAGGCGGCGTAGATGTCCTTTTTCTCCACCATGCCCTCCAGCGGGCCCAGACAGGTGGTGCTGGATGCCGTATTTTCCAGGAACCCGCTCCACGCCGTGGGCAGGGACAGCAGCCGCAGCGTATGCCCGGTGGGGGCGGTGTCGAAAACGACATGGTCGAAGGCCTTGGTCCTTTCGGTGTCGCCGATCAGCTTGGTGAACTCGTCGAAGGCGGCGATTTCCACCGTGCAGGCGCCGGAAAGCTGTTCCTCCATGCTGGTGATGGCCACTTCGGGAAGAACGCCACGATAGGGGCCGATCACCTTTTCCCGGTATTCCGCCGCCGCCTTTTCCGGGTCTACGTTAAGCGCGGAAAGGCCGGGCACTTCGGCGATGGGGGTCGGCGCCGTACCGATGGGGGTATCGAAAATCTCATGGATGTTGGATGCCGGATCGGTGCTGACCAGCAGTACTTTCCTGCCGTTGTCGGCCAGGGCCACGGCGGCGGCGCAGGAGGCGGAGGTCTTGCCGACGCCTCCCTTGCCGGTGAAGAAAAGGTTGGCGGGCGGGGTGGCGAGAAAATTCATGGAAAAATTCCTAGCAGCAACTGGATTTTCGCGCCGCCGGTTCTTCCACCGGGGCGTCGGTCACTTGCGTGTCGGTCACCTGAGCGTCGGTCACCTGAGTGTCGGTCAGGCCGGCCAGTTTCAACAGGTCGCCGCGGTCCAGGTAAACGCCCTTGCTGGCGATTTTCCCGTCAATCATGACCAGGGGCAGGCAATCCATGCCTTCGCTGTCTATGGCCTCGCGGACCACCGAGTTCTCGGCAAACGCCGCCGGTTGATGACTCAGGTTGAAGCGGGAGACCTGAGCCCCGTTCCTGCCCATCCACTCCAGGGTGGAAGCGAATTGGGCCATGGACTGTTCCACGCCGGGGCCGCAAACGCCACTGGAGCAGCAACTGGGAGGTTCATAGACGCTAATTGACGGCATATCGGGGTCTCCATCTTCCTAATACTGGTACCGGCTGACCTGATCCCTGCCTGGGCGTAAACCATGGCGGCCAAGCCGGTTTTCAACACCTTGTTGACGTGATGCCCACACATAGTCCATTTTCCAATATAACGAAATAGGAAAACGCCGGATACCCGCCGGAAAAACAGGGAACAGGGGAGGACAAGGACCATGACCACCCAAACCAAGGATCTTGGCCGGAAATTGGCCCAAATCAAGGGCGCCAAGGTCATCAAGAGCTTCTGTTACACCTGTCCCTGGCAGTGCCCGACGGAGGTTTTCGTCCGCGGCGGCAAGGTCGTCTACCAAAAGGGCAACCCGGAATCCCCCAATAACATCGGCGCCCGTTGCGCCAAGGGCATGGCCAGCTATCACGTCACCACGGACCCGGACCGCATCAAATACCCGATGCGGCGCACCGGCCCCAAGGGCAGCGGCCAGTTCGAGCGGATTTCGTGGGACGAGGCGTTCACCGTTATCGCTAACAAGTTGGTCGAAATTAAGGAAAAGCACGGGCCCGAGGCGGTTGTTTATACCTGCCACCACGATCCCAACACCGTATTCGCCCACATGCTGCTGCGCGACCTGTACGGCACCCCCAATTGCTACGCCCACACCTCGGGCTGTGAACAGGACCGCCGCATGGCCTGCCTGGCCATGTTCGGCCACGTTTTTCCCATGCACGATTTCGCCAACTCCCGCTACGTCATGCTGTGGGGCATGAACATGTTCGGCGCCAACCAGGGCCTGTGGGAAAGCCGGGCGCTGATGGAGGCCAAGCAGAAAGGCTGTAAGCTGGTGGTCATGGACCCCACCTTCACCGAAACGGCGGCCAAGGCCGATGAATGGATCCCGCTCAACCCGGGCAGCGACACCGCCCTGGCCCTGGCCATGTGCCGGGTGATTGTCGATGAAAACCTGTACGACTCGGAATTCGTCACCACCCTGTGCACCGGTTTCGACGGCTTCCGCGGCCACCTGCGCGAAAAGGGCTACACGCCCGAGTGGGCGGAACCGATCACCGGCGTAACCGCCGAAACCATCACCCGGCTGGCCAGGGAGTTCGCCGCCGCCAAGCCGGCCATGGCGGCGCTGTTCAAGGGTCCCGGTTATTATACCAACGGCGGCGATGCCGGCCGCGCCATCTATATGCTGGACGTGCTGACCGGCAACGTGGACAACCCGGGCAACATCCACCTGAAGGACTGGGCGCCCTTGGGCCCGCCGATCGAAATCCCCGAAGAGGCCAAGGCCAAGCCGGGCAAGCCGCCCCTGCACCAGGCCATGGGCTATCCCCTGGCCCCGGACCTGCCCAACGCCCGGCTGCCGGAAGCGGTGCTGGACGGCAATCCCTATCCGGTCAAGGCGCTGTTCGTGCAGTCCACCAATCCGGTGATGAGCGACCCCAACACCAAGCGGGTCATCGAAATGTTCCGCGGCCTGGAATTCGCCGTCACCATCGAGCTGTACATGAGCGAGACGGCGCTGGAGAGCGATATCGTGCTGCCCGAAACCTCTTTCTACGAGCAGGCGGAAATCCGCCAGGGCATGTGGCTGGGTCCCCAGGTGATATTGTGCCAGCCGGCGGTGGAGCGGGTGGGCGAGGCCAAGCCTCTTTATGAAATCATTCAGGGCATCGCCGGCAAGATGGGCCTGGGCGAACACTTCGTTTACGAAAAATGGGAAGACTGGGGCGAGATCGCCCTCAAGGACGTGCCCATTTCCCTGGATGATTTGAAGGAAAAGGGTTTCTGGGCCGGCGAGGTGGTCTATGGCCGCCCGGCCAAGGGCATGCCGACGCCGTCGGGCAAGATCGAAATCCATTCCCAGGCGTTCGCCGATGCCGGGTTCGACCCCTACCCCGTATTCGTCGAACGGACGGTCAAGCCCGATGACGAATACCCCCTGCAACTGACCCATTCAAAGCTGAGCATGCATTGCAACATCGTCACCCAGAACAACCCCTTGCTGATGGAAATCGTCGGCGAAAACTGGGTCGAGATCAATACGGTGGATGCGGCCAGGTTCGGCATCCGGGACGACGAATACGTGGTCTTGGAATCGCCCCAGGACAACATCACCATCCGGGCCAAGGTGGTGGAAGGCATTGTTCCCGGCGTGGTCAGCGTGCGTCACGGCCACGGCTTCGGCCATTGGGCCATGGGCGAGGTGGCCAAGGACAAGGGCGCCCATTCCAATGTTCTCATGGAAACCCACGTCGGTCCCATCTCGGGGGCCAACTGTTACAACGAATGCAAGGTGCGGGTGCGCCCTGCGTAAGCGTAGCCAAGGACCAGGGCTAAGGACCAAGGCCAGGGGGCAAGGCCTGGGACCGAGGCCATGAAAACGGGAGGCGAAGGTGCAACACGGTTTCTATTTCGACCACAAGCTCTGCGTGAAATGCCACGCTTGTGAAATCGCCTGCAAGGCCTGGAACGAAGTGGAACTGGGTCCCCGCTGGCGGGAGGTGGTGAAAATCACCGCCGGTACGTTTCCCAATGTATCGGCGATGAATGTTTCCATGGCCTGCATGCACTGCGGCGATGCGCCGTGCAAGACGGCCTGTCCCGTTTCCGCCATCACCAAGAAGGTCGAGGACGGCGTGGTGGTGGTGGACCAGGACAAGTGCATCGGTTGCGGGTTTTGCACCTGGGCCTGCCCGTTCAACGCGCCACAGCTATCGGCGGCGGCGGGCAAGATGGAAAAGTGCAATTTCTGTTCGACGCCGGGCATGGCGCGTCCCCACGGCATGCCCCGGGCCTGCGAGGAAATCTGCCCCACCGGCGCCATCAAGTCCGGCCCCATGCCGGCGTTGGCGGCCAGGGGACGGGAGCGGGCGGCCGGGCGGCTGGCCGCCGCCGGACAAGGGCTGCCGTCGCTGATGCTCGACGCCCAATCCCGCTTCGGTCCGGCGGAATAACCTCGCCCATCCGAAAAAAAAGCCCGGTCACGCAAGTTGGCTGCATGGGCGCTAGCATTGCATCCTCCCATGGCCATGGAACAGGTCACCCATAGCCGTGCCACGGGTTGCCGTTTATGCGCGGGAGCAGGCACAAATCCAGTCGAATGTATGTTTGGCCTGACCCCACGAAGTGGTCCTGCGCCTCAGGACAATAGGTTTTTCACGTAGAACGATTTGGCAGGAGTGATTTCAACTTTGAAATAACAGAGGCTCACAGGGTTTTTGCATTGCCCTCCGAGCCACTTGACCTGAAGCCAACGAACTCCTCTTCATAATTGATTAGAGGAATGGGCGCGGTTGTCTGTTTGGAAGCTTCTAGCACATAGGAGATAGGTATAACGAAATGGTCTGAATATCGTGACCTGATGACCTGCCCCCATTTTGAGGGCCACTTTTAAGTAGACTCTGTTCCTCTTCTGTTTGCCACTATTATGCGGCGGGAGCAATGGGCAGCGG
>JAJRSS010000167.1 GCA_024278615.1 Alphaproteobacteria bacterium
GACCACCAGCGCCAATTTCGGCTACACCATCGGCAAGCCCATCGTTTACGCCTACCTGCCGGTGGAGGAACTGGAACACACGGACTTCGAAGTGGAAGCCTTCGGCGAAGCCTGTCCCGCCACCCGCCACGACGGCCCGCTATATGATCCGAAAATGGAAAGGCTGAAGGCATGAGTTGGCGACGTCCGGCTATGACAAAGGAAGGAGGTGCTGATCTTCGGAACTACAACAGCCCCCCCCCACCCTAGCCCTCCCCCGCAAGGGGGGGAGGGAAAAGTATCTTGAGGGCTCCTCTTGCTCCCTCCCCCTTGAGGGGGGAGGGATGGGGTGGGGGTGGAGTTATTGAATTCAACTCGATTGAGGTAGTGAAGGCATGAAAGAGGTTTTTGACGCCCTGGCCCATATCCCGATGTTCGAGGGGGTGCCGCCCGAAGATATCACCGTCGAGGCGGTGAGCGGCGGGCTGACCAACCGCAACTTCAAGCTCACCCATGACGGGCGGGAGTTTTTTTTTCGCCTCGCCGGCATCGGCACGGAAGACCTCATCGACCGCAAGGCGGAAGAAGTCAACGTCAAGGTGCTTTCCGAAGTGGGCGTCAACGCCGAAGTGCTCTATTTTAATGCGGACACGGGAATCCAGGTAACACGTTTCCTTGATGGCGCCGCCACCATGAGCATCGCCGGCTTCAAGGACTTGGGTTCGGTGCGCCGGGCCGGCGAGGCTTTGCGTAAGGTCCACGGCTGCGGCGGGGAATTCGCCACCCGCTTCGATGTGTTCGCCCTGATCGACGAATACCTGGCCGTGTTGAAGCGCAAGAAGGCCAAAATCCCCGACGGCTTCGACGCCGTTTACCGGGAAGCCGAAGCGGTGCGCCAGGCCCTGAACGGCAATCCCGTGCAACCGGTTCCCTGCCACTGCGACCCTTTGCCGGAGAACTTTCTCGACACCGGCGATCGCATGTACATTATCGATTGGGAATACGCCGGCAACAATGATCCCATGTGGGATTTAGGCGATCTGTCGGTGGAGGCGGAATTCAGCCCCGAACAGGACGCGGCGCTGTTGCGGGCATATTTCGGTGGCGATGCGCCGGCCCATCGGGTGGGGCGCATGGTCATGTACAAATCCCTCTCCGATCTGGTGTGGACCCTGTGGGGCGCCATCCAGGTGGCCAACGAAAATACCGTGGAGGACTTCTGGGCCTACGCCATGGGCCGCTTCGAACGCTGCCAGCGGCTGATGGCCGAGCCCGATTTCACCGCTCACCTGGACGCGGTGCGCAAGGGTTGAACGATTGTTAGGGCCGCCATGGTCGAAATCTACATCGATGCGGACGCCTGTCCGGTCAGGGATGAAACCATCCGCGTCGCCGCCCGTCACGGCCTGAAAACCTACATGGTCAGCGACGGCGGTATTCGCCCCAGCCAAAATTCGCTTGTCGAACTGGTCATCGTCTCCCGAGGCGCGGACGCCGCCGACAACTGGATCGCCGGGCATATCCAAAAATCCGACATCTGCGTCACCAACGATATTCCGCTGGCGGCCCGGTGCCTGGACCGGGGGGCGCTGGCCATCAAACCCAATGGAGAGCTGTTCACGGATAACGGTATCGGCATGGCGTTGGCCAATCGCGAACTGATGCAGGGCTTGCGCGAAAGCGGCGAGATCACCGGCGGGCCAAGACCGTTCAGCAAGTCCGACCGTTCCGAATTTCTCAACCGCCTGGAAACCACCGTGCGGGCGGCGATGCGCCAGAGGTAAACCTCCTCCACGTAGCAAAGCCGCAGCGCTCCATTCCCGCCTGGAACCTATGGCCCGCCTGGAACATATAGAATGTGGAAGCATGTGGAATTCCACAATTTAGTTGTGGAATCGTATTGATTTGACCGCCGGAATACGTGATCTTACGGTGTCAAAACGGATCGAACGACAAAGCGCGGTTGGGGTATCGGCCGCGGCTAGCATAAAGCCGGATCCGGGAAATTTTTAACGGGGAGCATCAAATGATCAAGACCATCAAGTACGCGGCCCTCGCCGGCGTTTTCGCCGCCGGACTCATTGCTACGGGCCTTATTACGGGGCTGGCCGCTTCCACTTCCGCCACGGCCGGGGTGGAATCGAAAGACCCCATTATCCTGACCATCCATGACTGGACCGGTCAGTACGTCACCACCCATATCATGGGCGAAGTGCTGAAAAAGGCCGGCTACAACATCAAGTACCAACAGGCCGACTACATCGCCCAGTTCGCCGGGTTGCAGACCGGCGACCTGCACGTCGCCATGGAAATGTGGGAAACCACCGGCAAGCAGGCGATGGACGAAAGCCTGGCCACGGGCAAGACCATCGATCTGGGCGAAACCGGCATGGATGCCAAGGAAGAGTGGTGGTATCCCCTGTACATGAAGGAAAAGTGCCCGGGCCTTCCCGACTGGAAGGCGCTGAACGAGTGCGCCGAAGCCTTCTCCACCCCGGAAACGGCGCCCAAGGGCCGTTACCTGGGCGGGCCGGTGACCTGGGCCGGGTTCGATGACGAGCGGGTCGAAGCCCTGGGCCTGAACTACGAAGTGGTCCACGCCGGCACCGACGCGGCGCTGTTCGCCGAACTGGAATCCGCCTACCAGCGCAAGGCGCCGATTTTGCTGTGGATCTACGCCCCCCATTGGGCGGTGGCCAAGTTCAAGGGCGAATGGGTTGAATTTCCCGAATACACGGACGCCTGCTACAACGATCCCAAGTGGGGCATCAATCCCAACATGGCCTACGACTGCGGCAAGCCCTTCGGCTGGATCAAGAAGGTCGGCTGGAAGGGCGGCGAAAAGAAGTGGCCGGGCGCGTACAAGGCTATCCGCAACTTCAAAGTGGACAACGACGAGATGAGCCAGATGATCGTCGAGATCGATCTCGAAGGCAAAAAGCTCGACGACGTGGTCAACGCCTGGATGGTTAAAAACGAAGCCCGCTGGAAAAAGTGGATCGCCAACTGATCTTTTGGTGAGATTCGGCCGCCGGGTAAAATTGCACCCGGCGGCCGGTTTTTCTTCCACGAACATCGGGCCCATGCCCTATCGCGCCGCTTGAATAAAGGGCCATGGCAGGCATATCCGCTACGGGAACACCGATGCCATTTACTTCCCCCCCCACCCCAGCCCTCCCCCGCAAGGGGGGAGGGGGCCATGGCAATCGCGCCGCCGCCTCTTACTCCCTCCCCCTTGAGGGGGGAGGGATGGGGTGGGGGGGGGCGGCAGGCCAATGATTCCAGGCAGCGGTTCCCAATCATCCCAGGGAGTTCTAACCACCCCCAACGCCGCCAACGGCGCTCCACCGCCCATCAAGCTGGCCTGCCGCGCGGTATGGAAGATTTTCGGCGAAGACGCCGAAGGTTTCCTCACCCGCCACGACGGCGCGCCGAGCGCCGGGGAACTGGCCAAGGCGGGGCTGATCGGCGCCGTTCGGGACGTCAACCTCAGCGTCCAGCAGGGGGAAATCTTCATCATCATGGGCTTGTCGGGCTGCGGCAAGTCGACGCTGGTGCGTTGCATGTCCCGGCTGATCGAACCCACGGGTGGCCAAATCCTGTTCGAAGACCGGGATTTGCTCAAGGCTTCGGAAAAGGAACTTATCGAAATCCGCCGCCACAAGATGGGCATGGTGTTCCAGAACTTCGCCCTGCTGCCCCATCTGAGTGTCCTGGGCAACGTCGCCTTCCCCTTGTAAGTGCAGGGCGTGGACCGCAGGACCCGCGAAACCCGCGCCGCCGAGATCATCGAACTGGTGGGCCTGAAAGGCCGGGAAGCCTATTACCCGCGCGAACTTTCCGGCGGCCAGCAGCAAAGGGTGGGCATCGCCCGCAGCCTGGCGGTGGAACCGGAAATCTGGTTCCTGGACGAACCGTTTTCGGCCCTGGACCCGTTGATCCGCCGCGAAATGCAGGACGAATTCCTGCGCCTGCAAAATGTTCTGCACAAGACCATTGTCTTCATTACCCACGATTTTGAAGAATCCATCCGTCTTGCCGACCGCATCGCCATCATGAAAGACGGCGCCATCATCCAGATGGGCACGCCGGAAGAACTGGTGCTCGACCCGGCGACCGAATACGTCGCCGAATTCACCCGCGGCATTCCCCGGGCCAAGGTGCTGTCGGCCAGGGCGGTGATGACGCCGGTTCAAGGAGACAGCTTCGCTGGCAAGACCGATGCCGGGACCCGCATCGAAGCCCTGGCGGCGCGCATCGTCGAAGCCGACGCACCCTACGCGGTGACCGACGATACGGGCGCGGTGATCGGCCAGATCACCCGGGACGCGGTGCTTTCCGTGCTGGTCGGCCAGTTGGGCGAACAAGATGAGGCCGGTGGTAACGGAGGAAACGAGCGGTGAGCATGGCCGTGACCGCCAATGCTCCCGCCCGCCGGGTCAATCCCTGGCTGGCCGCCTGGGTGGTGGCCCTGGCCGCCACCGTGGCCCTTCACTTCATCAGGGATCAGGTTCCCTGGGCCTTCAAGTTCCCCCGCGAACTGGTCTGGCCGCTGCGCTTCTGGATTTCAGATTTCATGAAATGGCTGATGGAAGGGTTCGACCTGGGCCTGTTTACCTTCCGCGAATTCACCCGCTTCATTTCATGGCTCATCGACCAGCCCTACTGGGTCGCCAGGAGCCTGCTTTCCGACGGCTTTCTGCGCGGCGTCGGCAGCGACGCGGTGGAGGTTTTCCCCCGCCTGTCCTGGGTCGCGGTGATCGGCATGGTCATGCTCATGGGCCATTATGCCAGGGACTGGAAGCTTTCGGCGCTGGTCGGGCTTTGCTTTGCCTACCTGGCCGTGTTCGGCCAGTGGGACAGCGCCATGATCACCCTTTCGTCCATCGTCATCGCCGTTCCCTTCGGCGTGCTGGGCGGGTTGGCCGTGGGAATTTTCGGTTACCGCTCGCGCCGCCGGGAACTGGCCATCACGCCGTTTTTGGATTTGATGCAGACCGTGCCGGTCTTCGCCTATCTGGTGCCGATCCTCATCCTGTTCGGCTTCGGGCCGGTGTCGGCGATGATCGCCACCATCATCTACGCCATGCCGCCCATGGTCCGGGTGACCCTGCTGGCGCTCAAGCAGGTGCCGGCGGAAGTGGTGGAATCGGGCCGCATGAGCGGCTGCACCCGCCGCCAGTTGTTGTGGAAGGTGTTGATCCCGTCGGCCAAGCCGACGTTGATGGTCGGCGTCAACCAGGTGGTCATGCTGTCGCTCAACATGGTGATTATCGCCTCGATGATCGGCGCCGGCGGCCTGGGTTACGAGGTGCTGACGGCGCTCAGACGCCTCAAGATCGGCGAGGGCATCGAAGCCGGCGTCGCCATCACCCTGCTGGCCATTACCCTGGACCGGTTGAGCCAGGCCTTCGCCCGCCGCCAGCCGGATGTCCATCAGGACGGCGGGCAGGGGGCCGCTCCCCTGTGGCGGCGGTATCCCTATCTTGCCGCCGCCATCGCGGTGATGGCCCTGACCTGGTCCTTGAGCGCCATCGCGCCGGTGTTCCGGAACTATCCGGAAGCTTTGGAAATCACCACCGGCGCCTTCTGGGACGACATGGTGCGCTATATCAACATCACTTTCTTCGACCAACTGGACGGCGCGAAGAACTTCCTGCTGCTCAACGCGATGATCCCCTTCAAGCGCTTCCTGCTGGCCCAGCCCTGGGTGGCGGTGGTCGGGTTGGTGGCCCTGGCCGGCTACCAGTTGGGCGGCTTGCGTTTGGCGCTGCTCACCGGCGCGCTGGCCCTGTTCATGGCGGTGGTCGGCCAATGGCCCAAATCCATGATCAGCGTCTACCTGATCGGCATGGCGGTGGTCATCGCCAGCCTGATCGGCATTCCCATCGGCATCTACGCGGCGGGCAACGACGCCTTTCACCGGGTGATCCAGGCCATCATCGACACCTTACAGACCCTGCCGTCCTTCGTTTACCTGATGCCGGTGGTGATGCTGTTCCGGGTCGGCGATTTCGCCGCCATGCTGGCGGTTATCGCCTATGCCCTGGCGCCGGCCATCCGTTACACCGATCACGGCATCCGCCAGGTGCCGCCCCACCTGATCGAAGCCGCCGTCGCCGCCGGTTGCACCCGGCGGCAGATTTTATGGAAGGTGCGGATGCCCATGGCCCTGCCGGAAATTCTGCTGGGCATCAACCAGACCATCATGATGGCGCTGTCCATGCTGGTGATCACGGCCCTGGTCGGCACCCGGGACCTGGGCCAGGAAGTTTATATCGCGCTGACCAAGGCCGATACCGGCCGGGGCATTGTCGCCGGCCTGTGCGTCGCCTTCATCGCCATCATCGCCGACCGCCTGATCAGCGCCTGGAGCGTCCGGCGCAAGGCGGAACTGGGCCTGGAATAGAAACCATGAGCAAAGAAGCCCCGGAAAAAACGGACATGGAAAAGGCGGTCTTGGAAAAAGCGGCGTGGGAAAAAGCGGCGTGGGAAAAAGCGGCCAGCTTATCCTTCTGGTCCGGTCCGGTGGAGCCCCGGCCGCTTTCGGGCGGGCTCAGCAACCATAACTTCGTCGTCGAGGACGGCGGCGGAAAGTTCGTCGTCCGCATTGGCGACGACAATCCTCTTCACGGCGTCCTGCGCGTCAACGAAATCGCCGCCAACCGCGCCGCCCACGCCGCCGGCCTTTCGCCCGAACTGGTGCATGCGGAGCCCGGGGCATTGGTGATCCGTTTCGTCGACGGCAAGACCTACGGGCCCGAAGACGTGCGCGACCCGGCCAAGCTGGATCGCATTCTTTCTCTGGTCAAACGCATTCATGGCGAAATGCCCAGGCACTTTCGCGGGCCGTCACCCCTGTTCTGGGTTTTTCAGGTTTTCCGCGATTACGGCCATACCCTCCGCCAGGGAAACAGCCGCATGCTGGACCAACTGCCCCGCCTGCTGGAAGCGGGCGAATTCCTGGAAGCGGCCGTCGGCGCCGTCGACATCCGCTTTACCCACAACGACCTGCTGGCCGCCAATTTCATCGACGATGGCGACCGGATCTGGCTGGTGGACTGGGAGTATGGGGGGTTCGGCAGCCCGCTGTTCGATCTTTCCAACATCGCATCCAATAGCGAACTGCCCGAAGAACAACAGCGCTGGCTGCTCGAGGAATATTACCACCAACCGGTCACCGGCGGCCTGTGGCGGCGCTTCCAGGCGATAACCTGCGCTTCCCATCTGCGTGAGGCTATGTGGAGCATGGTTTCGGAAATTCACTCCGCCATCGATTTTGATTTCGTCGCCTACACCGATGAAAACCTGGCCCGTTTCGAACGCGCCTTTGAAGAGTTCAGGAGGGACTGACCGCAAATGAAGGACAAGGCTGCTTTTCCCACCCAGGCCCGGGTTGTCGTCGTCGGCGGCGGCATCGTCGGCTGTTCCGTCGCCTATCATCTGGGCAAGCTGGGCTGGTCCGACGTGGTGCTGCTCGAACGGGCCAAGCTGACCAGCGGTTCGACCTTCCATGCCGCCGGCCTGGTCGGCCAGTTGCGCTCGAACGCCAACGTCACCCAATTGCTCAAGTACAGCGTCGAACTCTACGACACCCTGGAAGAAGAGACCGGCCTCGCCACCGGCTGGAGAATGAACGGCGGCCTGCGCCTGGCCTGCAACACCGAGCGGATGACCGAAATCAAGCGCCAGGCGACCATGGCCCGCAGTTTCGGCCTGGAAATGCACCTGCTTTCGCCCCACGAGGCCCGCGACCTGTTTCCCATCATGGACGTATCCGACCTGGTGGGGGCGGCGTTCCTGCCCACCGACGGCCAGGCCAACCCGTCGGATATTACCCAGGCCCTGGCCAAGGGGGCCAGGAACGCCGGCGTCGCCATCATCGAGGATTGCCCGGTCACCGGCTTCATCCAGCAAGAGGGCCGGATCACCGGGGTCAAGACCCCGCAAGGCGATATCGCCTGCGAAGTGGCGGTCAACTGCGCCGGCCAGTGGGCGCGCAAGGTGGGGCGGATGGCCGGGGTCACCGTGCCGCTGACTTCCATCCAGCACCAGTACATGATCACCGAGCCCATGGACGGGGTGCCCCGCGGCCTGCCGACCCTGCGCGATCCGGACCGGCTGATTTATATGAAGGAGGAAGTGGGCGGCCTGGTGATGGGCGGCTATGAGCGCAACCCCATCCCCTGGGCCCCGGACGGAATCGCCGATGGCATCCCCGAAGGCTTTCACTTCACCTTGCTGGATTCCAACTGGGACCACTTCGAACCGATGATGGAACAGGCCCTGGCCCGGGTGCCGGCCCTGCAAACCGCCGGCGTCAGGGAACTGGTCAACGGGCCGGAATCGTTCACCCCCGATGGCAATTTCATTCTCGGCGAAGCGCCGGAGGTCAAGGGCTTCTTCGTCGGCGCCGGGTTCAACGCCTTCGGCATCGCCGCCGGCGGCGGCGCCGGCCAGGCCCTGGCCCAGTGGATCGCCGACGGCGAGCCGGCCCTCGACCTGTGGCCGGTGGATATCCGCCGCTTCGGCGCCCACCACGCCGATGCCGGCTGGGTGCGTACCCGCACCCTGGAACTTTA
>JAJRSS010000168.1 GCA_024278615.1 Alphaproteobacteria bacterium
CGGCAGGCTGGAAACTCAAGGTTCAAAGAGCTACAATCCGTCACCGCCAAATCCTCCGCGTTTAATCAATCTAAGCAATTGAATCATAACGCATTATAGGGGTTTGGCGGTACCTTTTCGTGAATCTTTCGGGCTAGGTCCAAATTCTCTACCTGATCTATGTTCTCCGCGTGCTCCTTTAGCCTTTTGAACAGGGCGGGACCAGGATCGACACCTAAACCAAAATTACCCTTTCGCGCTCCGGGGGGAACGGCCTTGCCCACGTAGATCGGCATCTCATACTGGTTATCGCGGTTTCGCTCCGCAATAGGCGCGTATCCGCCGAAGTCTCCGGCGTAGTAGATCGCGTAAATACCGGCGCCGTTGAAGGTCTCGATCTCGCCAAGAGGATCGGGATCGCTTCGGAGAAGTGCGTCAGCGATGCTTTCCCCTAGGTGTTGCTTGCCGAGTGGGTTGTAGGGTTCACTCGTGCTCATGCCCGCGTGAGCCTCTTGACCATTCGCTTAAGTTTGCGTTCGTCCTGTTTCGCCAGCGTCCTAGCGACGCTAGACGCAACAACATGGGCGAGCTTCACCGGCACGGCGTTTCCAAGTTGCCGCATCGTTTCCGACCACGCGCCGTGAAAGACATAGCCATCAGGAAACGTTTGAATGCGCGACGCCTCTCGAACCGTGAAGTAGCGAACGCTCCCGTCCTCCAACACGATCATATTCTCGCCCCCGGGCACGCCATGAACGCCGGCCTTGAGCGCCTTCGCCGGCAAGTCGAGAGGGCTACCCGTGTGACCCTGATACTGGCGTGCTCCGGGTTGATAACGGTGATTATGAAATACCTTGTCGTCATCCATCACCCTGGGGTCCGTCAGGCCCATGAGGCCGTCACGAACCGTGCGCCATGGTTTGTGCGTCACCATTGGGCGAAGGTTCGACCGCCTGATTTTTTCGATTCGCTTGGTTTGCCGCCCTGGAAGCTCGGGCCGTTTCTTCTTCGCAATCGTGTGTCTGTCCCAGTACTCGCGTGTGATCCACTGGGCCTCGAGGAGGGCGTCAAAGCTGTGAGTGGGCTCGGGAAATGACCACTTGACCCCCAAGTTGTCTCGAAATCCGACGATAAAAACCCGCTCCCGCTTCTGTGGCACCCCATAGTCGGCGGCGTTGAGAACTCGCCAAACAACCTCGTAAGTGAGGCCCCGACGCCGACGCGAGGTCTTGGCCTGTTCCAGACGGGCGAGGTGATCCAACTGGTCTTCGCCACGGCGTCGGATGATCTCCGGGAAGGTGAATTGGAGAATGGTGTATTCAAAGTAGTTCGTGAAGGCGGTTCTGGTCAGGCCCTTAACGTTCTCGATGATGAACGCCTTGGGCCTAAGGCGGCGAACTGCGTCGACAGTCGTCGGAAACATGTCGCGCTGGTCCTCATGCGCCCGATGCTTGCCACCGAGGGAAAAAGGTTGGCATGGAGGTCCGCCGGCAATGAGATCAATCTTGTCCTCTAGTGACTCGAAATCAAACTTTCGGACATCACCCTCGGTCAGGGGCCAATCCCGCACCAACGGAAAGCCTCGCCCCGCATTCTCGCGGATAGTGTCGCAGGCCCACCGATCCCATTCGATAACCCCTTTCGGCTGAAACCCCGCGAGACCAACCCCCATGGCCAGCCCGCCGGCACCCGCGAAGAGTTCGATAACGTTCATCATGATGCCTGCTCGCCCCCCTCCTCTGATAAAAAATGCCTAATTCTTGTCTCTAGTGCACCCCGATCCTTCGTCTCGCACTCCCAGACGATCAAGTATCGCCACCCCATATCCCCAAGGGCTTTCTGATTGCGTAGATCGCGTTTCCGATTCCCTTCCAGTTTTGGTCCCCAAAACTCCAAGCGGGACTTCGGCAATCTAGCCAATTTGCAACTCGGATGCCGATGCCAAAAGCACCCGTGAATAAATATAGCCCTTTTCCTACCACGAAATACTATATCTGGGCACCCGCGTAAATCCTTGCCGTGTAACCTGTAGCGATAACCCATCCCGTGGACGAGCCGCCTAACAAGCATTTCCGGTTTCGTGTCCTTTCCTCGAACACGACCCATGCGTTCGCTGCGTTCCTGAGGTGTTAACGTATCCGACACTGTCTGCGTCAAAATTACTATTAGCTTCCGTTTACTACACTTAATCTACATGATTATAAGGCTGCTTGTGTGGCGAATGACCCTGAGCCTAATGCTCATCGATTAGGGGTAGGGGTTAGTGCCTGCAACCACCGGACAAAACCTCAATCACGGCAAAAAATAGGGGCCGCCGATGAGGGGTAGACCCAGACGGTCCCCGGGGCACGTGGTGCTTCCGGTCGAAGGGGTGAGGAAATTGTCTTTGGCGGGTTAGGGTAAAAAGAATACTCCCCATAGGACATTCGTGACCGGAGGGTTATGTGTACTAATTTGTATGCGATTGGATATGTGCTGATCAATTGTGTACTTATTTATAGGCCACTCCCGACCGGTTCGTCTGGTCATTTCCGACCTGTAGCATAAGTCAAATACGACTGGTCAGCTCCCATTGTAACCTGCAGATTTCAGGCCTATTCTCACACTCGAAAGGTAAGAAATCATGTCCAAAGACAAACAGGAAACACAAACCGCCAAGATTATTAAAATGCCCGTATCAAAGGCAGGTAAGGCCTCCGAGCGGAAATGGGGAAAGCCGGTCATGGACCTTGGCTTTTGTATTGTTCCGTCCTTGATTTTAAGAGCGCAACGGCGGCTCAAATTGAACCCGACCCAGTTGGCGTTGCTTATGCACCTCGCCGATTACTGGTGGGACGTGAACCGCAAGCCCTTTCCCAGCAAAAAGGCCTTGGGTGACCGTCTCAGTCTAGGGCCCAGACAGGTTCAGAGACATATCGCCGACCTCGAAGAAATGGGTCTTGTTCAACGAATTGAACGCCGTGCTGTTCATCGCGGAAAACTGAGCAATGAATACGACCTGAGCGGACTCGTAAGAAGGCTCAAGGAATTGGAACCCGAGTTCCGAGAGGTTGAGGAAGAAGTTAAATCCCGTCGGCGTGCGGTGGCCAAGCCCGGCTTGCGCCGCCGCCGGTAGGCTCCGGATTGGGGCTTCACTCTGATCCGTGACCCTGTACATCAGGACACAGCCCCATGATGAATTGCTGGCAGGCGATCATCGGGGGAGAGGTTTCCAGGGTCTTTGAGCCAATATAGGGGGTTCCGGTGCGAGCCGGAACCCCCAAACTCCTTTGAAATAAAAACCGCTTACGGGGCATTTATATTTAATTTCTGTATGGAAATTCGATATACTTACAACAACGATTTCCGAGCTTTGGGGGTCGGGGCGGGTTCAACTCCCGCCACTGCGCTAGTGCTGATAGCCCTTTTTGTAATCTTGGTGAGCCTTAATTGGCTTGCACAAAATCTCAAGGAGGTGCCGATGCATAAAAAGTCTGAAGAAGCGAAATCCAAGACCTGCGTAGTGAAGCGTCGTTTAACTAATCTAGCGAAACCGACTGCCCATATTTTCGACGTTGTGTGGGCTATTGGTGCTGGTGCGGTGGCGGCGACGGTAACTCCGCTCCTGATCCATTGAAAAGAGGCTGTGTTTCCGCAGCCTCTTTTTTTTATTAAAATAGCCAAAAGCACACCAACGGTAGGTCTACTTCGGATCAGAATCAGGTGTTCGCTGGAAGCACCTGCTACGTTCGGAACTGGGAGTAAAATGGACGCCATCAGGCGAAAAATGAACAACACTGATGGAATATCGGCTAACAGGTGGAAAGCATTCTTAATCAAGAGCCTCGCAAGGCTTCGCCTATTAGCCAGAAGGGAATTATTAGTTAATGTTACAGATTTTCAAATTCTATATCAAAACTCCCAATCCTCGGCTTCCATGAACCCCTCAAGTGATACCCAAGGGATATTAAAATGGTCACAAATATTTGGGATTTTCACAGCGTTTGGTCGCAACTGTTCCATGGTCACGACAGTTAGTACATTCACGGCAGCCTTGGCGATGACAAAGGGATCGGCATTCCTGCCGCCCTTTAGCATTTTTTGGCGCTCTATGTTTTGCTGAAAATGCGGAACAGAAAATATTTGGGCAACAATCGCTCCTTCTTCGGCGTTTGGTATTGTGAACAGTTCATTGTTCCGCGCGGCCCAGTCTCGAAGGTTCCCATCTGGTCCGTCATCTATTTCGCGATGGACTTCACGGGTTGAGATGATATCTCCGTTCGTAACCAAATCATCGAAATGCTGCCAAAGGGTCGGAAATGTGCCGCGATAGTAGTTCCTGAAAAGCGCAGACAACGGGGAGTTATCGAACACATAGGTCATGTGTCACCCTGCGAGAAGTACTCTTCCAAAGTTCCAACGTGCCGAGGCTTTGAATCGAGATATTCAGCTAGCTGGTTTTGATCTATGCGGTTTTGATGATATTGGCTCAAAGCAAGCTGAATATAATCTCGCCCTAAGTAGGTAATTTTTGTCCAATAGAAGTCTCCGCCGGTTCCTCCTGGAACTCGTTGATTCGCCCAACGATTTGCGGCCTCGATATAGACCTCTTGCGTTATCAACCCCTGATCAAGGAATTTCCGGTAGACGAATTCACGGCTGACATGAAAGTGGGCAGCCAAACGTTCCGCCGTATCTTCATTTGCATCGTTTCCGGCAATGGCTGTCCTGAAAGCCGCTTCCGGCACCAGGAATTGTGCGGCAAAGCGGTTGCAAAGTATTTCAATACGCTGCGCGGGACCGGTTAGGGTAGCGATGTATTCATCTTCGATCGTATCAATCCCGCTTGTGTGAAACAGCAGATGCGCAAGCTCGTGAAACAACGAAAAGATTTGGCGTGTTTTAGCGGTGCTGTTGTTCACATAGATAATCGGGAACACTTCATCATAGAGGCAGAAACCGGAATATTCAGGCACGCGAAAAGCATCTTTGAACACAAATACGCCCACATTTGATAGGGCTTTTCGCCAGTTTTTGAGTGCATCATCATCCGTGCCCCATGCACATTGCTCTTCAAGTGAGATGCCGATGTAATCGCGCACTTCACGAGCCATAACGTCAAGCCGAACGTTATCCGCGAATTCAAGATCGCGCGTAATTAGATGCTCAGCTGGGTTCCGTGCTTGACAAAGCTCGGACAAATTGAGTTGTAGGGCTTGCGCTTTCCTTAAGAGGAATTTCACCTGCCGAGGGATTTGCTCAAACTCTCCCAATGGGAGCGTACGGAATGATTCGCTAACTGGTGGTAAATCAGGCGGTTCTGGAAAGAAGAAAACTGCTATCGGCAGTTTGAATGTATTGGCAAGCCGTTCAAGCTGCGGGTAAGTTGGATATGCTTCTTCAGCCTCCCACGCTGCAATCTTAGCAAATTTCTTTGCGGCCTCTTCCACAGAGTAACCAGCACGTTCACGCGCCCAGGTAATTACACTCGGCGTGACAGGGATTTGAACTCTAGGCATGTGCTACACTGGGGTAGCTGCGTTTGAATGTCACAATCGACTGCTCTGCGATCTTGCGATGGAATTCAACAAGCGAGGTTATACTTCTTTTTGCCGCAGCATCTTTGACCCAGTCCAGCTCTTTGTAGATCAGGAGTTGAGTCTCCCCAAATTAAGTAGGCAGAAAGAAGCTCATTTGTCGTTCACATTACCACGACCTGAATTCCGCTTCGTGTACAAAAGCGTATTGCTACCTATTTGCTACTTGACCTCTTTATACGAGAAAAATAACCTAGTATTTTCAATATTATAAGATTATTTAGTGCCCCATTCCTAATCTGGGGGTCACAGGTTCGAGTCCTGTCGGGCGCACCATCTTTTCAAGTTGTGGCCTGCTTTCCCATTGTGACCTCGCATCTTGCTTACGCGACGAGATGAGTTTTGATTGAGCCAAGTCAATCCGGGTCAAAGCCACCCACCGGAAGGTGCGAACACGCCGTAACGCGGACAAGGGCCGCCGCGCCGCTATGGTGATACGGTGCTAAGTCATTGGGAAGGTTGGCGCACCCGACACGATTCGAACGTGTGACCTCTGCCTTCGGAGGCTTATCTAGCACGTTGATTTAATTGACATTTTCAACGATACCAGCACTTTAGCATCGCTCCACGTCGCTGTAAATCGCTATATATCGCTCCCGGCTGTGCCAGAATTGTGCCACAAAAAATTTGTCAGGGTCTATTCAAGAAATAGATAAAGTTGGTTGCAGGGGCCCACAACCAACTTTACTTACTTTTTGCACTCAGGGGGCTGGACCTCAGAAATTCTCATGTTTTTTCGGTAAGTTAGGTGGTCAAAACCCGCGCTATCTTCAAAGTGCGACCAAGCACAAAACCTTACCCGATGAAGCGGTGCTATCCGGATCGCCGCCGCGATTATTAAATAGAGGCAAGTCCGCCTGCGGGTACTATGGCCCCTCGGCCTTCAGGCGGCGCAGCATCCGCTTGGCTATCCGGGGCGGCACTTTTTCATGCAGGGTCATCAGGTCGTGCTGGTGACAGTGGCGTAGCCGTTTGCCGCTGCCGCAAGGGCATAGCCAGTGCCCCTTAGGCCAATCTTGGGATAGCAGTCTTAAATGGTAGAGGAGGTCTTTCTTCTTGTTCGGTATACCCAGAGCATCGGCATACGCTTCTTCGAGTCCCTTCTGACCGTGCGGCCGCTCGCCGAACGGCCATCTGCCGGTCTTCTCGTACCAGTATTGCCCCAGAAAAAATTCATTCAACGGGCCGTTCAGGAATGCCGCAAACGAATGATCTTCGGAGGAAACCAGCCAATGCTCCCACACAGTCACGCAGCAATCGCCATCATCGTTGATATGGCGGTCAGGGCAGCGCGGGATTCGCTCGCCGACCTCGAACACTTTGGGCTCACGCTTTGGATAGCTCTCGGCGAGAACCATCTTGATGTCGTACTCTGATATCGGACCCGCTGGGTTAGAGACGACGCCGTTCTCAAAAAGAAGGTATGTCCCGCAAACGAGTAGGCTGGAGCCGTCGCGCGTGGCGCACAGCTTCGGTTGGTCAAACGCAATGGCGGCCTTGACTTCCTCCAGTGTCAGTTTCTTCGATTTTCTTATGACCGTGCCCAAGGCTTCGACTGCGTTCCCGTCTGCTGGAGTTGGTTAATCGCGGCCTCGGCCCGCGCCACGTCATCGCTGCCAGCGGCCCCCTTCACAATTGCCGGCGCAGCAAGCCCAACAGCAGCTGCCGGGATCACGGCGTTGAACGTCCGATCCACCAAATCGGTGCCAAGGTGTTCTTTCAGGATTTCGGGCATAACGTCGAACTGGCTAGCCCGCAGGTAAAGTGCGAAATCCTGACGGGCCTGCTCCAGCCATTTATAGAAGTTCTCGCGCTTCTCAGGCTCTTCGGCCCACTTGTCGGCGAAATTCTCTGCTGGGTTCACGGGATTGGCCACCCAAGCCTCATCACCCCGGGACTCGATGTATCGGTCCATGCCCATCAGAATACTGTGCAGCGCTTCCGAGATTGTCGGTTCCTCGTTGTAAGCGTGGGCCGCCAGCGTCGTGATGATGATTGAAATCGGCTTGTGGTCGCCGTTTTCGGCGAACATGCAGTCCCGGTGGCGCTTGAGGAGCTGGAGGGCGCGTTGCAGCGGAGTCTTGACCTTGTAGTCCGGTATTTCGTCAACGCTGGCCGTGATCTTCTCGCGCTTTACGAACGCCTTCTTCCGCTCCGTCAGCTGGACCGTCATCCGGCTCCGAAACCAGGCCGCATAACCCATCGGGTTGCTCTGGGGCCAGTCCTCAGTCACGCGTGTATATTGCGGTAGAGTCTTGTCGGTGATGGCGATCGCCTGCCCGGTCAGGGCAGGATCATTGGCAAGGCCGCCATGTCCGAGCTCCTTGAGCATAATCTGGTATCTCTGGACATCGGGCAGGGCCGGCAAGATATCCATGTGAAACTGGGCGCCGTCCGCGTAATGGAGGGTCCAACAGCGCCGCCCTTCCTCTGGCGGATTCGCCATGTTCTGCACCCGGGCGTAGAGCGCGACCTCATGGCCGACTGCCTCCTTCAGGCTCTTCTGAGTAAAGTCTACCTTGGAGGCCTTCAGCAGGCAGACCAGGTCAACATCATATTCCTCGGCATCATTCAGCGGCCGCGTGACTGTACCGAGAAGGAAAGAGCCTTATGGGGAGATCGCCGGATCGTAGGAGGATAAAGTGGATTCGTCCCGGCCGAGCCAGTCGCCGATGGACTCGTACCGGCTTTTCGCTTCCTCGAATTTGGACGGCGGAATGTCAAGCGCATCCGCAATCTCTTCGAGAATGTCATCGTGGGTCTGTGCGATTTTTCTGTCATGTGCTGTCATTTCTTCACCTATGTGTGGGTACGAATTCTTCGGCCGGCTCACTGAAAAATTCAGGTTGGAGGAGGGGCTTTTGCGTACGCGCTTCAGCAAAGGCCCGGTCTTTCAGCTCGCTGATGCGCCTAGTATTATCGAGCGTGTAGAATCCATCAGGGACCGGCTGGGAAATCCGGTATATCGCCTTCCGCTCATGAGGGTCGCCCGTGAGGATATGCGCGATGCCCAGCGACCCGTGCGACTGGCCGGCCATGAAAAGACTGGCGAGCTGCGGGGCCAGCCTGGCCGCCCCATATGCTTCCCGGACCACCTTGATATCTTCGAGACACCCGATGCTCAAAACCTTGAGGTCGTCTGCGGGCCAGCCGAGGGTTGCGATCGCCTCGACGACGGCGATGCCGGTGGGATTGTTGGCCCAAAGGCCACCATCAACAAGACCAACATCGTTGGCCGTTATGTGTTGCGCGAAGTAGGTCGGCGCCGCCGCTGTCGCCATGGCGGCATCCACAGCCAACTCCTTGTAGTCTGTCTCAAAACGCGGATGATGGGCTGTTTTGAAAATGTAGACGCCCTGAGTTTGCGGGTGCCAGGCGGGAATCATCAGGCGCGTCCCGGATTCGCCGAGCCGTCGGTTACCAAACGCATCGGTCATGGCTTCGCGAAGCGGTTCTGCGCTGTATTTCGGCCCCCAGAAAAGCCACTTGCCACGCTGGAAGTGTCTTGCAAGCCAACCCGGCAACCCCGATCGTGTCTGCGCGAATATCGCAGGGCCTTTTTCTTCGTAGAGCTTCAGGATATCCGCAGCACTCATGCCAAGGGCAAGGCCGATGGCGATGATCCCACCGGTGGACGTGCCTGAGATAAGATCAAAATACCGTCCGATGGGATATTTCAGGTCCTTCTCAAGGTTTGCCAGGAACGCAGCCGGAAATGTGCCCCGAATGCCGCCACCGTCGATCGTCAGAATCCTCTTCAACGAATACTCCTTCTACCCCTTGGGCGGATACGGATCATTGCCGTGGGAATCGCGTTCCCGAATGCGGCCGTCCCGACCGTGAATGAATAGCTCGGTTCCCTGGTTGCGGGCGATACCGCGCCCGGCATCAATGGCCTCGCGTTGGGTCCGGTGAATGGACGACGCGCGCTGGCTACCGGCACCACGAACAGCCCAGCCCCCTTCGTGCGGGACTACATGCTGATTGCGTTTACTCATGCTAACCTCCTGATTCTAAATTCCGTTTACCACATCCCCATAAGGATTTCGGCATTGACGGTGAGCAAGATATGGTTTACATTTTTATTATATAATATGTTTTTGTAAACCACAAGCCCTGAAGGTGAGCAATGTTTGGAGAACGGTTGAAACTGGCCAGAAAAAAGGCGGGCTTCTCGTTACGGAGCCTGTCGGAGGCGTTGGACAGGAAAGTCAGCGCACAGGCTATTGGAAAATACGAACGTGGCGAGATGATGCCAAGTTCGGGGATTCTGACCCGACTCACCAAAGTTCTGGATGTATCGCTAGAGTTTCTGCTCAGCGAACAGGTCGCTGAATTGGAAGAGATCGAATTCCGCAAGATATCGGGGACCACTGTGGGGGACCGGGCGCGCGTCAAAGCGACCGTGATCGATAGGCTTCAGCGTTATCTGGCCATCGAAGAAATTCTGGATATGGATAGCGGCGCGTGGAAAGCTCCGAAGTTCGGGAACCGGTTTCTCGGGAAGGAAGATGACGGAGAAACCCTTGCGGAGGATTTACGTAAAGAATGGAAGCTGGGGATCGACCCGATCCCGAACATGACCTCCCTACTGGAAGATCGTGGAATCAAGGTCCTCATTCTCCCCCTACCCGGCAAAGTCTCCGGCCTGACTTTGCTGGTGCGCCGGCCACGTCACAACGATAGGGTTCCGGTTATTGTGGTCAACGAAAATGTGACCTTGGAACGACGGCGTCTAACTTTGGCGCACGAACTCGCGCACCGTCTTATCGATGAAAAATCTCCCGTCAATCACGAGAAAGCTTCGAATGTCTTTGCCGGTGCTTTTCTAGTGCCAAGGGACCATCTTGTAAGAGAAATCGGAAAGCACAGAAAAGCGTTAGGCTATCAGGAACTGATCCAGCTAAAGCGCATGTACCGTGTTAGCGCAGCGGCGCTTCTTGTGAGGCTAAAACAGCTAGGAATTATTGACGAGTCAGCTCTCGTCTATGCCTTCCAAACCTTTGCCAGAAAGTGGCGTTCCATGGAGCCAGAACCTTTGGAGCCGGCGGGAGAAGAAGGAAAGCATGAGGTGCCGAGGCGTTTCGAAAGGCTCTGTTACTGGGCTCTAGCGGAAAAGCTGATATCGCCGACCAAGGCCTGCGAACTACTTCAGCAGCCTCTGTCAGAAATCGAAAAGGGATTGAAAGGGCCGGCTGAGAATAATGCGGATAGTGGTGAGTGACACAAGCTGCATGATCGACCTACGCAAGGCCGGTTTGTTGGAGGAACTCCTCCGACTACCCTACCAGTTTGTGATGCCCAACACACTATTTGAGGATGAATGGCTATGCCTGACCGATGAAGAAAAGGCCGCACTACGCGATCAGGGCCTCGAAGTAAGAGACCTTCCCGGCGAAATTGTGCTGCGCGCACAAGGGCACTTCAATCAACACGCCTCTCTGAAGCTTAATGACTGCTTTGCGCTCGCGCTCGCCGAGGAGATCGAAGTGGCCATCCTAATGACAGGCGACGGCCCGTTACGCCGCATTGCCGATGGCAATAGCATCGAGGTGCGCGGCGTGCTTTCGGTTATCGACGAACTGGAAGCGCATGAAATCGTCCCTCCGCAAATCCTGTACGATGCCCTGCGGCTATTTCAGGACGATGATCTGGTCTTCCTTCCACAAGAAGAGATCGTGCGGCGTCTGAGGCGAATCGGTCGGCTGTTGTGATGTGCGGATAGGCTGGGCGCACCGAGAACTCATGATTGATCATGGGTCAATTCATTCAGGAAACGATAGATTTCCACCATTGCGAAGGTGTCCCGCTCGCAATAACTCAGCAGCGCGCTTGCAATCTGGGCCGCTTCTTTATCATCTGTATTTATCATCCGCTCCCACGACACCATCGCTGACGCACCGTCTTGAACGTAGAGGTCCTTGTAATCGAGTTTGGGACAGATGATCGGGAGCACCTTTTTTATGGATGTCGAACCATCAAAACGAGCATCCACATAAGCGGCCTTGAATACGTCCTCCAAATCCACCATCCGTTCATTCAAGTCGATCAGAAAGTCGCTCTTATCAGGAAACATCTTGGCCATTTCCCGATTTTGGGTTTTCTCGAATGAAGCGTGCCAGGACACGATGCTGCCTACTTGCCCGATATCAGCGTTCATCTGTTCAACAAGGCGATCCGGTAAGCGCGCGTCACGTTCAAGAAACTCTTTGTGAGTTAGGCTGCCATCCTCGTCGAGGATGTGCAGCGAGTACTGCACCGGGAAATGCTTATGCGGACTGGTCCCATCCAAAAATGGCACAGCCGAGGCATACGTCTCAAAATCGAAGAAATACAGCGGAAAGCGTAGGGTCGCGAGAAAATCACGAATCTCGTCAAGATTGATCTGCGGCGCATTTGCCTTAGCCGCCTGAACTACGATCTTCTGATTAGCCGATAAGGGATAATTATCAGGTATCTCATGAAGGTCGAATATACCGTTGACGATGAAATCTGTACGTTTCTTAGCGCTCAGCCTCGGCAGGCTGTAAATCGACGGGGTGGGGATACCCGGATTGAACAGAGAAAAAGTGTCGCAGTGATTGCCACGAGATTTGTGTAAGCAAGAGCAACCTTCCCTGTCGAGTTCGATTTCCCGAAGAAGATCAAGGGCTGCCTCAATCTCAACCTCGGTCTCCCCGGCGATGTTGCCAACTGGCTCAGTTACATCCGAAAAGGTTAGGAGTGCCACCGGATCAACTGAGCCGTTGCGGACATATTCGCCGTTTAAATGGACCAGATAAACGCGATCGATCTGCTGGCCGGCGCGCCCCGCACAAATCTTCTGGAAGCCGGCATCCTTGATATGATTGTGGGAGGCATCGGTCTTCACGCTGGTCGATGATTTGATCTCATAGAGGATCACCTCTCCGTCCGGACCGCGCTCCAATGCGTCCACCCGCGCAAACAGGCCGTCATCGGTTTCAAAGACGCGCTGAAAATCGACATCCCGACTATCTTCACTCTCAAAATACTGCCGGACGTACCGTTCGACCTCGTACCCCTCCCGCGTCAGCTTTTGCAGGAAGACAGAAAACTCACCATGCGGATAGGTGTCGGGCTCATGCTTAAGCCACCAAAGTGACTTCGAACAATTCAGATACTGGATGAAGTCGGTTTTGGTGAGTTGCAAGCTGGATTCTCCCTTGCGGCTTTAAGCCCTCTTTGCGAAAGCCAAAGTTCGACGGGCAAAATCGAGGAGTTGCTGGTCGTTGATCACCGCAGTCTGATAGGCCGGGTTCGTGTCGTGATGGAACAAGTTTGCGTAGTCCAGCAACGCACGAAGTTCGATGCGGTCGTTGGGAGAGAGAATTTCGTCGGCTGTGCCCTCTCGCTGTTCACAGAGACCAATGAACGGACCTAGTAGTTTTCCCGGCGGAAACGCCTCTGGATACGCAACCCTCGCGAAAGCCTCCAAGATCGGTCGCAGAGCAGCAGCAACTGCACGCTCGTCAACGCCAACGCTGTTATTAATATAGGACCTGACCATTGCGTGCCGTCTGTCATGCTCGGTGATGCAGTCCTGACTCACATCCCACTCGGCTAACGTGGACCCCGGGTTCGCGCGGACTATTCGACAAGCTGAACGAAGTGCGGTGTCCGCTCCTTGCCAAAGATCGCAAAGGAACGGCTTGGAGTGCGAGAGGACGATTAGCTGCGCAACGTCATCCGAAAGCCGACGCATTTCTTGAATGGTCGTAAGTGCCCGATGTTCGTCGAGGCTGGTCATAGGGTCGTCTACCACCACAATTTTTTGATTGCGGTTTGGGTCCCGCTCAAGAGATGCGAAGAAGAATGCCAGCGCGAGCGCATTTCTATCGCCCGCACTGACCCGGCACCGTCTCCGTGCAGTGTCCGGGTTGTCGGTTCCCAACGATACCTTGATTTCGCGTCTTCCCAAATGGTTGCGAAGTTGAAGGGGTATTCCTCGTCTGAAGTAAAACCAGTTTCCCCTTCGGAACAGATAATCCGGGGTTTGTGCCCGCATCCGTATCTCCGTTTTGTACCAACGATTTGTACCAACATGGAGACACACTCAGTTCGGGTAGGTTTAACCTATTGAATTTAATGAAAAATCAGAAAAACTGGCGGAGAGGGTGGGATTCGAACCCACGGTACGCAAGCGTACAACGGTTTTCGAGACCGCCCCGTTCGACCACTCCGGCACCTCTCCACACGGTCGGGATTGTCCAAATCAGGCTAAATCAGGCCAATTCAGACTGGAAAAGCCCTGAAGTCCGGGCCTCATGGGCAAGCGCGGACCTTAACGGAACGCCCCGATCACGGCAAGCCGCCCGAATATTGCTATTTTCCCAGGAAAACCAAGCGGCTTGGCCTGCCAAACCGTTGACAACCGGGGGCGAGGGCGTATATTGCCGCCTCTTTAACCGGCCCGCGCCTCGTGGAGGGTGTCTGGGGCCGTTTTTTGGTGTTTTTAACCTTTATTGAACGGGGCTTCCATGTTCGCAGTCATCCGCACCGGCGGGAAACAGTACCGGGTCGCCGCCGACGACATTATTGTCGTCGAAAAGCTGGCCGGCCAGCCGGGCCAGGACGTGGAATTCCGCGACGTGCTGATGATCGGCGAGGCCGGCAAGGAGCCCTCGGTCGGCGCCCCCGCCCTGGACAAGGCGGCCGTGTTTGCCGAAGTGGTGGAACAAACCCGGGGCGACAAGATCATCGTCTTCAAGAAGAAACGCCGGCAAGGGTATCGCCGTAAAAACGGCCACCGTCAGGACCTGACCGTGCTTCGCATTACCGGCATCAGCGAAAGCGGCAAGAAGCCGGCCGTAAAAGCGAAGGCCGAACCCAAGAAGGCCGCCAAGGCGGGGGGAGAAGCCGAGCCCCAGGCAAAGGAAAAGGCCAAGGAAAAGGCCAAGGAAAAGCCTGAGGAAAAGGTCACGGAAAAGGCGGAAGCCGGGACCAAGGCCAAGGCGAAGACCAAGGCCACGGCCAAGACCGAGGCTAAGACCAAAGCCAAGGCGAAGACGGAAGCAAAGCCGAAGGCCCAGGTAAAAACCGAGGTAAAAACCGAGGCAAAAACCGGGGCAAAGACCGAGTCAAAAGCAAAAAAAGCGGTCAAGGCACCGGGGAAATCAAAGGAGTAAAGCCCAATGGCCCATAAGAAAGCAGGCGGCAGTTCCCGCAACGGCCGTGATTCGGCTGGCCGGCGCCTGGGGGTGAAGAAATTCGGTGATGAAGCCGTCATCCCCGGCAACATCATCATCCGTCAACGGGGCACCAAGTATCACCCCGGTTCCGGTGTGGGCATGGGGAAGGACCACACGCTTTTTGCCCTAGTGGAAGGCCGTGTAAAATTTCTGCGCAAGAGAAACGACCGGCTGTACGTGGCGGTGGAGCCGGCGGCTTAGGGGAAACCGTCAGCCATTCGCTGGACAGAGCGGGGGAATGGCTAGCCATTTCCCCCTTTTTTTTGATTCCGGACTCCCTTTTTTGATTCCGGGCTTTTTTTTATCTTGACCCTTTTTTTCCGGCATGGGCGAAGTGAAGTTCTTGACCCTATTCCAACCGGACTTTGTTTTCCGAGAGATCAGGCGATGAAATTTCTCGACGAGGCCAAGATTTTCATCAAAAGCGGCGACGGCGGCGACGGCTGCGTCGGCTTCCGGCGGGAAAAGTACGTGGAATACGGCGGCCCCAACGGCGGCGACGGCGGTCGGGGGGGCAATGTGGTCGTCGAATGCGTCGACGGCCTCAATACCCTGATCGATTTCCGCTACCGCCAGCACTTCAAGGCCCCCAGGGGGCGTCCGGGCGGCGGCCAGAACCGCACCGGACCGAGTGGCCAAGACGTGATCCTGAAGGTCCCCGTGGGCACCCAGATCCTAGAGGATGACAAGCAAACCCTCATCGCCGATTTCACCCATGTGGGGCAGCGGGAAGTGTTGGCCCGGGGTGGCGACGGCGGCTACGGCAACACCCATTTCAAATCCTCCACCAACCAGGCGCCGCGCCGCGCCGATCCCGGCTGGCCGGGCGAGGAACGGTGGGTCTGGCTGCGTCTCAAGCTGATCGCCGATGCGGGCCTGGTGGGCCTGCCCAACGCCGGCAAATCCACCTTCCTCGCCGCCGTTTCCCGGGCCCGGCCCAAGATCGCCGGGTATCCCTTCACCACCCTGCATCCCAACCTGGGGGTGGCGGCGGTGGACGGCGACGAACTCGTCATCGCCGATATCCCGGGCCTGATCGAAGGAGCCCACGAAGGCGCCGGCCTGGGGATGCGTTTCCTCGGCCATGTGGAACGCTGCCGGGTTCTGTTGCATCTGGTGGACGGAACGGAGGAAGACGTGGCCGCCTGTTACCAGACCGTGCGCCGTGAACTGGCCGCCTATGGCGCCGGCCTGGACGCCAAACCTGAAATCGTCGCCCTCAATAAATGTGACGCCCTTACCGGGGACGTGGTGGAGGAAAGGCAAACCGCCCTGGCCGCCGCCGTGGGCCGGCCGGTGGCGGTTCTTTCCGGTGCCGCAGGAATTGGGGTCAAGACGGTGCTGGGCAAACTGCTTTCCGCCATCGCCGCCGACCGGGGCCCGGGCGAACAGCGCACCCAGGTTTACGCCCCATGAATCCCCACCGTACGGGCGACGGCTTCACCCAGGCCAAACGCCTGGTGGTCAAGGTCGGTTCCTCACTGCTGGTGGACGCGGACCGGGGCACCGTCCATCGCCAGTGGCTGGAATCCCTGGCCGCGGATTTGGCCCGCTGCCGGGCGCGCGGCCAGGAAATCCTCGTCGTTTCTTCGGGCGCCATCGCCGTCGGCCGCCGGTACCTGGGCTTGGCGGATGGGCACCTCAGGCTGGATGACAAGCAGGCGGCGGCGGCGACGGGCATGATGCGTCTGGCCCATGCCTATCAGGAAGTTCTGGCTCACCATGACATGACCGTGGCCCAGGTGCTGCTGACCCTGGACGACAGCGAAAACCGCCGCCGCTACATCAATGCCCGCAACACCCTGTTGGCGCTTTTGAGGATGCAGGCGGTGCCCCTGATCAACGAAAACGATACCGTCGCCACCGATGAAATCCGCCTGGGCGACAACGACCGCCTGGCGGCGCGGGTGGCGGCCATGATCAGCGCCGATACCCTGGTTCTGCTTTCCGATGTCGACGGCCTTTATACCGCCGACCCGCGCCAGAACCCGGACGCCGTTCTGGTGCCGGAAGTGCGCGATATCACGCCCGAAGTGGAGGCCATGGCCGGCGTCGCCCGTCCCGGCGACGGCACCGGCGGCATGGTGACCAAGCTGGCGGCGGCCAAGATCGCCGTCGCCGCCGGCTGCCGGCTGCTGATCGCCAATGGCCGGGAACTCCACTCCCTGCGGCGCATCGAACGGGGCGCACCGGGGACCTGGTTCCTGCCCCGGGCCAGTCCGCGCACCGCCCGCAAGCAGTGGCTTGCCGGTTCCCTCAAGCCCGCCGGTGCCCTGACCCTGGACGGCGGCGCCCATGCCGCCCTGAAAAGGGGCAAGAGCCTGCTTCCCGCTGGCGTCACCGCCGTCGAGGGCCGGTTCCTGCGGGGTGACGTGGTTATCGTCAAAGACCCCTCGGGGACCGAAATCGCCCGCGGCCTTTGCGCCTATCCGGCCGATGACGCGCGGCTGATCATGGGCCACAAAACCAGTGAAATCGAAGCCCTGCTAGGCTACCGTGGTAAGGATGAAATCATCCACCGGGACGATCTGGTGATGAACGGATGAATCCATGACCGCCTTGGAAAAAGAAGATATCCCCGCCCTCATGGGCCGCATTGGCGAAGCCGCCCGGGTGGCCGCGGCGGCCCTGGCCATGGCGGCGCCGGAAGCCAAGGACCGGGCGCTCAGGGAAGGGGCCAGGGCTCTTCTGGACAACCGGCGAGGCATCCTGGCCGCCAATGCCCGGGATATGGCGGCGGCGGAACAAAAGGGCCTGTCCAAGGCTATGCTGGACCGCTTGGCGCTGAACCTGGACCGTATCGAATCCATGGCCCGGGGGCTGGAGGCCATCGCCGATTTACCCGATCCCGTGGGCGACGTGATGGCCCAGTGGGAACGGCCCAACGGGCTTAATATTTCCCGCGTCCGGGTGCCCTTGGGGGTCATCGGGGTGATCTATGAATCCCGGCCCAACGTCACCGCCGACGCCGGCGCCCTTTGCCTCAAGGCGGGCAACGCCGCCATCCTGCGCGGCGGTTCGGAAAGCCATCATTCATCGGCGGCCATCATGGATTGCCTGACCACGGGCTTCAGGGCGGCCAACCTGCCCGAGGCCTGCATCCAGCGGGTGCCGACCACCGACCGGGCCGCCGTAGGCGAAATGCTCAAAATGACCGGCGTCATCGACGTCATCGTTCCCCGGGGGGGGAAGTCATTGGTCGAGCGGGTGACGGCGGAAAGCAAGGTGCCCTTGTTCAAGCACCTGGAAGGCATCTGCCATACCTACGTGGACGGCGCCGCCGATCCGGACATGGCCCGCGACATCGTGGTCAACGCCAAGATGCGCCGCACGGGTATTTGCGGCGCGACGGAGACGGTGCTGGTGGACAGGGCCGTCGCCAATCGACTGCTGCCGCCGATCATCAACGGTCTTATCGACGCCGGGTGCGAGGTGCGGGGCGACACGGCGACCCAGGCCCAGGATACCCGGGTGAGCGCCGCCACGGTCGAGGATTGGGATACGGAATATCTGGATTCCATCGTCACCATCGGACAGGTGGATGGCGTCGATGGAGCGGTGGATCACATCGCCCGCCACGGTTCCCAGCACACCGACGCCATCATTACCGAAGACGATGCCGCGGCGGAGACGTTCCTCAACCAGGTGGACAGCGCCATCGTCATGGTCAACGCCTCGACCCAGTTCGCCGACGGCGGCGAATTCGGCATGGGGGCGGAAATCGGCATTTCCACCGGCCGCCTGCACGCCCGGGGACCGGTGGGGGTGGAACAACTGACCACCTACAAGTACGTGGTGCGGGGCAAGGGCCAATGCCGTCCCTGAAAGGATGGCATGCAATCAAAGGAGCGCCGGCTCTGACTGGGCGACAGCCTTGAGCAAAGCGCCATTCTCCGCGCCCCGCCGGGTGGGGCTCCTGGGCGGCTCCTTCAACCCCGCCCACGACGGACACCTGCACATCAGCCGCCTGGCCCTGGAACTGCTTCGCCTGGACCAGGTCTGGTGGCTGGTCTCTCCCCAGAACCCGCTCAAACTCAAACTGGACATGGCGCCGCTGAAGGACCGGGTGGCGGCGGCGGAAAAACTGGTGGATGATCCCCTGATCCGGGTCACCGATTTGGAACGGGGCCTGGGCACCACTTACACCGTCGATACGGTCCGGGCTCTCAAAAGACAATTTCCGGCCACCCGGTTCGTCTGGGTCATGGGTGCCGACAACCTGATTCAGATGCCCCGCTGGCGGCGCTGGCGGGCCCTGTTCCGCGCCATCACCATTGCGGTTTTCGCTCGTCCTCCCTATTCTTTAAGGGTCCGGTCCTCCTTGGCGGCGCGGCGTTTCGCCAGTTCCCGGGTGCGGGAATACCGGGCGGCGAATCTGGTGGATATGAAGCCCCCGGCCTGGGTCTACCTTAATATCCGGCCCCACGGCGCGTCGGCGACGGAAATACGCCACCAGCGGCCAACCGGGAAAGAAGGCCGGAAAAAAGGATAAAGGCAGCAACGAAAGCGGCGGAACCAGCAACGGAACGGAAGGAGAAACCCATACCACGAACAAAAAAGACGTCCCCGGCGTCGGCGGACCTGCTGAAGCTGGTGGAAACATCGCTGGATGACGACAAAGCCGAAAACGTGATCGTCATCGGCCTGGCCGGCAAGACGGACCTTGCCGACTACTTGGTCATCGCCTCGGGTGCTTCACGGCGCCAAGTTGGCGCCATGGCCGATCATCTTCAGGAAAAATTGAAAGCGGGCGGTTATCGGGGTATTTCCGTCGAGGGTGCGGCCCAGGGGGATTGGGTGCTGATCGACGCCTTTGACGTGATCGTCCACCTCTTCCGGCCCGAAGTGCGCCAGTTCTACGACCTGGAGAAATTATGGAGCGCTCCGCCGGCGGGTGCCGCGCAGCGGGCCGATTGACGGCACGACCGTCGGCCCCTGATTTTTTCGGGATGAAGCCGAGGTCAAAAGCGGAGCCAAGGGTGGAAACGATTCATGCGGTTAATCGTGGTGGCGGTGGGCCGGGCCAGGAAGGGCCCCGAACGGGACCTTTTCGATCATTACGCCGGGCGCATCACCTTTCCCCTGACCCTGAGGGAGGTGGAGGAAAAGCGGCTCCTACCCCCGCCGGAACTTAAAAAACGCGAAGCACGCCTTCTGCTGGCCCAAGTTCCGGAAGGCGCCCGGGTAGTGGCCTTGGATGAAAAGGGCAAGGGTTTGACCAGCGCCGAATTCGCCGCCGCCTTGGGCGGCTGGCGGGATGACGGGGTCAGGGATGCGGTTTTCCTTATTGGCGGCGCCGGCGGTCTGGACAAGGCGGTGTTGGACAGGGCGGACCTGGCCCTGGCCCTGGGGTCCATGACCTGGCCCCATTTCCTCGTCCGGGGACTGCTGGCCGAACAAATCTACCGCGCCCAGTGCATCCTCGCCGGCCACCCCTATCACCGGGAATGAGCGGATTACCAGGGTAACCGCCCGTTAACTGCCTGTGTCTATCGTCGATTGACCCTCAATACTTATATATATTGTATCCATGACCGATTCTCCCCAATCCCGCGCCCGGCCCCGCCCCAGACCGAGGCCCGTGGTGCTGTGCATCCTGGACGGCTGGGGCGAACGGGCGGAGCGGGAAAACAACGCCATCGCCTTGGGCCATACCCCCAACTGGGACCGGTTAATAGACCAGTGGCCCCATGCCCGGTTGGCCAATACGGGCCTTGCCGTGGGCCTGCCCGACGGGCAGATGGGCAATTCGGAGGTCGGCCACACCAACCTGGGCGCCGGCCGGGTGGTGATGCAGGACCTGCCGCGCATCGACGCCGCCGTGGCCGATGGCTCCCTGGCTCGAAACCCGGCGCTCACCGGGTTTATCGACAAGCTTAAATCCAGCCGTGGCGCCTGCCATCTCATGGGGCTGGTTTCGCCGGGGGGGGTCCATTCCCACCAGGATCATATGGCCGCCCTGGTGCATATCGTTGCCGGGGAGGGGGTTCCCGTCGCCGTCCACGCCTTTCTTGATGGCCGGGACACACCACCTCGAAGCGCCCAGGGGTTCGTCGCCAAATTCCTCGGCGACGTTGCGGATGTGACGGGCGTCTCCATCGCCACGATCGGCGGCCGTTACTACGCCATGGACCGGGACCAGCGCTGGGACCGGGTGGAAAAAGCCTACGCCACCCTGGTCAACGGCAAAGGGGGGCACGCGTCCGATTCCCTTGCCGCCATCGCATCCAGTTACGATGCCGGGGTTGCCGATGAGTTCATGCTGCCGACGGTGATTGGCGGGTATGAGGGCATGAAGGACGGTGACGGGTTGCTCATGGCCAATTTCCGCGCCGACCGGGCGCGCCAGATTCTGGCCTCCCTTGTTGATCCGGCCTTTGACGGCTTCACCCGGGACAGGGCAATCGGTTTCGCCGCCCGGACGGGCATGGTGGAATACTCCGCCGATCTCAAGGGTTTCCTCGAGACGCTGTTTCCGCCGGTCGAACTCGCCAATATCTTCGGCCAGGTGATCGCCGATGAAGGGCTGCGTCAATTGCGCATCGCCGAAACGGAAAAATACGCTCACGTCACCTTCTTCCTCAACGGCGGCCGTGAACAGGTGTTCCCCGGCGAGGAACGTATCCTGGTGCCGTCGCCCAGGGTAGCCACCTATGACCTGAAGCCGGAAATGTCCGCGGTGGAACTCACCGGCCGGTTGGTGGCGGCCATTGAAGAGGACCGCTTCGACGTGGTCGTGGTCAACTACGCCAATGGCGACATGGTCGGCCATACGGGAATTCTCGATGCGGCGATCAAAGCGGTGGAAACGGTGGATGCCTGCCTGGGCCGGTTGGAACGGGCGGTGATCGAAGCCGGTGGCGCCCTGCTGGTTACCGCCGACCACGGCAACTGCGAGCTGATGCGGGATACCGCTACCGGCCAGCCGCACACGGCCCATTCCATGAATCCGGTGCCGGCGGTTCTGATCAATACGCAAGCGGATGTCTTGCGGGACGGGAGCCTCGCCGACGTGGCGCCGACCCTGCTTCACATCATGGGCCTGGCCCAGCCGCCGGAGATGACCGGGCGATCCCTCATCTCCAGGGGGCGCGCCGAGACGGCGGCGGCTGAATAGGGTGAACATGAGCAACTTTCACCGCGTCTTTTGGATGATCGCCCTGGCATGGGGCGCCTTTTCCGGCGGGCCATCCCTTGCCGCGACCGCTGACGGCGACGCCGGCAGCCGCCTCAAGAATGTACAGCAAACCATCGAACGGGAACGCAAGCAACGCGATGCGTTGAAAGCCAAGGCCGAGGAGCTCAACCGGCAGATGGCGGTGCTTCGCGGTAATCTGGTGGCGGCGGCGAAAACTATCCACGATTACGAATCGAAGATGGCGTCGCTGGAAAGCCGGATGTCCGAACTGGCCGATACCGAAGCCCGGATAACCCGCCGGCTCGCCGGTCGGCGGCAGCAGTTCGCCGACGTCCTCATGGCCCTGCAACGGTTGGCCCGTCATCCGCCGGAAGCAATGATCGCCCAACCCATGAGCCTCTCGGACACCGTGCGCGGCGCCATTCTGTTGCGCACCGCGGTGCCGGAACTGGAACAGCGCGCCGCCCGGTTGCGCCGTGACCTGGACGATCTGGCGCGGACACGGGAATCCCTGAACGGCCAGCGGACCCTGCTTACCGGCACGGCGGAAAAACTCCGCCAGGAACAAAAACGGCTGGAAGGGCTGTTTGCGCGAAAAGCGGAAATCCGCAAAGAGGCCATGGTCAAAAGCCGCAGGGCGGCCAAGCGGGCCCAGGCCCTGGCCAAGGAAGCCAAGAGCATCAAGGACCTTCTGGCCCGGCTGAAGGCGGAGCGAAAAAAAGAGCAAGCCCGTCTGAAAAGAGAAGAACGCAGCCGCCGGGCCGCCGCCCGCGCGACGGAAGCAAGAGCGGCCGCGGACGCAATAGCAAGAGCCAAAGCTGAGGCAAAAGCCAAAGCGAAGGCCCTGGCCGAAACCCGAAAAAAAATAGAAAAAACGGTGGCCCGGATTCCGCCGCCGGCGAAAATTATCCTCAAAGCGCCAAAACCGGCCAATCTGGCCAATCTGACTAAACTGACCAGGCCGGCACCAACCAACGGCCCCATTTCCAAGGCCCGGGGCCGAATGCCCTATCCGGTGGTGGGCCGCGTGGTGGGCCGTTACGGCCAGACCATGCTAACCGGCCTGAAACGAAAAGGCATCGCCGTCGAGACCCGCGCCGGCGCACAGGTGGTTGCGCCATTTGATGGCGAAGTGGTGTTCGCCGGCCCCTTTCGCGGTTATGGGCAACTCTTGATCATCGATCACGGCGAAGGATATCATAGTCTTCTCGCCGGCATGGCCGGTATCGACAGCGTAATCGGGCAATGGTTGGTGGCTGGCGAACCCGTCGGTCTCATGGGTCGCCCGGCAAATGGAAATCCAGCCCTGTATGTTGAGCTGCGCAAGGACGGGCAGCCCATCAACCCTCAGCCGTGGCTGGCGGCGCGTAACAGTAAGGTAAACGGATGAAAAAGCATTTGATCTTGGGTGCCGCCGTGGCGGCGATCGTACTGGTTCCCGTGGCATTTAAGTCCCTGCCGGGTGCCGCGCCAACCGCAACGGCACAGGAAACCACAAACAATACCGAAACCTACCGGTTGTTGAATTTGTTCGGGGACGTTTTTGAACGTGTACGGGCCGATTATGTGGACCAACCCACCGATCAGGAAATGATCGAATCGGCGATCACCGGCATGTTGGCGGCGCTGGATCCCCATTCCAGCTACCTGAACGCCAAAAGTTACAAGGAAATGCAGGTCCAGACCCGCGGTTCCTTCGGCGGACTGGGCATTGAGGTCACCATGGAAGGCGGCTTGGTCAAGGTGGTTTCGCCTATCGACGATACGCCGGCCTCCCGTGCCGGTATCCAGCCCGGTGATCTGATCTCCTCCCTGGATGGCGAGGCGGTTCTCGGGCTGACCTTGGCCCAGGCGGTGGAAAAAATGCGTGGCCCGGTGGGCGCCGATATCGTGCTGACCATCCGCCGCGGTGACCAGAAACCTTTCGATGTCACGATTACCCGGGACGTGGTCAAGGTTCGTTCCGTCCGGTCCCGTGTCGAAGGAAAAATTGGGTATTTGCGCATCACCTCCTTTACCGAACAGACGGAAAGCGGGATCAAGAAGGCCATGGCCGAATTGAAGGACAAGATCGGCGCCGACATGCAGGGCATTGTTCTCGACCTGAGGAATAATCCGGGCGGATTGCTGGATCAGGCGATCGCCGCGTCGGATGCCTTCCTGGATAAGGGGGAAATCGTTTCCACCCGGTCTCGCCGGGCGGAGGACACCCAGCGCTTCAACGCCCGGCCGGGAGACCTGGCCAATGGGCTTCCCTTGGTGGTGCTCATTAACGGCGGTTCGGCGTCGGCTTCCGAGATCGTCGCCGGGGCCTTGCAGGACCACCGGCGGGCCATCCTGCTTGGCACCAAAACCTTCGGCAAGGGCTCCGTGCAGACCATCATTCCTCTGCGCGGTTACGGTGCCATGCGGCTGACCACGGCCAGGTACTACACGCCATCCGGAAGGTCGATCCAGGCGGTGGGTGTCGATCCGGATATCATTGTCGAACCCGCCAAGGTGGAAACCATTGACCGGCCCAGCCGCCGCCGCGAATCCGATTTGCGCGGGGCGCTTGATAACGGCAATGGGGACAAGCCGGCCAAGCCCGATGAGGCCAAGGCCAGGGCCGCCAAAGCCGCGCCCCAGGACTATCAGCTCAACCGGGCGCTGGACCTATTGCGCGGCCTGTCCCTGTGCTCCAAGAAGACACCGGTAGGCAGCGGCTGATCCCGGCCCTGTTGTTTCAGGGCTCCGGTGACGGGTGAAAGATGAATATTTCGCTGAAACTGCCCTTCAAGCTTCCTGGCGGCCTTTCCGGCAAACTTGCCGGCCTGGGCAAAATCAAATGGCCGGGGATGGGCGGGAAGGACGGCGACGGCTTCGATGCGGACGAACAAGAGGAGTCCGCCGCCAGTGAAGAGGGCTCCGGCCAGGACTTAGATGAGGACTTAGATGAGGATTCAGATGAGGGTGGTCTCCGCCGCCTGATCGGCCTCGGCGCAGGTGCCGTCGTCGTTATTGCTCTTATCGGCGGCGGCGCTTGGTGGATCATCGGCGGCGAGCCCGAGCGGGGCGGTGAACCGGGTGTGCCCTGGGTGGAAATGGAAGTCCCGCCCAGGCCGGGCGCCGCCGGCCGGGCGTCCGCCCCGGAAGAAGGTGAAGGAGACGCGGACAAAGTGATCGAGGTGCCGGCGACGGAAGTGCCGGCGGTTACGATGGCCTCCTACGGGGGCATCCCGGAACGGTCACCGGACAATCCCCTGCCCGATGTCCCGGACGCCGGCCTGATCGAGGAAGGCCTCCATGGCCCCCTGCCCATGATCGGCGCCGACGGCAGGGAACCCTGGAAGGTTTATGGCCGGCCGACGCCATTGGCCGATGACCGCCCACAGATTGCAATCATCGTTTCCGGTCTTGGCCTCAGCGCCGCCGCTACCGAGGCCGCCATCCGGTTGCTGCCGGCGGGCGTTACCCTGGCCTTTGATCCCTATGGCAAGGGGCTGGACGATTGGGTGCCCCTTGCCCGCCAGTATGGGCACGAGTTTCTGATCTATGTGCCTACCGAACCGAAAAAATTTCCGGTCGTCGACCCCGGTCCATATGCCTTGGAAACGGTTCTCGACGCGGCGGAAAACCTGCGCCGGTTGGAATTCGTCCTCAGCCGCGTGTCCGGGTACGTGGGCGTGGTTACCGGCACCGGCTCGTTTTTTACCTCCGAGGAAGAATACGTGCAGCCGATCCTTGACGCCATCAAGGGCCGGGGACTGATGATCGTTGACGGCGGTGGTGGCACGGGGCAGGTCCTGCCCGAAATCGCCACCCGGATAAAACTGCCTCGGGTGATAAACGATCTGATACTGGACGTGGAACCTTCCAAGGCTTCCATCGACCGGCAACTGGCCCGGCTTGAAGAAATCAGCCGCGAAAAGGCGGTGGCGGTGGCGATCGCCGAACCCTACCCGGCGACCATCGAAAGAATCGTTGCATGGGCGGCTTCCCTGGAACAAAAAAACCTGACCCTGGTGCCCGTGTCCTCATTGGCGGATCGGCAGTTTATCCAGTGAGACTGCCGTACCGAAAAGGCGTGGGCGCCGCCCTGTTCAATGCCCGTGGGCTGGTATTTATCGCCCGCCGCATCGATGCCCAGGCAAACCCCTCTTTCGCCCCGGCCTGGCAGATGCCGCAGGGTGGCATTGACAAAGGCGAGGATCCGCGAAGCGCTGTCCTGCGCGAGTTGAAAGAGGAAACCGGCATCGACAAGGCGGTAATTCTGGCCGAAACCGGGCACTGGCTTCGCTACGACCTGCCCGGCGACCTGACGGGGCGGGTTTGGGGCGGGCGGTACCGGGGCCAGGAACAGAAATGGTTTGCCCTTCGGTTCACTGGCAATGATGGCGACATAGACCTTGAAGCCGGCGAAGAACCGGAATTCAGCGATTGGAAATGGGCGCCCCTGTCATCCATTCCGGACCTGATCGTTCCCTTCAAGCGCCCCCTCTACGAGGAGATCGTCATCCAATTCTCCCGGTTCGCGGTTTCAGTTCCTGAACCGCACGGAAACAAAGAAGGGAAACCGGCCTCCCCATGATGTATGTACAGGTTATCGGGGGGTTTATCCTTCTTTTGGGAGGGGCCGAGTTCCTGGTTCGGGGCTCCGTGGCGGTGGCCAAGCGGCTTGGCTGGTCTCCTTTGCTTATCGGCATGACCGTGGTCGCTTTCGGCACCTCGGCGCCGGAGCTGGTGATCAGCCTCAATGCGGCCCTGGCCGGATCCACCGGCCTCGCCATCGGCAACGTGGTTGGCAGCAATATCGCCAACGTCCTGTTGGTCATGGGCGCCGCCGCCCTGATCCGGCCCATAGAACCCCGGCCTCACGCCCGTATTCATGACAGCATCGATCTGGCGGTGGGCAGCGCCCTGTTCGCGGCGCTGTGTTTTCAGGCGGTGATCGGCATTGGCTCGGGGGCGCTGCTATTGGTTTTTTTCGTCGGTTTCATGGTCCATTCCTACCGGCGGGACATAAATCCGGATTCCCTGGAAGGTTCCGAACTGATCAAGGAAGTGGAGCAACTGGAGGGCTTGGCCGATTCCATGGGCAAGGCCTGGGCGGCCCTGCTGGGCGGTATCGCGGTGGTCGTCCTTGGCGCCGATATCCTGGTTGGCGGCGCCATTACCATGGCCCGGGAAGTGGGGGTTTCCGAAGAAGTCATCGGCCTGACCCTGGTCGCTTTCGGCACTTCGCTGCCCGAACTGGCCGCTTCGGTGGTCGCCGCCTACCGGGGCCACGCCGACGTTGCCCTGGGCAACGTGGTCGGCAGCAACCTGTTCAACATTGTCGGCATCGTCGGCGTGGTGGCGGTGGTAACGCCTTTGCCGGTGCCCGATCAGGTGCGCCTGTTCGATCTTTGGGTAATGCTGGCGGCCACGGCGGTATTGATCCCCTTCCTTGCCAACGGCTGGCGGTTCGGCCGCCTTCCCGCCGCCGCCTTCGTGGCCGCCTATCTCATCTATATCGCCTTGCAGGGTTACGGGGTTCCCAGCGCTTTGGCGGCCGGCAGCTGAACCTTGAATCTGAACGTCCCTTAACCCACACTCTCGTCCATGAATGACAACGCCGCATCCGCAGCTCTGGTAACCGGGGCCGCCAAACGCATCGGCCGCGCCGTGGCCCTGCACATGGCCGCCCAGGGATGGGCCGTCGCCGTGCACTACAACCGATCCGCGGACGCCGCCCGCCGGGTGGTGGAGGAAATCACCGGCGCCGGTGGGCGGGCGGCGGCGGTGGCCGCCGACCTGGCCCGTGAAGACCAAGTGACGGCCCTCATCGGCAGTTCGGTCGGGGCCGTGGGGCCACTGACCTGCCTGATCAACAATGCTTCCGTGTTCGAGAATGACACCGTGCAAACCGCGACCCGGGATTCCTGGGACCGGCACGTGGAAATCAACCTCAGGGCGCCTTTCGTTCTGATC
>JAJRSS010000169.1 GCA_024278615.1 Alphaproteobacteria bacterium
GGAAGTGGTCACCCGCTTTCCGCCCGAACCCAACGGCCATCTGCACATCGGCCACGCCAAGGCCATCTGCCTGAATTTCGGCGTCGCGGCGGAATTCGGCGGCCATTGCAACCTGCGCTTCGACGACACCAACCCGGTGAAGGAAGAGCAGGCCTATATCGAAAGCATCGAAAAAGACGTGCGCTGGCTGGGCTTCGACTGGGGGGATCATCTCTATTACGCCTCCGACAATTTCCAGCAGCTCTATGACTGGGCCGAACACCTGATCGTTCAGGGCAAGGCCTATGTGGACGACCTTTCGGCGGAAGAGATTCGGCGATACCGGGGCACGCTGACCGAGCCCGGCCGCGACAGCCCCCACCGGGACCGTCCGGCGGAGGAAAGCCTGGACCTGTTCCGCCGCATGCGGGCGGGGGAATTCGCCGATGGCGCCCGGGTCTTGCGGGCGAGAATCGACATGGCGTCGGGCAACATCAACCTGCGCGACCCGGTGATCTATCGTATCCTGCACGCCGATCATCCGCGCACGCGCGATGCCTGGTGCATCTATCCCACCTATGATTTCGCCCACGGCCAGTCGGACGCCATCGAAGGGGTCACCCATTCCCTGTGCACCCTGGAGTTCGAGGATCACCGGCCCCTGTACGACTGGCTGATCGAAAACCTGCCGGTGCCCATGGTCCCCCGCCAGTACGAATACTCCCGCCTCAACCTTTCCTACACGGTGCTGTCCAAGCGCCGTCTCATGCGGCTGGTGGACGAAGGCCACGTCAGCGGCTGGGACGACCCCCGCATGCCCACCCTTTCGGGGCTGCGGCGCCGGGGCGTTCCCGCTGCCGCCATCCGCGATTTCGCCGGCCGCATCGGCGTCACCAAGACCGACAGCATGGTGGAAGCGGCGTACCTGGAGAGCTGTGTGCGGGAAGTGTTGAACAAGACCGCCCAGCGGCGCATGGCGGTGCTCAATCCGCTGAAGGTGGTGATCGAAAACTATGCGCAAGGCGACGGCGAGGAACTGGATGCGGTCAACAACCCGGAAAACCCCGCCGACGGCAAACGAAAGGTGCCCTTCGGCCGCGAGATTTACATCGAGCGGGACGATTTCATGGAAGACCCGCCGAAGAAGTTTTTTCGTTTAGGGCCGGGCCGCGAGGTGCGCCTGCGCTGGGCCTATTTCATCACCTGTACCGGGGTGATCAAGAACGACGCCGGCGAGGTGGTGGAACTGCGCTGTACGTACGACCCGGAAACCCGGGGCGGTGACGCCGCCGACGGGCGCAAGGTGAAGGGGACGCTGCACTGGGTTTCCGCCGCCCGCGCCATCGACGCCGAAGTGCGCCTCTACGGCAACCTGTTCACCGAGGAAGTTCCGGGATCGGGCGGCGGCGAATTTACCGACGACATCAACCCGCGATCGCTGACCGTGCTGGCCGGCTGCAAGGCGGAGCCGGCGTTGGCGGATGCGGCGGTGGGTGAGGCGGTGCAGTTCGAACGCCAAGGTTATTTCTGCCTCGATGCGGAGTCAACGCCCGGCGCGCCCATTTTCAACCGCACCGTCGGCCTGCGCGACACCTGGGCCAGGATCCAGGCCAAGGGCAAGAAGAAGGGGTAGGGGGCGGCCCAGCGGCTTCCCTTCCGCCTCACACCTTGCGCACCCGATAGCCCACCCGGGGAAAGTGGACGGCGACCTGGCCGACCCTTTCGTGTTCCCGGTTGATGACGATTTCCTGGACATTGACGCCGGTAATGCGCCCGGTGACGGCCTGGCCCCCGGGCGGCGGGGCGCTGCCTACGCCCAAGGGGCTGATTTCCACTTTATCGCCGGGCGCCAGCCCTTGCGGGTCGTCCGCCGCGGAAGGGGCGGGCGGTTGGGGCGCCGCGTCCCGGGCAAGGTCCAGGGCCTCGCCGGCGGTCATGTCCCGGGGCCGGCCATGGCCCAGGGCCTGGACGCGGCGCTCCCACGCCGTCAGCGCTTCGAACCGGGCCAGCAGTTCGGGCCCTTTCGAATAACGGCCGCGAACGAACCACACCAGGTAATAGCAAAGGGCGTCGGGCAGGCCCGGCGCATCGCCCAGCATGAACGCCCGCCCGCCGGCCAGGCGGTCATCCATCCATTGCAGTTGGGCGCCGACCTGGGCCAGGGTTTCGGCCAGGGTTTCGGCGAGACGGTCCTTCAGGTCATCGATCCGGACGTCGGGGCCGAAGTACAGGGGGATGCGGTCGGCGGCGAATTCGGTTGGCATGTCATTGGCGGCGTCGCCGAAGACCAGGGCGATGACGGCCTGGAACAGGGCGCCGTCGGTCCATCGGCCTAGCCCCCAGGCCAGGCCCCGGGCGCCGCCGGGAAAGAGGGCCGGTCGCGGGTGAAGCCGGTCCAGGGCACGAAGGATGCACTGGCTGTCGCAGTGGATGTCCGCTCCCACCTGCATCACCGGGGTCATGCGGTAGCCGCCGGTAAGCGGCATGAGGTCCGGCTTGGGCGGCAGCCGGGGAATAATGACGGAGCGCCAATCCAGCCCCTTCATGCCGAGGACGACGCGCACTTTTTCCGACACCGGCGACTGGGGGTAATGGTGGAGGATGATTTCGGCCATGAACGGGTATTTTCCTGTGACTATTGGCGGGAAATATCCCATTGGACGATGCCGCGAGTAAAGTCGTTTGGAGGTCCGGGCCGGGAGTGGAGCATGGGATCAGGGGGGAGAGGAAAAAAGTGGTAGTCGCCGCTTGAATCTCAAGTCGAAAAATTCGGGTTGTCCGCCGTCGTTCGAGACCGGCAAGACGAGTCCTGGATAAAGTCGCGCCACCCTATGCCGCCGATCGGGCCTGCCGTTCCTCCAGGGTCAGGCCATGGGTTTCGCGCACCATGAGGGCGAGGACAAGGGCGGCCGCCGAACAGGCCGGGAAAATCCATAACGCCCAGTCATAGGCCGCCGCCGAGTAGATGCGTTCCCCTGCTTCCATGCGGCCATCCCAGTTCAGATCAAGAAGCCAGCCGATGAGCGGCTGAAAAACAGCGCCTGACGCCGTAATGGCCATGTTGATGAAGGACATGGCGGCGGCGCCGGCGCCGGCGTGGTTGAGTTCGCGCGCCACGGCGAAGCTGGGGACCATGCCCGCCAAGGCAACGCCGGTGGCGAACATCAGCAGGTTGAACGCCGCCGGTGACAGTTCCGGCAGGTACAACAGCATGGACATGGTGATAAGGGTCACCAGGGGGCCGGCGATCAGAAATGGCTTGCGCAGCCGCAAGCGGTCGGAAAGCCAGCCGACGACCGGCGCCGCCAAGCCCCAGCCAATAAGGACGAGGGACGCCGTAGCGGCGGCCTCGGGGCGGGAAATGCCCTGGGTTTGCATCATATAGGGGACGGACCACAGGCCAGCGAAGGCGAGAAGGATGACAATGCATACGAACCCATAGCCGATCATGATCCACGTATGGGGCCGCCGGATGGCCCCGGCCAAATGGGCCATTACCGGCGGCGTTTCCGCCGGTTGGCTTGACTTTACTTGTGTGGGACCGTGGGCCGGACTGGGGTGGTTGCGAACGATCAGCCATATGGCGAAGGCGATCCCAAGGGCGGCGATTCCGGCGGCCGTCATGGTTCCCCGCCAGCCGGCGGCGGAAACGGCCATGGCCATGGGCGCCTGGCCGGCGACCCCTCCGGCCATGCCCACCATCATGGTCATGCCGCTGAGCAGCGCGAAACGGTGGGGCGGGAACCAGATGATGGAGATTTTCAGGGTACAGATGAAGCCGAACCCGGCCCCGGCGCCGATCAGGAACCGTCCCAGATAGGCAACCATCAGGGTGTCGGCGGCGGCAAACAACAAGCTGCCCAAGCCGCAGAATGCCGCCGCCAGGGCCAGCACCCGCCGGGGGCCCCACCGGTCGGCCATGATGCCGGTTGGCACCTGCACCGCCATATAGGCGTAGAAATATACGGCTGACAGACCGCCGACGGCGGTTCCGTCGGCCTGGAAATCCCGCATCATCTCGGTGACCATGACGCTGGGCGCCGTGCGCTGGAAAAAGGCGTAAAAGTAGAACAACGCCCCCAGGGACCACATGATCCAGGGCAGAAACCTTTGATTAAGGGACATGACGGGCTTTACCTGGATTTAACCAAAAATGGCCGAAAATCGGGGTAGCGGAAGCCAACTTAGCACATGTTCCAGCGGGAGCGCTGCGTGTACCATGATGGCGCTTTCGCCTCCACGGTTATGTTGGGACGCCCATGAGAATTCTCGCCTGCCAGATCGAAATTCCCTTCATCAACACCGCCCGGGCCCGAGAAGCCCATGTGGCCCGCCTGGTCGACCTGATTTCGGCAAGGCTGGAGGACGACTCGGCCGACCTGGTGCTCCTGCCCGAATTGTCCACGATCGACTATTCCAGGGAGTCTTTCCTTTTGCTCGACGCCCTGGCCGAACCTCTGGAAGGCCCCACCTTCCGGGCCTTCAGCCGGCTGGCGCAGGAGTTCGATGTCTTCGTCTGTTTCGGCATCGCCCGCGAGGGGGGCCGGGGGCGGTATATCAGCCAGGTGGTGGTCGATCCGGAAGGCCTCTATGCCGGCCATTATGACAAGCTCCATCTGGCCCAGTTCGGCCAGTCCATAGAGAAGTACTATTTCATTCCCGGCGACCATCTGCTGGTGTTCGAGGTCGGCGAAGTCCGCGTGGCGCCCCTGATCTGCTATGACATGCGGTTTCCAGAACTGGCCCGCACCCTGTGCCTCAAGCACGGGGTGGACGTCCTCCTCCATCCGGTGGCCTTTGCCAAGGATGTGACAGATTACACTTGGCATAAGTTCGTCACCACCCGGGCGGTGGAAAACCAAGTCTACTTCCTCAGCCTCAACCGGGCGGGAGAGGATTACGGCGCCTCCTGTTTCTGTCCGCCGTGGGTGGACGGCCAGGTTAAAGAAACCACATTTCCCAACGAGGAATTTCTCGCCGTGGTGGAAATCGACACGGCAACCATCGCCGAAGCCCGGCAAGAATTCCCCTACCGCTCCGATAAACTGGACAACTACCACCTGCTCAAGGTAGACGAAATACTTTGACGTTCGCCGCCGGTTGGCGGCAGGCAGGAGAGAGCGGGTGACCATTCATTTCAGCCGGGAAGAACTGGCCGGACGGCGCGCGCGCGCCATCGAACGCATGGCCGAACGGGGCCTGGACGGACTGCTCATGTTCCGCCAGGAAAGCATGTTCTACCTGACCGGTTACGACACCTTCGGTTACGTTTATTTCCAGTGCCTGGTCCTGGGCGCCGACGGGACCCTGACCCTGCTGACCCGGGCGCCCGACCTGCGCCAGGCCCGCCACACCTCGGTGATCGAGGATATCCGTATCTGGGTGGACGGGGATGGCGCGGACCCGGCCCTGGATCTGAAGGCCATCCTGGAAGAGCACGGCTGCAAGGGGCAGAAGCTGGGGGTGGAGTGGGAGGCCTACGGCCTTACCGCCCGCAACGGGCAGCGGCTGACGGCGGCCCTGGACGGGTTCTGCGCCCTTGAGGATGCCTCCGACCTGATCAGCCGGTTGCGGCTGGTCAAAAGCCCGGCGGAACTGGAATACGCGCGCCGGGCGGCGGAACTGGCGGACGACGCCCTGGCGGAAGCCCACCGGCTGGCGGCGCCGGGTGCTTTCGAAGGCGACATCCTGGCCGCCATGCATTCAGCCGTGTTCAGCGGCGGCGGCGACTATCCGGGCAATTCGTTCATTATCGGATCGGGCAAGGATGCGTTGCTGTGCCGCTATTTCACCGGCCGCCGGCATCTGGATGGCCAGGATCAGCTGACTCTCGAATTCGCCGGCGTGTACCGCTGGTACCACGCCTGCCTGATGCGAACCATCCTCATCGGCGAGGCCGACGCCCGCCACCGGGAAATGCACGATATCTGCGTGGAGGCCATGGCGGCCTGCATGGAGGCCCTGAAACCAGGCCGAACCATGGGCGAGGTCTTCGACGCCTACGCCCGTATCATGGATGGGGCCGGCATGCGGGACCACCGGCTCAACGCCTGTGGTTACAGCCTGGGCACCACCTATGCTCCCAACTGGATGGACTGGCCCATGTTCTACCGGGGAAATCCGGTGGTGGTGGGACCGGGCATGGTGTTTTTCCTGCACATGATCCTCATGGACAGCTCATCGGGCCACGCCATGTGTCCGGGCCAGACCGTGGTGGTCACCGAAACGGGATCGGAACCGCTGTCGAAAGCGCCCCTGGACCTGATGGTCAAGTAATGGCGGAGCTTCCGGGAAATCAGGCGAATTGCTCCATGCCCAAACGAAAGTGTGGGAATTATTTTAGGTAATCGGGCGTTTTCAGGCGTTCTCCCTGTTGGATTCCGCCCGAAAGCCGTGCTAACGTCACCGCAAATGGGCATCCCCACAGGGGAAGAACCGCATAAGCAGGTAGGGTTCCTGGCCGTGATAAACGGTGGGAAACCAGCCCCGCACAGGGAGGAATTGGGAGACAATGGTCGCTGAAAACGACCCCTTGGTCCGGTTTATCGACGTTCAGAAGAGCTATGACGGCGAAATCCTGGTCGTCAAGAAGCTCAACCTGGACATCGCCCGGGGCGAATTCCTCACCATGTTGGGACCGTCCGGCTCCGGCAAGACCACCTGCCTGATGATGCTGGCCGGGTTCGAACCGGCCACCCACGGCGAGATTACCCTGGCCGGCAAGCCCATAAACAATGTTGCTCCCCACAAGCGGGGCATCGGCATGGTTTTCCAGAACTACGCCCTGTTCCCCCATATGACCGTGGCGGAAAACCTGGCCTTTCCCCTTCAGGTTCGGGGCATGTCCAAGGCGGATACCGAGGCGAAGGTTAAAAAAGCCCTGGACATGGTGCAGTTGGGCGATTTCGGCCACCGCCGGCCGGGGCAGTTGTCGGGCGGCCAGCAGCAGCGGGTGGCCGTCGCCCGGGCGCTGGTGTTCGACCCGGACCTGGTGCTCATGGACGAACCCCTGGGCGCCCTGGACAAGCAACTGCGCGAGCAGATGCAGTACGAAATCAAGCACATCCACCAAAGCCTGGGCGTGACCGTGGTTTACGTCACCCACGACCAGTCGGAAGCGCTGACCATGTCCAATCGCATCGCCGTTTTCAACGACGGCATCATCCAGCAGTTGGCATCGCCCGACAACCTGTACGAGCGGCCGGAAAACGCCTTCGTCGCCCAGTTCATCGGCGAGAACAACAAGCTTCTGGGCAATGTCAAATCGGTCAACGGCCAAAGCTGCGAGATCGAGGTGGACGGTGGCGGCGTGGTCACCGCGTTGTCGGTTAACGTGGCCGGGCCGGGGGAAAGGGCTTCCCTTTCCTTGCGGCCCGAACGGGTGATCATCAATCCCGAAATCGGAAGCTGTCCCAACGTATTCGACGGCCGGGTGGAGGAATTGATCTACCTGGGCGATCACATTCGCACGCGCGTCAACGTGTGCGGCCATGACGATTTTGTCGTCAAGGTACCGAATGCGTCCGGCCATGCGCAGTTGCAGGAAGGAAACACCGTTAAGGTGGGCTGGACCATGGAGGACTGCCGGGCGCTGGACATTTACGAATAAACATCGTTCAAGGCCGGTAGAATAAAAAAAACAGCCGTGGGCTGGAAAAGAGAATCTGAGTTCAGGGATGACGTGAAACCGCCGCCGCAATAGTCAGAAGGTGGCACTACACTAGGGAGAGACTAAATATGAAAAAGACAATTATGCTTTCAACCGCTCTGGCGGCGGGGATCTTTGCCGCTGGCGTTGCCACGCCGGCTTCGGCCCAATCGCTGACTGTCGTTTCCTGGGGCGGCGCCTATACCAACAGCCAGGTGCAGGCCTACCATAAGCCGTGGGAGAAGAAGACCGGTATCAAGATCAACTCCGAAGACTACAACGGCGGTCTGGCCGAAGTGACGGCCCAGGTGCGGGCCGGCAACGTCACCTGGGACCTGGTAGACGTGGAACTTTCCGACGCGGTCAAGGGTTGCGACGAGGGCATCCTCGAGCCCATCGACAAGTCCATCCTGCCGCCGGCGCCCGACGGCACCCCGGCGACCGAGGACTTCCTCGAAGGCACGCTGACCGACTGCGGTGTTTCGAGCATCGTTTGGTCGACAATCTATGCCTACGACAGCACGAAGTTCCCGGGCGCCAAGCCGTCCACCATCGGCGACCTGTTCGACGCCAAGAAATTCCCGGGCAAGCGGGGCCTGCGCAAGGGGCCCAAGGCCAACCTGGAAATGGCCCTGATGGCCGATGGTGTTCCGGCCAGCAAGGTCTATGAAGTCCTCAGCACCCCGGCCGGCGTCGACCGGGCTTTCAAGAAACTGGATACCATCAAGAGCGACGTCCTGTGGTGGGAAGCCGGCGCCCAGCCGCCGCAAATGCTGGCCGACGGCGAAGTGGTCATGGCGACAGCCTACAACGGCCGGATCTTCAACGCCCAGGTGACGGAAAAGAAGCCCTTCAACATCGTCTGGGACGGCCAGGTCTGGGACCTGGATCTTTGGGTCATTCCCAAGGGCGCCAGGAACGTGAAGGACGCGCTCAAGTTCATCGCGTTTTCCACCGATACCCAACGCAATGCGGATCAGGCCCGTTACATTTCCTACGGCCCGGTGCGCAAGTCGGCTGGCAAGCTGGTTTCCACTCATGCCGAAACCGGCATCGACATGAAGCCGCACATGCCGACGGCGCCGGCCAACTTCAAGAACGCGGTGCAGAACAATTTCGAGTTCTGGGCCGATCACATTGACGAACTGAACGAACGGTTCAACGCTTGGCTTGCTAAATAATAAGCCTGGCCAAGTAGTCGGACGTGTCAAAGCGTAAACCTGAACAAGAACAATAACGATGCAGCCAAACTAAGGATGAGGGAGCGGGCTGAAAGCCCGCTCCCTTGTCTCCTTTAAGAGAATATCGTTAACAGGATGCTGAAAAACTCGGAAATTGGAGCAATTATCCTTCGACACGGACCTTGCGGCCCGGCTTGGGGTAAGGCTGAGCTATTGGAATTTCTCATCCTTAGGAGCCGCCCGAAGGGTGGTGCCTCGAAGGATCGTCGAATAGCACCCTTTTTCAGCACACCGGTAAGTTAGTACGTTTTTTTTGTTGAGTTGGCGGGAAAAATATCCATGGCGATGGCGGAAACAAGCGGCGCCCCAATCCTGACTGTTGACGGCGTACCGCTGAAAACCCAGTTGCGCCGCGCCACCCAGAGAAGCCGGTGGAGGGCCATCGGCCTTGTCGCGCCCCTGTTCCTGTTCGTTCTGGTAACCTTCATTGTCCCTATCGGCGACATGCTGTTCCGCAGCGTCGATAACCCGACGCTGACCCAATTCATCCCCAATACGGTCAAGGCCCTGGACCGTTGGAACGGCCGCCAGCTTCCTGATGAATTGACCTTCGAGGCGCTGGCCAAGGACCTCAAGCTGGCCAGGATGGGGCAAACCATCGGCCGGGTCGCCAGCCGGCTCAATTTCGAATCCGGCGGCATGCGCAGCCTGATCACCCGGTCCGCCCGCAAGGCAAGCAAGCTGAGGCACGGCCCCTACAAGGAAGCGATGATCAAGATCGACAAGCGGTGGGGCCAGCGGGAAACATGGGCGACCATAAAGCTGGTCGGCCAGCGCTACACAGTGGTCCACTACCTCGCCTCCGTCGATCGAAAGTTCAACTCCGACGGCGATATCATCATGCAGCCCGAGGTGCGGCAGATCTACGTGCAGATCTTCAACCGTACCCTGTGGATCAGCCTGCTGGTGACGGTGATCTGCCTGGTGCTGGCCTATCCCATCGCCTACCTGCTGGCGACGCTGCCGATGAAGACCAGTAACCTGTTGATGATATTGGTGCTTTTACCCTTCTGGACATCCCTGTTGGTGCGCACCACCACTTGGATCGTGCTGCTGCAAAGCAACGGGGTGATCAACGACCTCCTGGTGTGGATCGGCATCATATCCGAGGAAGGGCGGATTCGCATGATTTACAACATGACCGGCACCGTCATCGCCATGACGCAAATCCTGCTGCCGTTCATGGTGCTGCCCCTCTACAGCGTCATGAAGACCATCAACCCCTACCACATGCGCGCCGCCCAGTCCCTGGGCGCCAACCCCACCCGCGCCTTCTGGAAGGTGTACGCGCCGCAGACAATTCCCGGCGTTGGCGCCGGTTCGCTTTTGGTCTTCATCCTGTCGGTCGGTTACTATATCACGCCGGCGCTGGTCGGTGGGGCATCGGGGCAGATGATCAGCAACTTCATCGCCTATCACATGAAATCGTCCCTCAACTGGGGGCTGGCGGCGGCCCTGGGCACCATCCTGCTGGGCGGCGTGCTGATCCTCTATTGGCTCTACAACCGCCTTGTCGGCATAGACAACATGAAGCTGGGATAGGGATCATGGCGCTTCCCCCCTATGTCGGACCCTTCGACCGTACATGGCATTACGTCTATCTGGTCATCTGCGCCTCGGTGTTTACCTTTCTGATCGCCCCCATCCTGGTCATCGTGCCGCTGTCCTTCAACGCCGAACCCTACTTCACCTTCACCCAGAAAATGATGTCCCTGGATCCGGACGCCTTTTCCACGCGCTGGTACGAAGACATTGTCAACAACCGCCAGTGGCTTCATTCGGCCAAGAACAGCATCATCGTCGCCGTTTTCGCCACCCTCATCGCCACCACCCTGGGCACCCTGGCGGCTTTGGGCCTGAGCAAGCCGGTCATGCCCTACCGTTCGCTGATCATGGGCGTCCTGATCTCGCCGATGATCGTGCCGCTGATCATTTCCGCCGCCGGCATGTTTTTCTTCTATTCCAAGATTGGCCTGGCGCAGACCTATGTCGGCCTGATCCTGGCCCATGCGGCCCTGGGGACGCCGTTCGTGGTGATCACGGTGACCGCGACGCTGATCGGCTTTGACCAGAGCCTGACCCGCGCCTCGGCTGGCCTGGGGGCGTCGCCGACCACGACCTTCTTCAAGGTAATCATGCCCCTGGTCACGCCGGGCATGATTTCCGGCGCCTTATTCGCCTTCATCACCTCTTTCGACGAGGTGGTGGTGGTGTTTTTTCTGGCCGGGTTTGAACAGCGCACCATTCCCCGGCAGATGTGGGCCGGCATCCGTGAACAGATCAGCCCCACCATCCTGGCGGTGGCGACGTTGATGGTCATCATGACCATCTGCCTGATGACCGTGGTTGAACTCTTGCGCCGGCGCAACGAACGCCTACGCGGCATCCGACAAACCTGACCACTTATTAGTCTGGGCCAATTCATGTTCTCCAAGATCCTGGTTCCCACCGACGGCTCCGACAGCGCCAAGAAAGCGGAACTCCTGGCCGCCGACCTGGCGGAAAAATACGGCGCCAAGGTCATTCTCATGCATGTGCTGCGCCGCGATCACATTCCCGAGGGCGTGCTTCGCGCGGCGGAAGTGGAGCGGGTGGCCGATAGCGGTTCCGTTCCGGGCGAAGGCGGTTTTCCCAAGAAAATGGGTGAAATGTTCAAGAGCGGGGTCAACCTCAGCACATTTGACGCTGAAATCCCACAGGCGGTTCTGAAATGGGCCGGCGAAAGCCTGCTCAGCGAGGCGGAAAAGAAAGTCCGCGGCCGGGGAGTCAAGAGCGTAAGCCACCTGGTTCGCGACGGCGACCCGGCCAAGCAGATCCTGGAGGTGGCGAAATCGGAAGCCGTTGACCTGATCGTCATGGGCAGCACCGGGCGGGGCAGCCTTCAGGGCCTGCTCATGGGCAGCGTTGTGCACAAGGTCAACCAGTTGGCGCCCTGCACCTGCGTCGCGGTGAAATAGCCGACGGCTAATCCTTCACGAACAGTTTCCTCGGCCAATACGCCGTTCCCCGTGAATAACCCCAAACGCCTTTGATTTACTGAGCCTTTTCGCGGATTTGAAGTAACGGAATTTGCAAGAAAACGGTGTCCGTCCGGTGAACCCGCCCCGCTGTATTTGATTGGGGTCTGATCAGGCCGTTTCTTTGGCGTAATTCCAGGGCAACAATTGGTCGATGCGATTAATCTTGTGCTCGGCGATGCGCTCAAGCACC
>JAJRSS010000011.1 GCA_024278615.1 Alphaproteobacteria bacterium
GGAATCGGCGCCGATGCTTCCGGCCCCCTGTCGTTCATGGAGGTATGGGACGCCATGTGCCGGACCATCATGAGCGCCGGGTCCCGCCGCGGCGCCATGATGGCGGTCATGCGTTGCGACCATCCGGATATCGAGGCCTTCATCGAAGCCAAGCGTGAACCGGGACGGTTGACCATGTTCAATCTCTCGGTTCTGGTTACCGACGCCTTCATGTGGGCGGTCAAGGAAGACGCTTCCTGGGAACTGGCCTTCGAAGGCACCACTTACAAAAGCCTGCCGGCGCGCGAACTGTGGGACAAGATCATGCGGGCGACCTACGCCCATGCCGAACCGGGCGTGATCTTTATCGACCGCATCAACCGCCTGAACCCCCTTTATTACTGCGAGACCATACACGGCACCAACCCTTGCGGCGAACAGCCCCTGCCGCCTTACGGCGCCTGTCTTTTGGGTTCCGTCAACCTGACCCGGCTGGTCCACGACCCATTTACCACAAAGGCTCACCTGGACCTGGAAGCCCTGGACAGCATGGTCGGTGACGCGGTCCGAATGCTCGACAACGTCATCGACGTGTCCCGCTTTCCCTTGCCCCAACAGCAACACGAGGCCAAGTCCAAACGGCGCATCGGTCTCGGCATTACCGGGCTTGCCGACGCCCTGATCATGTGCGGCGTCAGGTACGGCGATGGCCGGGCGGTGGGCCTGACCCGAACCTGGATGAAGGCCATCCAAAGGGCCGCCTATTTGTCATCGACCCGGCTGGCGGCGGAAAAAGGTTCGTTTCCCCTGTACGATTCCAGGAAATATCTGGCCGGGGAAGCCATTCGGGGGCTGGACGACGACATCCGGGCCGCCATCGCGAAAAACGGCATTCGCAACGCCCTTCTGACTTCGGTCGCCCCCACGGGCACCATTTCCCTCTTCGCGGACAACGTGTCATCGGGCCTGGAACCGGTATTCAGTTTTAGGTACACCCGCCACGTATTGATGCCCGACGGAACCCGCCGCGAAGAAGAGGTGAGCGATTACGCCTATCGCCTTTACCAGCGCATGCATGGCGACAGCGCCGCGCTGCCGGATTATTTCGTCGATGCGCAAGGCCTGAGCCCCAACGACCACCTGGTCATGCAGGCCGCCGTTCAGGAATACATTGATGGCTCTATTTCCAAAACCATCAACTGCCCCGAGAGCATCGCCCTGGAGGATTTCAAGGGTATCTACATGCAGGCCTATGACCTGGGCTGCAAGGGTTGCACCACCTACCGTCCCAATGACGTGACCGGCGCCGTGCTCATGGCCGGCAAATCACCGGACAAGGCGGACCAGCCGGAACTGCCGCTTGAGAAACCCACCGCCGCGTTATTTCCCGCCGATGCCGGCGATTCAGGCGCCGTCGTCTACATGACCCAGCCGCTGGACCGGCCGGAGGCCCTGCCCGGCGCCACTTACAAGGTTCGTTGGCCGGAAAGCGATCATGCCATCTACATCACCCTGAACGACGTCATCAAGGACAGCCGGCGGCGGCCATTCGAGGTGTTTATCAATTCCAAGAACATGGAGCATTACGCCTGGACGGTGGCCTTGACGCGGATGATCTCCGCCGTTTTCCGCCGTGGCGGCGATGTATCCTTCGTGGTCGAGGAATTGAAGGCGGTGTTCGACCCCCGGGGGGGGCAGTGGGTGGATGGCAGGTACGTGCCTTCCCTGCTTGCCGCCATCGGCGGCGTTATCGAACGTCACATGATCAACATCGGCTTCCTCCGCGCGCCGGACGCCATGGCCGGCGGGCTGGATAGCGAAGAGAGAAAAGTGGTCAACCTGACCCCGCCGGGAATGGACAACAAGGAGGCAGGCGCCCCCACGGACCGGCGTTTCCGGCGGTGCCCCAAGTGCGCCCAACCCAGCCTGATCCACCAGGAAGGCTGCGACACCTGCGCCGGCTGCGGGTATTCCAAGTGCAGTTAGGCGACGCTTAAGGCGCCTCGGGTTTTCTACGGCGCTGATTTTTCTTCCGCCACCTTCAGGATGTGGTGCAGCGGGCCATCGGCAATTCCCAATTGATCCAGATGATCGATGGTGTTGCGCAGGTATTCCATGGCCGTTCCCCGCCGGCCGCATCCCTGGAGAAGAAGCTTCACCGCCCGGCTTGCCGCCAGCTTCCCCGTATATTGCCCGTGATCCCGGCGAACGATAAAGGTATATGCGGCGACCTGCCGGCCATTGTCCAAGGTCGCCTTGAGATACCGGGGTGAATAAACCTTGGTGTCCATCTCCCGTTTGTACAGGTAGGCCATCACCTTGTCGGCATTCTTGGCGGCGACGAGAAAGGCGCGGCCCTTGCACGCCCCGCCCCGGTCCAGTCCCAACACCAGCCCCGGACATTCCGGCGTTCCCCGGTATCGGGTCGAATAGACGCATAGCGCCCGGTGGTACCCCCGAATCAGGGCCGGCCGGGCCTCCAGGTGAGGGAAATTGGGCCGCCACATGAGCGAGCCGTAACCGAAAACCCAGAAATCGTCCTTGGGCGGGGTCTTTTTCATGTCTGTCCATTCCAGCCAAATTCAGCCAAAGCGCTTGGGCCAAAACGCCTGGGCCAAAGGCTATCTTCTCGATACCGCGCGCGCAACGGCCTATAAAGGCACTTCTTCGCCATCATCCTTGCACGGAATCGTTCATGCGACGCGCCGCGAAAAGCAAAGCCCGCCCCCGCCCGGCGCGAACGCGCCGTCCGCCGTTCCTGTACCTCATTCTGAAAAAAAGCCTGTCCATACTGCTGGTCATGGCGGTGATCTCCATCTCCTATGTGGGCTGGTGGTTTTTCATGGCATCCCAACTGAGGGGCGACGCCGAAGCATGGGCCGGGGAAATGCGCGCCGAAGGCTACCGGGTCACGCTGGCGCCGATTCAACTTGGCGGCTTTCCTTTCCTGCTGCGGATGACTGTCGAGGATCCGGTTTTTGGGGCCCCCCGGCATGAAATTCCCTGGGTCTGGTCGGCGGAACGGGTGGTCGCCAAGGTCCGGCCATGGAAGCCCAATCAGGCCGTCATCACCGTGTCCGGCGACCAGGCCCTGGAAATAACGGTGAAGGGGCGAAAAATCGCCTACACCGGCAGCCTGGAAGAGGCGGCCGCCAATATCGCCTTCGCCGGTGGCAAGGCATACGAAGGAAGGCTGGACATACGCCGGCTGAGCCTTTCGGCCGGCGACGCCGCCTGGAATGTTTCAGCCAAGGCCATGTCGGCCGCGATACAACGAAACCCGAAGGGCGAAAAAGACTTCCGCATACCGTCCATGAACCTGAAGGTGTTGGCCGAGGAAATCCAGGTTCCCCAACGGCTGTCCCTGCCCCTTGGCGACCGGATCGCCAAACTGGCTTTTCAAGGCGACGTCATGGGGGCCGCGCCGGTGAAATTTCAAAAAGACGCCCTGGCGACATGGCGCGACGGGGGGGGAAC
>JAJRSS010000170.1 GCA_024278615.1 Alphaproteobacteria bacterium
CGGCACCTTGCCCAGGGGATTGTCGTCCGGCAGGTCGGTGTCCGGGTCCCAGGCATTGGTATCGTTTCGTTCAATCCGGCCATCAAGGCCGGTTTCAATGGCGGTGGCGGTGACCTTGCGCACGTAAGGGGAGGTGGACGAATAGCGGAGCTTCATTTCAGTCTCGCTCTCAGTCTAGAAATTATCCTTTCGCCGCCGGGTTTCGGCGAACACGGATACCGGGTCATCGCCCGCCATGCCGATGGCCTGCTGGAAATCGGGCGCATCGGCGCGCAGGAAGGGATTGGTGGCTTTTTCCTCGCCCAGGGTGGACGGCACCGTGGGTTTGCCGTTCTCGCGCAACTTCAACACCTCCTCGGCCCTGGCCCGCAAGCGGGCGTTGCCGGGATCGACGGACACGGCGAAATCGGCGTTGGCGTTAGTGTATTCGTGGGCGCAGTACACCCGCGTCCGGTCCGGCAGGTGGCGAAGCTTGGCCAGGCTGGTCCAGAACTGCCGCGGGGTGCCTTCGAACATGCGGCCGCACCCCAGGGCGAACAAGGTATCGCCGCAAAACAGGGCATCGGAGCCTTCGAACCAGTAGGCGATGTGCCCGCGGGTATGGCCGGGCACGTCAAAAACCCGGGCCGTCTGGGAACCCAGGTCACAGGTGTCGCCGTCCCCCACCTGGACATCGATGCCGGGAATGCGGGCGGCGTCGGCCCGGGGGCCGACGATGGTGCAGCCGGTGGCTTCCTTCAACGTCATGTTGCCGCCGACATGATCGCCGTGGTGGTGGGTGTTGAGGATATGGGTGAGGGACCATCCCCGGCGGCTCAAAGCCTCCATCACCGGTCCGGTGACCGCCGGATCGACTACCGCGCAGGCCGCCGTCGCCGGGTCGTGGGCCAGGTAAACGTAATTGTCATCGAGGACCGGAATCTGATGAATTTCAAGGCTCGTCATGGTTGGTCCCGCTGTTGTCCGCCGGTTGTGGGGCAAGCACATTAGCACCAACCCCCGGTGTAATGCATATGCTAATATCGCCGTAAATGTGGACAGACGCCGTTGATCTCCGGGATTTTTACGACACCGCGCTTGGCCAGGTGGCGCGGCGGATGATCCGTCGGCGCATCCGGCCCATCTGGCCCGACGTGACCGGAATGAACATACTCGGGCTGGGCTATGCGACGCCCTACCTGCAATCCTTCCGTGGCGAGGCCCAACGGGTGCTGGCGGCGATGCCGGCGTCCCAGGGAGTGCTTCACTGGCCTGCCGACGGCGCCGGGCTGACGACCCTGATCGACGAGGGCGACCTGCCCTTTCCGGACCTGTCCATGGACCGGATTTTGCTGGTTCATGCCCTGGAGTGCGCCGAACAGGTGCGGTCCATGATGCGCGAAGTCTGGCGGGTGCTGTCGGACGGCGGCCGCCTGCTGGTGGTGGTCCCCAACCGGCGGGGGCTGTGGGCCCGGTTCGAACGCACCCCCCTGGGTCTTGGCGGGCCCTATACCCCGGGGCAGCTCTCCCGGTTGCTGCGCGAAACCATGTTCACGCCGGTCCGGTCTTACGGCGCGTTGTGGGTGCCGCCCTTTCGCTCGCGCATGGTGCTGTCGTCGGCGCCGGCATGGGAAAACATCGGCCGGCGGGGATTCAATACGTTCGCCGGCGTGGTGATCACCGAGGCAACCAAACAGATCTATGGCGCCCAGGCGCAAACGCCATCCCGAAAGCGCATCTATATTCCCCTGCCCAAATCCGTTCCCCGGCCCCAACCCCGGAATCAATCCCGAAGCAGCGAAAAACTCTGAAGGGGAACTATTTTCGAAGCAGATAGACAGCCTGTTCACCGAACAGGTTGGCCCAGGCCAAGGTAGAGCCGATCCGCCGGGCGGCGCCCGCGCGGGCGAGGGATTGGCCGCGCTCAATGGTGATGTCAAGCTCCTCGCACAGGACGGCGAAGTCCTTGATGGTGCAGAAATGGATGTTGGGAGTTTCGTACCACTGATAGGGCAGGGTATCGCTGACCGGCATGCGTCCCTTGAGCGCCAGGTGAAGACGCACGCGCCAATGGCCGAAGTTGGGGAACGAAATGATCGCCCGCCTGCCAATTCGAAGCAGGTGTTCCAGCACCGCGCGGGGCGCCACCATGGCCTGCAGGGTCTGGCTGAGGACCACATAGTCAAAGGCCTGGTCCGGGTAATCCTTCAGGTCCGTATCCGCGTCGCCCTGGATTACCGACAGCCCGGCGCTGACACAGGCGTTCACGCCTTCGCTGCTAAGCTCGATGCCGCGGCCATCCACTTGCTTGAACTGGGCCAGGTAATCCAGAAGGACGCCGTTTCCGCACCCCACGTCCAGAACGCGGGAGCCCGGCTTGATCAGGTCGGCGATAACCTGAAGATCGACGCGGATTGACTTGCGGTCGGGTTCCTTCATCATCAGCGGACACCCGGTCAGGTCGGCAGGCCGCGATGCTGGGCGGCGCCGTTGAGGAATCCCCCCAGCACCCGCCGGAATTCCGGCTTGTCCAGAAGGAAGGAATCGTGGCCGCCGTCCGACTCGATTTCGGCGAAACTGACATTCGCCGCCACCGCGTTCAGGGCATGGACGATCTCGCGGTTTTCCTCGGTGGGAAACAGCCAGTCGCTGGTGAAGGATATGATGCAGAAGCGCACCGGCGTGTCGCGGAAAGCATTGGCGACCACGCCGCCGTGCTTTTCCGCCAGATCGAAATAGTCCATGGCCCGGGTGACGTACAGATACGAGTTGGCGTCGAAGCGGTCGACAAACGTGATCCCCTGGTGACGCAGGTAACTTTCCACCTGGAAATCGGCGTCGAACCCATAGGTCACCGATCGGCGGTTCTGAAGCCGCCGGCCGAATTTCCGGTGCATGGCCTTTTCCGAAAGATAGGAAATGTGCGCCGCCATGCGCGCCACCGCCAGCCCCCGGTGGGGACGCTTTCCCTGGTTCAGGTAATCGCCGCCGCACCAATCGGGGTCGGCCATGATGGCCTGCCGGCCGACCTCGTGCAGGGCGATGTTCTGGGAGGAATGACGAACGGCGCAGGCGATGGGCATGGCGGCGAATACCCTTTCGGGGAAAAGGGAGGCCCACTCCAGGACCTGCATGCCGCCCATGGAACCGCCGGTCACCGCGAACAGCTTTTCGATTTCCAGGTGATCGAGCAGCAAGGCCTGGGCCCGCACCATGTCGCCGATGGTGATGACCGGGAAATCCAGGCTCCAGGGCCTGCCCGTCGCCGGATTGATCTCCCGCGGTCCCGCCGTGCCCATGCAGCCCCCCAGAATGTTCGCGCAAATAACAAAATATCGTTCCGTATCAAGGGTTTTTCCCGGCCCAATCATCATGTCCCACCAGCCGTTCTTGCCGGTGATGGGGTGGGGTTCGGCGGCGAACTGATCACCGGTCAGGGCATGGCATACCAGGATGGCGTTGGACCGGTCCGCATTAAGGGTGCCATAGGTCTGGTAAGCGGTGGTGAAATCAGATAGTTCCACGCCGCAATCCAGGTGCAGGGGCTCGGTTCGGGCAAGCTGGACCCGGTGGCCGGGCAGGATAATGCCGTCCGTTCGCCTATCTTGTTGTTTGGCCGTCTGACTCTCCGGTTGTCCGGCCGGGGGGGTGCTGGGCGCGGTCATGGCGGGGTAAACCTGTAAATCCCGTGTTTCGGGGCCATCATAGCTATGAAGGGGCTCTTGGAGTGTCAATGTTTTCTTTGATTTCGCCGGGCCGGGACAGTATCACTAGTCGGCCCGTTCAGGGGCCTGTTTTCCGGGCCTGCCGAAGACAACGATACCCCCCTGGCAGGCGGGATTCCGAACCCTGGTCCGGTTTCCGGCCCGGATTTTGGCCCGGTTTCATGTTCCGGTATCGGTCGCCGGGCTTTTTCTGTTCCATTGATCGCCACTTTTTTTGGAAGCCTTTGATGAGCATGGAAAAATCACTGGAAGACGTACGGCGGGAAATCGATGCCATAGACGATTCGATCGATGACCTGATTATCCGCCGGACCGAACTGGTCGAACGGGTTCGCGACCTCAAGTCCGGGGATGCCGTCAAAATCCGCCCCTCGCGGGAAGCCCGCATCCTGCACCGCATTGTCAGCCGGCATACGGGATCCTTTCCGACCCGAGAACTGGCCCGCATCTGGCGCGAACTGATCGTCGCCACCCTGGCCTTCGAGGGCCCCTTTTCCGTCGCCGTCTACCAGCCCGAAGACGACGGCGGGTATTGGGACCTGGCCCGGGACCAGTACGGCTCCTTCACCCCCATGACCAGCGAAGGGTCGACCCGCCGGATCATTGAAGCCGTGCGAAACCAGGACGTTACCCTGGGCATCCTGCCGCTTCCTACGCAGCCGGAGGAAGATCCCTGGTGGCCGCGCCTGGTGGCGACGACGGCGGACATGCCGAAGATCGTCGCCCGCCTGCCGTTCATCGGCCGCGGTAACGGCCGGGGCGGAATCGTCGAGGCGGTGGTTGTCTGCCCGGTAATGCCGGAGCCGACGGGCCGCGATCGTTCCTACCTGGTTATCGAGACCAAAGAGGAAGTGGGCCGAAGCCGAATCGCCGATGTCCTGGCCGGGGCGGGGCTGGAAGCCGAATTCATCGGTACCTGGCGCGATAGGAATTCGGCTGTCTTCGCCTACCTGGCCGAGGTCGAAGGGTTCGTAACCGAAGAGGACGACAGAATTCAGAAGTTCCGGCGAGCACTGAAAACGCCCGTAACACGGGTTATCTTTCTGGGAAGTTATTCGATGCCTCTGGACGCCGGTAAAAACGGCCAGGGACCGGCTTTTGGGCCGAAGTCCCCATGACCGCCCCAATCCCCCGGCCCGGGCTGATGGAGATCACCCCCTATGTGGGGGGGGAATCCGGTTTGAGCGGCCAAGACCGCGTGGTCAAGCTGGCCTCGAACGAAGGCGCCCTGGGGCCCAGTCCCAAGGCCGTGGCGGCTTACAGGCGTATCGGCGAAGACCTGCACCGCTACCCGGACGGCGGTTGCGGCGATTTGCGGCGGGCGTTGGGGTCGCTTCACGGGCTGGAGCCGGACCGCATCGTGTGCGGCGCCGGATCGGATGAGCTGATAAGCCTGCTCTGCCGCGCCTACGCCGGGCCGGGTGACGAGATCATGCATACGGCGCACGGTTTTCTCATGTATGCCATTGCCGCCAGGTCGGTCGGCGCGACGCCGGTATCCGTTCCGGAGGCCCGCCTGGAAACGGGCCTGACCGCCGACGTCGATGCCCTGATCGGCCGGGTAAGCGCGAAGACCCGAATCCTGTTCCTGGCCAACCCGAACAATCCGACCGGAACCTGCCTGTCGGCGGATCAGGTGAGGCGGCTCAGGGAAGGCCTGCCGGACCGGGTGCTGCTGGTCATCGACGCGGCGTACGCCGAGTTTGTTACCCGGAACGATTATTCGACCGGCGTCGAACTGGTGGACGGCGGGGAGAACGTGGTGACGACGCGCACGTTTTCGAAAATCTACGCCCTGGGCGGGCTTCGTCTCGGCTGGGCCTACTGTCCGCCCGCCGTCGCCGATGTGCTCAACCGGGCGCGCAATCCCTTCAACGTCACCTCTTCGGCCCAGGCCGCCGGCCTGGCGGCCCTGGGCGACGTTGCCTTCGTCGACACCGCCCGGGCCCACAACGATACCTGGCGGTTGTGGACCACGGAACAGGTTCGGCGGTTGGGACTCAAGACGCCCCCCAGTTACGGCAATTTCATTTTGCTGGAATTTCCCGGCGCGCCGGAACGAGGCGCTCACGCCGCCGACGCCTTCCTTAGGAAACAAGGGGTCATCGTCCGCCGCATGGATGCCTACGGGTTGCCGGATTCATTGCGGGTTACCATTGGGCGGGAAGCGGAAATGCGGAAGTTCGTCGACGCCTTGTCGGCCTTCGTTCAATCGGCGCAGGCCGGTGCGTGAAACGGAAAACGGTGTAAAACAGGTTGGGTGCAATGTTGTTCGAACGTATCGCATTTGTTGGATTTGGGCTGATCGGCTCATCCCTGGCGCGGGTGATCAGGCGGGACGGCCTGGTCGGCCACATCGCCGTCGCCACCCGCAGCCAGGCAACCCTGGATACGATCGTGGCGTTGGGCCTGGCCGACACCGTCACCCTGGATGCCAAGGCGGCGGTGCGGGA
>JAJRSS010000171.1 GCA_024278615.1 Alphaproteobacteria bacterium
TCCTTGCCTGGGCCGGGCCCGTGGCGGCTTCCCATGACCGCGGCCTTCACCACGACCTCAGTGTTTTCTTTGATCCGGGTAGCGGTTACCTGACGGCGACCGACCGCATGCGGATAAGGGGTGCCGGGCCGGTTGAGTTCAATCTGATGCCTGGGCTGGCGCCCAAGGAGGCGCGTGTCGATGGCCGAAAGGTTCAGCTTGGCGGCGGCGGCGGCCGTTGGTCGATCGAGTTGGGTCCGGATGCGGAGAATGGCGCGGAGCATGAGGTGGTGGTCGAATACGCCGGCACGGTGGCGGGTCAGGCCGTCATCGGCCCAAAAGGCGGTTTCCTGCCCGAAGATTCCGACTGGTTTCCCCGCCTCGGCCATCAGCCATTCACCTATCGCCTCGGCATAGAAGTTCCCGACCCGTGGCGGGCGGTGGCGCCGGGCCGGTTGGAATCGGAAAGGGTCTCACAAGGCAAGTACCGGGCGGTGTTTACCAGCCAGGCGCCGGCCTGGGGGCTGGTCCTGCTCGCCGGGCGCTACCAGGTCACCGAGCGGTTTCATGGCTCCATCCGGTTGCGAACCTACTTCACTCCCGAGGTTCAAGACCTTGCCGCCGATTACCTGGACAGCGTTGCGGAATATCTTGATTTCTATGGTGGCTGGATTGGGCAATATCCTTATTCCGCTTTTCATGTCGTCTCCGGCCCGTTGCCCGTCGGCCTGGGCTATCCCAATCTCACCTACATGGGGTCAAGGATCATCAGGCTGCCGTTTATCCGCCATTCTTCTCTCGGCCACGAAGTGCTCCACAGTTGGTGGGGAAACGGCGTGTTGATCGACGGGGCCGGGGGTAATTGGGCCGAGGGACTGACCACCTTCATGGCTGACTACACCCTGGCCGAACGGCGAAAGGCTGGCGCCGGCCGGGAGATGCGCCTGGGCTGGCTCAGGGATTACGCCGCCTTGCCCGTCGAGCGCGACCGCCCGGCCAGCCAGTTCCGGGTCAAGGGGCATGATGCCAGCCAGGTCGTGGGCTACAACAAGGTCGCCTTCTTTTTTCACATGCTGCGGCGAACCCTGAGCCGGCAAACCTTTGATGCGGGCCTGCGGCTGTTGTGGAAACGCCACCGGTTCCAGGCTGCCGGCTGGGATGACCTGCGCCGGGCCTTCGAAAAGGTGTCGGGCAGGGATTTAGGTGGGTTTTTCGCCCAATGGCTGACCCGGGCAGGCGCGCCCCGCATATCCTTGGGGCCGGTGGCGGTCAGCCGGGCGAAGGGTGAAGGCGCCGCCGGCTACGTCATCGACCTGACCGTGGTGCAGGCGCCACCTGTTTACGTCCTCCGCCTCCCGGTGGTCGTACGCACGGAAAAGGGTGACCGGGAGTTCACCGTCGAGTCCACCGCGCGGCGGACCCGGATCCGCCTGGAAACCGGGGACCGGCCCCTGGCCCTGTTCGTCGATCCGGAAAATCATGTGTTTCGCCGCCTCCAAGCGTCGGAGGTGCCGCCCATCCTCCGCCATGTGACCTTGAGCGGGCAGGCCGCGACCGTGGTTGTAACGGATCGGCCCGCCATGGCGGCAATTGCCCGCGACCTGGCCAAGGGACTTCTTGATACGCCGCCCCGGTTCCTGGACCCGGGGTCGCCGTTGCCAGAAGCACCCTTGCTGGTCATCGGTTCGGCCGCCAAGGTTGGCGCTTATCTGGAAGGAAAGCGCCAACCGGGCCCTCCCCCGCAGGTGGCCGGCGAGGGAACCGCCCGCGTATGGACCTACCGCAACGATGGCCGGCCCGTGCTGGTGGTGTCCGCCGACGATGCTCCGTCCCTTGAGGCCCTGCTCAGGCCACTACCCCATTATGGACGCCAGGGATATCTGGTGTTTGACGGTGGAAAAGCTATAAAACGGGGCTTGGGCGTAGTTCAAAGTACGCCTTTAAGTATTTGGTTTGATTGATATTAATATTTGTACTCCGGGTATGTTGACACGCGGGACCGGAGGACCCATCCTTTCGGCCAACAAGGTTTGGCGAAAAACCGATTCCCCCCGGGAGGCGAACAATTTAAGCCGTGTTCCACTGCCACAAGCGCATTGGAACGGCAGGAAGCATGTCATGAGACGATTTGGTTTTTTTCTCGCTCTCGCCGGGGCCATTCTTGCCCAGGGCGCCTTCGCCACGGAAGAAGGCGGGGTCCTGCTCAATGCGGTTGCCTTCAAGCCGTTACCGCCGGGAATGCGGATCGCCGTCAGGCCTTTGGACAATTCCGACGACAACCTGATTATTAAAAAGGATTTCGAGCGTCAGTTGCAGGCCAAGGGATATCAGGTCAGCAGCGATGCCGTTCTGGTTCTGTCCTTTGAAACACGGGAAGAGGTCGGCGCCTGGTCCGACAGCGGCCGGCGCACCCTGCTGGAATTGGAAGGGCGCAACGCCACCGGCGACAACGAAACGGCGAAAGCCAGGGTCAACCTGTTCGACAGCAATGCCGGCGGTGTTTTCAACGAAGGCCGGGGTGGAATTTCCACGGTTACGCCCAGCCTGGTCCGCCTTGAAGTCACCATCGACAGCCGGGCTGACGGTAAACGCTTTTGGCAGGGGTGGAGCATCGCCGACCAGGGGCAGGGGGACAGCCTGGCCACCACCCGGGCCATGGTGCCGACCATGGTGGTCAACCTGGGCCAAACCGTGAGAAGCCAGCGCTTCGCCTTGCCCTGACTCCTCGCCCTGACTCTTTGCCCTGACAACCGGCCCAAAAAATCCGGCGAGCCGGTCCCGGTTTTTGCTTACGGATCGGCCCATGACCAATTCCCGAAGGGGTGAAATCCCGCATTTCCGTTTGCCGTTCTGACGGAATCCGGGTACTAACCTCCCGGGGGTTTTTGCCGGACGGATGGCCGTCCGGCTGGTCTGTCTCGAAGTTTTCGCGGCGTAATTCAATCATGAATGATTTCTTAGATAGAGCCCTCCTGCCGGCCGGGATGTACGACGTGCTGCCGCCCGATGCGTCATTCGAGGCGGCGACCGTTGAGCGGTTGATGGCGTCTTTCGCCGCCCGTGGGTACCAGCGGGTCAAACCGCCGCTGCTGGAATTCGAAGACAGCCTGCTTTCCAACGATGGGACCGCGATGGCGGCGGATACTTTCCGTCTCATGGACCCGGTGTCCCAGCGCATGATGGGGCTTCGCGCCGATATGACCCTTCAGGTAGCGCGCATTGCAACCACTCGCCTCGCCGGTACGCCAAGGCCCCTGCGTTTGGGCTATGCCGGGCAGGTTCTTCGCGTCAAGGGGTCGCAACTCAGGCCCGAACGCCAATTCGGCCAGGTCGGCGTGGAACTGATCGGCTCGGCCGCTCCGGCGGCGGATGCGGAGGTCATCCTGACGGCCGTGGACGCCTTGGGCCAAGTGGGGGTCGAGGGCCTTTCGGTGGACTTGGGCCTGCCGACCCTGGTGCCGGCGGTTTGCGCCGGACTTGGCCTGGATGGCAGTACGGTGACGCACCTGAGGGCGGCGCTGGACCGCAAGGACGCGGCGGGTATCGTTGCCTTGAAATCCGAGTTGGGGAACACGGGCGCGGCCATTCTTTCCGCCATGCTGGAGGCGTCGGGCCCGGCGGAAGAAAGCCTCGAAAAACTGGCCCGGTTGAACCTGCCCGGCGACGGGCCCAGGCAGCGGGATACCCTGGCGGCCGTTGTCGAAGGGATCAGGGCCGGCGCGCCGGAGTTGAGCCTGACCGTCGATCCGGTTGAAAACCGGGGCTTCGAGTATCACACCGGCGTCACCTTTACCCTGTTCGCCCTCAACGTGCGGGGTGAACTGGGCAGCGGCGGCCGCTATACCGCCGGATCCCATGCCGCCGGACCCCGTGCCGACGGGCCGGGCGGCGATGGCGAACCGGCTACGGGCCTGACGCTATTCACCGATACCCTGCTGCGCGCCCTTCCCCCGGCGGAACCGGCTCGACGCCTGTTTCTGCCCACGGGCACTTCGGCGGAAGAAGGGGGCCGTTTGCGCAAGGAAGGATGGAACACGGTTCTTGGGCTGGACCCGGTGGAAGACATCCGCAAGGAAGCGGCGCGCATGAAGTGCACGCACCTTTTGGTTAACGGTGGCCCTCGAGAATTGAAGACCTGAACCGAGGGCCTGAAAAGGAAAACAAACACATGGCGAATGTGGTGGTCGTGGGCTCCCAATGGGGCGACGAAGGCAAGGGAAAGATCGTTGACTGGCTGTCGGAACGGGCCGATGTGGTTGTCCGTTTCCAGGGAGGCCACAACGCCGGCCACACCCTGGTTATCGATGGCGTCACCTACAAGCTGAGCATGTTGCCCTCGGGCGTGGTCCGCGGCGGAAAGGTCTCCCTCATCGGCAACGGCGTCGTGCTGGACCCGTGGGCGCTGATGAAGGAAATCGAAAATATCGGCAAGCAGGGTATCGACGTTTCACCTCGAAACCTGCGTATCGCCGAAAGCGCGCCGCTTATTCTGCCTCTGCACCAGAACCTGGACCGGGCCCGGGAAGAGGCCTTGGGCAAAGCCAAGATCGGCACCACGGGAAGGGGTATTGGACCCGCTTACGAAGATAAGATCGCCCGCCGGGCCATTCGCGTCGGCGACCTGGCCGATATGGATGTGCTGGCCGACAAGGTGGACAAGCTGCTCCTGCATCACAACGCTTTGTTGCGCGGCATGAATTTGCCCGAAGCCGATCCGGTGGGCATTCTGGCCGACCTGAAGGCCATGGCGCCCCGGCTTCTGCCCTATGCCACTACCGTTTGGAGGGAATTGGATGACGCCCGGCGCGGCGGCAAACGCATCCTCTTCGAAGGCGCCCAGGGAACCATGCTGGACATCGACCATGGAACCTATCCCTACGTGACTTCTTCCAATGTAGTTGCCGGCCAGGCGGCGGTGGGCTCGGGCCAGGGGCCGGGCGCCATTGACTACGTACTGGGAATAACCAAGGCCTACACCACCCGCGTCGGCGCCGGTCCCTTCCCTACCGAACTGGAAGACGAAGTGGGCCGGGGATTGGGCGAGCGGGGAAAGGAATTCGGCACGGTTACCGGCAGGGCGCGACGGTGCGGCTGGTTCGACGCTGTTCTGGTGCGCCAGGCGGTCACGGTCAACGGTATTCACGGCATCGCACTGACCAAGCTGGACGTTCTGGACGGCATGAAGGCGTTGAAGGTTTGCACGGGTTACCGCGTGGACGGCGAATTGCTGGACCACCTGCCGGCCTCGACGGTGAGACAGGAACGAGTCGAACCTGTTTTCGAGGTCATGGAGGGATGGGATGAAAGCACCCGGGGAGCGCGGTCCTGGGCCGTCCTGCCGGCAACGGCGGTTAAATACATCCGCCGCATCGAGGAACTGATCGGCGCCCCGGTCGCCCTGCTTTCGACCAGCCCGGAACGGGAAGATACCATCCTGGTCCAGGATCCGTTCGCTGACTGATGACCGCCAGGGCGGGTCACCCCGTCGTCCCCCTGAGCCCTAAATCTTAGTAATTTTTCAAGGGATTGGCCGCTACCCTCGGGGCCAGGGCATCCGCTTTCGGCGGGGGGGTGCCCGTGGCGATTCGGCTTCCCCAACCGCCGTTGAAAACGGCGATGGCGGCGCCGCCGTTTGCCGGTAAGCCGTTGACCATTATGAAAAAGGGCGAACATGGCTGAAGCGGCACCTGAAAAACCCGAAGAAGGCGGTCGTGCCGGGCCCCCCGCCAATGAAGCCAAGCCTGCCGGTGGTGAAGCAAAGGTGCCGGTGGGGAAGGCGCTGCTCAATGGCCGGCATGTGGTCGATCCCGGGTCGCCACTGGCGGAATTTGATTCGCCTCACGCCAAGGCCTATGCGGTGCTAGGCCAACAGCCCGGCCAGGAGCAGATGTTCGCCCTGGTCTGTCAGCCGGGGATGCCGGTACGGGCCGAGGTCATGGCGGCGCTCAAGGGTAAACAAATCGAAGGCGTATTGAAGCTTGTCGATTGGGGGCCGGCGGATTGGCCCCCCTTGGGCCAAAAATGCATGCTGGTCATCTATGAGAAACCGCTGGGTGGCCGGCTTGCGGATGCCAATAACGCCGGTTTCGAACGAATCAACGAATACGACATGGCCCGTGTGGTCATCGAGCCGCTTCTAAGCGGCCTTCTGGAATTGGATACCCTGAATATCCGCCATCGGTCGATCAGGCCCCACAACATGTTTTTCAGGGATGCGGAAAAACAGCAATTGGTGCTGGGGGATTGCGTAACCGCGCCGCCGGGCTATGACCAACCAATCATATTCGAACGCATCCATCAGGCGATGGCGGTCCCGGCCAGCCGGGGAGCGGGTTCTTCGGCGAATGATCTCTATGCGCTTGGAGTCAGCATGGTGATTCTTCTGCTGGGCGGAAACCCGGTCGCCGGTATCAGTGACGACGAAATGCTTTATTCCAAGATTGAATCTGGCTCCTACGCGTTTTTATGCGGTGACCGGCGCATCGCGGTTTCCATGGTCGAGCCTTTGCGCGCCATTCTCAATGACGATTCCATGGCGGCATGGGACCTGGAAGACATGCTTTACTGGTTGGAGGGGCGCAAATTGACGCCCCAGCAGCGAAGGACCGGAAACCGCGCCGAAATCGGTTTCGATTTTTCCGGTCAAACCTACTTCAATGCGGTAACGCTGGCCCGCGCCTTGGCCGCCGCCCCGGCCGAAGCCGTGAGCGTGGCCAAGGACGGAAAAATTGAAAATTGGCTGCGCCGCAACCTCAAGGATATTCCCCTGGCCGAAGCGGTTGCCAGCCTTGCCGAAACCGTCAGGGCCCCGGACGGGGAAAAGACCGGGGGAACGGACCTGCTGGTATGCAGGTTGTGCATGATCCTGGATCCGGGGGCGCCGATCCGGTACCGGGGGTTCGCCTTCATGCCGGAGGGGTTCGGGCCGGCCCTGGCGGTGGAAATGCTGCATCGTGGCGACAACCAGGTCGTCGCCAAAATTATAGCCGAAAACCTGCCCGCGATATGGTGCGCGGCGCAGACGGAGCACAGCCCGGACCTGTCGACCGTGGAGAAAACCTTCGAGAAACTCAAGGGCTATATTCAGATCAATGATATGGGCTATGGGATCGAACGGTGCCTGTACGAATTGAACCCTTACCTTCCCTGTCAAAGTCCACTGGTCGTCAAGGAGTACGTGACCGAAATCCAATCGCTGCTTCCCACCCTCGACGAAGTATCGGAAACCCTGGATCAAAGCAGAAAGCCCATTGACCGTCACTTGGCGGCTTTCATCGCGGCCCGGTTCGGTCACGATCTCGGTCCGCACCTGTCCGCCGCCAGCGACCCGGATGAAGCCACTTCCATCGTCGGGGTTCTTAGCATGCTGGCGATAATGCATTGGCGATTGAGACACGGGCCGTTGAAGGGGCTTGCCGGGTGGGTGGCGTCGCTGCTGGGACCCGCCGTCGCCACCTACCAGAGCCGTACGACCCGGCGTGAAATCGAAAAAGAAATACCCAAACTGGCGCGTCAGGGAAACCTCGAAGACCTGTTCGTATTGATTGACAACCAGAAAAGGCGAAAAAGCGACAAAACGAACTTCAATAGGGCCGTGGCGGAGTATGCCGCCACCGAGGAAGAATTCAGGCTCCTGGAGGCCAGCGACGCGGGGCAATCGGAATCGGCGGTCAGGTTGGGTCAGCAGGTCGCGTCCATGTCATCGGTCGTGGTGTCCCTGCTGGTCATCACCATTCTTGTCATCATGGATATCTGGTAACCGGATCCGAAGGATGAGCCGTGGCTAAGAAAGCGACCGCGAAAATGAAAGCCGTGCCAAGTGATGGCAAGGCCGGCGGCCGGTCGTCCAGGTCTCTTTGGCTTATTGTGTTGGGCGTTCTCATCATTTCCATCGGGCTGCCGACGGTGATGATCCTGGTCGTCGGAATGTTGCCGACCATCGTTGCGCTGATCGTCGACCGGACACCCCAGAAATATGCGCCGTTCTGTGTCGGCGGGATGAATTTCAGCGGCGTATTTCCATCCCTGCTCACGTTGTGGACGACAACGCACTCCTTTTCCAGGTCTCTCGATATCCTGGCCGATCCCTACGCGCTGCTGGTGATGTATGGCGCCGCCGGCTTTGGCTGGATGCTGTACATGGCAATTCCACCCGTCATCAGTACGTTCGTGACGGTAATCGCGCAGCGGCGAAGCGCCCAGCTGCGCGCCATTCAAAAACGGCTGCTCGACGAATGGGGCGATGCCGTCGCCAAGGGACCGGCGCAACGAAGATAGGCCGAAACGAAGGTAGGTGCCGCGGGCCGGCGCCAAACCAAAATCGAAAATGGCTTAAATTCAAATTGATAAGGAAGATAAGCAAATAGGAATTTGCTATTCACAAATTTCAATTCGCGAATTTTTCCATTTTGCGAAGATCAAGCGTACCACCAATGACGGATCGTATAACGAACCCGGCGCCCAGGGCCTTGCGGGAAGAGCCGGGAGGTGGGTGAGAAAGGCAGGCGGCGGGCCTTATGCCAAATCTCCATGGGCCCTTATCGCCGCTCCTTGGTATCGGCAGGCCAACTGCTGCCCCGCCGACGCTTCCATGACCGATTGTTGAATCTTCTCGAATGCCCGGACCTCGATCTGGCGGACCCGTTCACGGGAAATGCCGTAGGTTCTGCTCAAAACCTCCAGGGTCGACGGGGCGTCTTTCAGCCGCCGTTCGGTGAGGATGTCTCTTTCCCTTTCACTCAACACCGTCATGGCGCCGGCCAGCAGTTCGCGCCGGGACCCCAGTTCCTGATCCGCCGCCAACAGGCTTTCCTGATCTTCGGCGTCCGATGGCATCCGGTCCAGCCATTGGCCGTTCATTTCATCATGTATGGGGACATTCAGGGAAGGATCGGGACCGGACATGCGCCGGTTCATTTGGATGACGTCGGTTTCGCTGACCTTTAGCTGGTGAGCGATTTCGGCCACGTGTTCGGGTGTCAAATCCCCTTCCTCAATGGCCTTGATCCGGCCCTTTATCTTGCGCAGGTTGAAAAACAGCTTTTTCTGGGATGCCGTGGTGCCGATTTTCACTAGGGACCATGAACGCAGGATGTACTCCTGAATCGAGGCCCTGATCCACCACATGGCGTAAGTGGAAAGGCGAAAGCCCTTGTCCGGGTCGAACCGCTTGACCGCTTGCACCATGCCCAAATTGCCTTCCGAAATCAGCTCGCCCATGGGCAGGCCGTATCCGCGGAAGCCGGTGGCGATCTTGGCCACCAAGCGCAGGTGGCTGGTGACCAGCTTGTCGGCCGAGGCGAGGTCCTGGCGGTCCCGCCAGCGGTAACCGAGGTCCAGTTCCTCCTGTCGGTCCAGCATGGGGAACTGGTGGATTCGGTTCAGGTACCGGGAAAGGTTGCGTTCCGGAGAAATTTCCAGGCTGGTGAAGCATCCAGGCATCGGGCAAGCCTCCAAAATTCTACGTTTCAGGAAGACCGGCACCTTCTGGGCTTATCGAATTTGGCCGCTACCCCCCGATAGTGGCGCTATAATACTATACTGTTTCAATCATGTATATAGATAAAACTAAGCTCGTTCCAGTATATCGATTAGCGACCTAATATCTAATGGTAATTCTGATTTAAACCGCACAGGATTACCCGTTATCGGGTGGGTAAACCCCAGTAAATATGCGTGAAGCGCTTGGCGATTGAATTCGGCAAGCGCCGCCCTGACCCCGGCCATCGATCCTGCTCCCCGTCTTGCCGGCCGCCGGCCGCCATAAAGGGGGTCGCCGATGACCGGGTGGTTGAGGCTGGCCATGTGAACCCGGATCTGGTGGGTGCGTCCCGTTTCCAGGCGGCATTCCACCAGGCTGGCCACCGCGCTGGCCACCAAGCCGGCCGCCCGGTTCGCCATTTGGCCGGCTCGGGGCGGGCCGCCGCCCGCGCCCAGGGTGCGCTCGATTCGGTAATGGGTGCGGGCCGGTTTGCCGCCACGGGCGACGATGGCCATTTTCTTGCGGTTGGCGGGATTGCGTCCGATGTTGCCTGTAATCTCGCCCCGGGCCGGCCGGGGCACACCCCAGACCACCGCCCGGTAGGCCCGTTCCAGGCTGTGGTCGGCGAACTGTTGGGCCAGGCCCTGGTGCGCCGCGTCATTCTTGGCCACCACCAGCAGGCCGCTGGTGTCCTTGTCCAGCCGGTGCACGATGCCCGGCCGGGCGACGCCGCCGATGCCCGAAAGCCCTTTCCCGCAATGCGCCAGAAGGGCGTTCACCAGGGTCCTGTCCCGGTTGCCCGGCGCTGGATGCACCACCAGCCCGGCCGGTTTGTCGATTACGATCAGGTCGTCGTCCTCGTAAATCACCGACAGGGGAATGGCTTGGGCCATCGGTTCCGGCGCTTCCACCGGGGGAACATCGATGGTGAACGTCTGCCCGGGCCTGACCTTTTGCGCCGGGTCGTTGGCCGGTGTCCCGGCGGCTTCATCGATGGCCACCGCGCCAGTTTCGATCAGCGCCTTGATCCGGGTCCGGGACAGGCCTGGTGACAGATCCGGCAAAAGATCCGCCAGCGTCCGGTCCAGCCTGGCCCCGGCCTTGTCTTCGGGTACGGTAACGGTATATGTGGTGGCCGGCTTCCCGTTGGATGGGTTTTGGTTGGATTCAGGCATTTAGAATTTGTTCAATAATGAGGCAACATTGGGGTGGCTGGCATGAAGGCCCTCAAGGGCATCGTTATCGGCTTGGGCGTCCTGATCATCTTTGGCATGACCGCCATTGGCGTGGGAATCTATCAGAAAACCGCCACCCGGCCCATGGAGATCAATGGCCCCGCATCGGCGTCTTTCGGCGAAGTGGCCGTTTCCATTGGCGAGGGGTGCGGCGTCACGGACATGGTGCCGGATGGCGCGAGGTTGTACCTGAGCGTCGGGCCCGATGGGCCCTGCCGCAAGATCATCGTCGTCGACGTGGCGGAAGGGCGGGTGCTGGGCACCCTCAGGGTGACGCCATGATCGTCATGCCCAGGCCGGTACTGGAGGAAATCGAAGCCGCCGCCGCCGCCGCCTATCCGGAGGAATGCTGCGGCCTCCTGGCCGGCCGCCGGGAACCTTCGGGTGATGTGGTCGTCACCCGCGCCCAGCCAAGCCCCAATGTGGCCCAGGGAGACCGGCGCGAAAGGTTCGAGGTGGACCCCCAGGTGCGGTTCGACCTGATGCGCGACCTGCAAGGAGGCGCCTTGGAAATCATCGGCGTCTATCATTCCCATCCCGACCACCCGGCGGAACCGTCGGCCAACGATTTGAAGATGGCTTTCGAGCCGGACCTGGTGTGGCTGATCACGGCGGTGAACAAAGGCCGCGCCCAAGTCACCACCGCCCACGCCCTGGCCGCCGGCGGCGGCCGTTTCACCCAGGTGGAAATGAGCCCATCCCAGGCTGAAAAGGATAATCCGTGAATTTCGCCAGCGACAACACCACCGGGGCGGCGGAGGAAATCCTCGCCGCCATCGCCGCCGCCAACCAGGGTGCCGCCATGCCCTATGGCAACGACGGCCTGACCCGCAAGGTGGAGAAGAAGATCGCCGAGGTCTTCGAGGCCGAAGCCGCCGTATTTCTGCTCGCCACCGGCACGGCATCGAACGCGCTCGCCCTTTCGGTGATGACGCCGCCCTTTGGCGCCGTGTACTGCCAGGCGGAAGCCCACATGAATGTGGACGAATGCGGCGCCCCCGAGTTTTACACCGGCGGCGCCAAGCTGCTGCCCCTGGAAGGCGCCGACGGGAAAATCACCGTCGCCGACCTGGAAAACGCGTTGTCGCGCACCAACAACGGGGTTCACGCGGTGCAGCCGGCGGCGATCACCCTTACCCAGGCCACCGAGGCGGGAACCGTCTACACGGTGGACGAGGTCAAGGCGGTCACCGCCGTGGCCCGCAAGGCGGGCCTGGGGGTGCACATGGACGGGGCCCGTTTCGCCAACGCCGTCCAGTCCCTGGGTTGCGCGCCGGCCGATATCACCTGGCGGGCCGGCGTCGACGTGCTTTCCTTCGGCGCCACCAAGAACGGCGCCCTGGCCGCCGAGGCGGTGGTCATCTTCGAGCCGGCCCTGGCCAAGGACTTCGCCTTCCGGCGCAAGCGGGGCGGGCACCTGTTTTCCAAAATGCGCTTTATTGCCGCCCAGTGGGACGCCTACCTGCACGACGGCCGCTGGCTCCATTGGGCCGGGCACGCCAACGCCATGGCGGTGCGGCTGGCCACCGGGCTGATGAAGGTGCCCGGCGCGCGGTTCTCCTACCCGGTGGAAGCCAACGAACTGTTCGTCGTCCTGCCCGGTCCGGTGATCGACGGCCTGAAGAAGGATGGGTTTGAATTTTACCTGTGGACGGCCAGTCAGGGCGAAACCCTGATCCGCCTGATCACCGCCTTCAATACCCGTTCCGCCGACGTGGACGCTTTCCTCAAGGCCGCCCTAAACCATGCCGAGGCCTATGACGGGGGCCATGACGGGGGCCATGACGGGGGAGAGGCCCAAGCTTGAAGGGGCCCGACGGGGGCATGAGAGGGCATGAGGGGGCTAAAGTGCTTGATGGCGGCCCTGCTTTCCCCCTTAATACGGCGATCGCGCAAGCCTCGGGTCCCCTTCGTCTAGAGGCCTAGGACACCGGCCTCTCACGCCGGCAACACGGGTTCGAATCCCGTAGGGGACGCCAAGGGTTTCAATGACTTAGCCGCCCATGATGGCGGCTTTCGTTCTGCGTACGAAATTAATGCGAAATTGGGCAGGCGGAAACCGTCACTTTTCAGGTGTCCGGATTGTCCGCTTCCAGGCGGCTACCCCGTCCATAACTTCGGCTTCCAGCAGCCCATCGGCCTGCGCATGGCGGTGGATTGGGGCCTCGCCACCGTGCTTGTCGATCAGCAAGCGGGCGGAGAGGTGAGTATTGAAGGTGGCGGTCATGGGTGAGCGTCCAATTTACGGTATAAATCTGTCAGGATTTTTTACACCTGCGGATACCTGCGGCCATGGTTGCTTAACCCACTGATTCTAAAATATTTATGGTGCGAATATCACTTCCGTTCCCGGGAAAATTGCCGTGGACAGGTGTTTTTCCTGTCAGGAATCTTTACACCTGCGACCTGGTATTGATCCAGAAAACCGCACAATCCAATGAAAACATGAATAATCGCATAATTGGTATGGTTTTTGCTGGAAAAACGCTGGATGCCGTGTGTGCTGCGCGTCGTCGCGGTCGCCTCGCTCGGCAAGGAGGGCAATGGAGGAAACTACGAAATGCAAAAGCTCAAATCGTTCGCGTTCATCGCTTTATTCGGGTTCGCCGCGCTCGGCATGACATCCTCCCCGGCGAAGGCCCTGGCGATTTATTCCTACACCGGGAATAACTTTAACGAGATTACAAACGACAATCCTCCGGCCGGAAGCTACGATACGACGATGTCGGTCACGGGAAGCTTCACCGTGGTGGCCCCTCTGCTGAATCTTTCCGCTTCTACCGACATCAGCGCCTTGGTCTTGAGCTTTAGCTTCAACGACGGACGCCAGACCCTGGACCACACCAACACTTCAACCGCGGGTTTCTTTCTTTCCACTGACGTTAACGGATTACCCCTCATCTGGGGCATTGAGTTAGCCATAAACTACCCTTTCCCTGCATTGATTTATAACCGCACCATCATTACGAGTAACAGTGGCCTTCCGGTGGATTTTGGGGTTATACGAATTTGCGATCCCGCGAGTTTGACTCCCGATCCCTGCCTGGGAACTTTTACCCACGACGTAGGCAAGGTTCTGAGTGATCCCGGTGTTTGGACGGTGACGTCGGTGCCGGAGCCTTCAACGTTGCTCTTGTTCGGTGTGGGATTGGCGGGTCTGGCGGGGATCAGGCGCAGGCGCAAGGCGGCATAGCTGGCTCATGGGCCGGGCGGCAGGCGCCGAGGTCGGAGATCGTCTTTACCACCTCAATGCCACCACCTGGGTATCCCCGCCCTTGCGGCCGCACTTCGTACACCGGGATCGTCCGCCGATATCCGGGTCTTCCATGCCCCAACGATAGCGGGCGCATATGCAAATACGCCCGAACTATTCCTCCCCTCCGCTCTTCCGGGGGTTCCGCGGTCCTGGCGGCATGATCAGACATCGGAACAACATAACTTCGCGGCCAAACTGTCCAACAATGCAGGGTCACCTCACGTGTGCCGGTCGGTTCGGACGCTTTGCCCGCTTCACCAGTTCACATTGGCATCGATTATCGCGTTTCGCGTGGTGGGGTCAGGGCTTAAGGGTCGGTTTCGTCCTCGCCGGGGTCCCGTTTCGGGTCGTCCAGCAGGATGCGCATGGCGGCGCCGTCCAGATCTTCGAACTGGCCTTTTTTCAGCGCCCAGACAAAGGCCGCGAGCCCCAGCAGGCCCAGAAACAGGGCGGCGGGAATGAGGAAAATCAATGCTCCCATCTCAGCCGGCCTTCCACGCTAGCAGCCGCAGCCGCAACGCGTTGAGGGTGACGATCAGCGAACTGCTCGACATCGCCACCGCGGCGATCAGCGGCGTCGCCAGCCCGGCCACGGCCAGGGGCACGGCGATGGAATTGTACAAAAACGCCATGGCGAAATTCTGCCGCACCAGCCGGTCGGCGAAACGGGCCGTGCGGATGCTTGCCGGAACCGGAGCCAGGTTCTGCCCCTGGAAAATCATGTCGGCGGCGGTCTTGCTGACGTCGGCGGCGGCGGCCGGCGACATGGACGCGAACCCGGTGGCCAGGGCCGGCGCGTCGTTGAGCCCGTCACCGACCATCAGCACCCGGCGGCCTTCGTCGGCCAGGGCCTGCAACCGGGCGACCTTTTCGTCAGGCAGGACCTCTGCCTGAAAATCGCTGATGCCCAGTTGACGGGCGACATCGGCGACGACATCGGCGCGGTCGCCGGACAACAGGATCGGCCGCAGCCCCAGACCGCGCAGGTCCTCGATGGCGGCGAGGGCGTCCGGGCGCAGGGTGTCGGCGAAAACAAAGCGCCGCGCGGGCCGCCCCGGCCGGGTCATCCAGATTTCCGTGCCGGTCAATTCGGTCCCGGAACCGCTTTCGGGCCGGTCGGCGACACCGCACCATTGGCGCCGCCCAAGGCGGATATCCTCGCCGTTCAGGACGGCGCACAGGCCCTGTCCCGGCACTTCGCTGACGCTTTCCGGGCTGGGCAGGGCGAGACCCCCGGCGGCCTCGACCAGGGCCTTGGACACCGGGTGCGTTGACCGGGTGGCGATGGCGGCGGCCAGCGCCAGGTCACCGGAGTCCATATGGTTTTCGTTCACCAGGCTCAACCGGCCCGTGGTCAGGGTGCCGGTCTTGTCGAGAACGACGGTGTCCACCTGCGCCAGCCGCTCCAACCCGTCGGGCGATTTCAACAGCACGCCATGCTGCATCAGGCGCCCCGACGCCACCACCTGAACCACCGGCACGGCCAGGCCGATGGCGCAGGGACAGGTAATGATCAACACCGCGACGGCGGCCATCAGCGACTGGTCCCATGCGGCCCCGACGACCAGCCACCATCCCAGGAAGGTCGACGCGGCCAGGATGTGAACCGTTGGCGCGTAGAGGCGCGCGATGCGGTCGGCGATGCGCACATACCGGGCGCGGCCCTGTTCGGCGGCTTCCATCAGGCGCACGATTTCGGCCAGCAGCGTGCCTTCGCCGGCGGCCCGCACGCTCACCTGGACCGGCTGCGACAGGTTCAGCGTTCCGGCGAATACTTTGGTTCCGGCGGTTACCGGGCAGGGCAGGCTTTCGCCGGTGACCAGGCTGGTATCGACATCGCTGATTCCCTCGATCACGTCGCCATCCACCGGAATCCGTTCCCCGGCGGCCACCGCGACGATCATGCCGGGCCTGAGGGTGGACACCGCCACGGGCCGTTGGCGGCCGTCGGCGTCGATGACCTGCGCCGTGACGGCGGCCAACCCCAGCAGTTGTTCCGCCGCCGAGCGCGCCTTGGCCCGCGCCCGGTGGTCAAGGTAACGCCCGACCAGGAGGAAAAACAGCAGTGTCACCGAGGCGTCGAAATAGGCATGTTCGCCGCCCTCGATGGTCTGGTACAGGCTCATGGCGGCGGCGAGAAGGACGGCCAGTGAAATGGGCACGTCCATGTTCAGCGCGCCCGAACGCAGCGCTGAGGCGGCGGAACGGAAAAAGGGTTGTCCGGCATAGGCCACGGCGGGCAGCGCGATGAGCGCCGAAATCCAGTGGAACAGGGTGCGCGTGGCGTCGCCCATGCCGCCGGCGTGCCCGGCCCACACCGACACCGACAACAGCATTACGTTGCCGGCGGCGAACCCGGCGACGGCCAAGGCCATCAACAGGCGGCGTTCCTCGCCGGCGCCGGTTTGTTCTGTCCGCCCGGAATCGAAGGGCGCCGCCGGAAAACCCAGCGCCTCGACGCGTTCGATGATGGCGCTGGCCGATGTCTCGGTGTCTCGCCATTCGCAGACCAGCCGCCGGGTGCTCATGTTGACCCGCGCGTGGGTCACGCCGGACATGGCGAGCAGCGCGGTTTCGATGCGCCGGATGCAGGCGGCGCAATGAATGTTTTCGACCATCAGATGAAGCCGCCGCAGGCCGCCCGGCAGTTCAATGACAAAGGGTACCGGATAGGGTTCTTGGTCAGGCGGCGTGTCGATCGCCGGGGCCGCCGGGACGAGGTCGTCGGGCGCGGTCATGGCGTTACCATCAGCTTATGGCGCATGCGGTAGACGGTCGCTCCACTGCGCCGAACGTCGATGTCCGCATACCAACGCCCGGCCAGCGGCAGCGCCACCGGCGCGGCGTACTGTCCTGGCGCCACTTCTTCGAGCGTGACCGTCACGTCAAAGCCTTCCTTGACCGGGCGGCGGAACCGGGCGCGGGCGTCCAGCCGCGTCACCGGGATGTCACCCCGGCCCGTCAGGCGGAGCCGGAGTTGTCCGGTCCAGGGACCGTTTTCCTTCTTTTCCGCCGGTGTGAAGACAACGGCGCTGGTCCATCCCAACCGCGCCTGGGCCGCCGCGGAATCCAGCGTGCGGTTGTAGGCGAGGCCCTCTTCATAGGCGTTGTCGGTGGTCAGGCCCGGCCAGCTGTCCAGCGCGAAGAACACCAGCGCCCCGTTGGCGGCGAAGATGACGCCGAAAAAGACAAGCACTCCGACCAACGCCATGCGCCCGGTAATGGGTCGCCCGCCGGTCATTCCGGCCCCCGGAAAATGCTGTCGTAGGTGGCGGTCTTGCCAGTGTTGATATCTTCCAGAATGAACCGGATATCGTGGGACTCATCGGACAGGGAGCCGCCCGGCACGGTGACCAACAGACGGAAACTCTGGACCCGGTCCGGCTTGACGGTGACGTAAGGGGTGTTGTCGTTCAGGTTATCGGAGCCGACCAGTCCCAGCGTGATGCCGTCGATGCCATCCGCCGAAATGACGAAGGTGCGCTGGGCGCGGGCCTTGTTGAGAACCTTGAAGGTGTATCCGTTGCGCACCGAGCCATCCGAAAGACGCGTAAACAACGGGTTGCGGTCGCGCAGGACGTTGATCTGCGTGTCCGACCGGGTCAACAGCGCCGTCAGCATCACTCCGCCGACCAGCGCCAGGATAGCCAGATAAATCAGCGTGCGGAGGCGGAAGAACCGGATCGCGCCGGTCCGGCCCTGGGCGCGCCGTTCGGCGTTGGCCAGGGAATCGTAATCGATCAGGCCACGAGGCCGGCCGATGCGGTTCATAACCTCGTCACAGGCGTCGATGCACAGCGAACAGGTGATGCATTCGAACTGCTGCCCGTCGCGGATGTCGATGCCCATGGGGCAAACCACCACGCAGGCGTTGCAGTCGATGCAGTCGCCCCGGTTTTCCCATGTCTCGCCCTTGCGAAAGGGCTTGCGTGGTTCGCCCCGGTCGGCTCGGTAGGTTACGGTCAGCGATTCCTCGTCCATCATCGCGCCCTGGATGCGCGGCCACGGGCACATATAGGTGCATACCTGTTCGCGCATCAGCGCGCCCAGCGTATAGGTGGTAAACGTCAGCACGGCGACGGTGATGTAAGCGACGGGCGGGGCTTTCCATGTGACCAGGTCGATGGCCAGGGTCGGCGCGTCGGCGTAATAAAATATCCAGGCGCCGCCGGTGCCAGCCGCGATCAGCAGCCAGATGGCGTGTTTGGCGATGCGTTTGGCCGCCTTGGATGCATTCATCGGCGCCTGGTCGAGCCGGATGCGGGCCGAACGGTCGCCTTCGATCGCCCGCTCGACGACCAGAAACAAATCCACCCACACCGTCTGTGGGCAGCTATAGCCGCACCAGGCGCGCCCAAATAGGCTGGTCACCAGGAACAGCCCGATGCCGGCCAGGATCAGAAGGCCGGCGATGAAATAGATTTCCTGCGGCCAGATTTCGATGAAGAAGAAGTAAAACCGCCGCGCCGGGAAATCGATCAGCACCGCCTGATCCGGCGCGCCGGGGCCGCGATCCCACCGGATCCACGGCGTGAGGTAGTAAATACCCAGCGTCACCGCCATGACCAGCCACTTGAAGTTGCGAAACGCACCCTTGATCCGCTTCGGGTGAATCCGCTTGCGGGGTTTGTAAAGGGAACGGTTCCCCTTCTTGTTGACCGGCTTTACGTCAAAGCGATCGATATCGCCCACCGGTTTGGGGGTTGGGCCTTGGTGGTTCATTGGTGAGTTACCCTTGTGCGGGTCACCCGATTATTGGCCGCCACCCAGTGAATGAACATAAACGGCGAGCTGTTTGACGGTCACCTCGTCGAGAATCCTGCCCCACGCCGGCATGACGCCGCGGCGACTGTAGGAAACGGTTTCGATAATGGTGTCCCGATCACCGGCGTAAAGCCAAAGGGCATTGTTCAATGCCGGCGCGCCCACTTCCGGGTCGCCGCCGCCGTCCTGGCCGTGACAGGGCTCGCATTGTTCGGCGAAAACAACCGCCCCGCGCCCAGCCCTGTCCGGGTCGTGGTCCTGGCCCGACAGCTTGAGAACAAATTCAGCGACATCCGCCACCTCCGGCTGGGTCAGTATCTCGTCGCGCAGGAAAGCCGGCATGTCGGAGGTACGGGCGTCTTCGTCTTCGTCGTTGCGTACCCCGTGAGTGATGGTTTTCCGGATGTCGGCAAGCGAGCCGCCCCACAGCCACTCGTCGTCATTGAGGTTGGGATAGCCGGTGAATCCCTGCGCACCCGAACCGTGGCATTGCGAGCAGTTGACGTTGAACGCCGAGCGGCCGCCGGCCAGCGCGAATTCCAAAAGATCCGACTGGGTGCGGATCTGTTCCAGGGACGCGGTTTCCAGCTTCGCCCGAAAGACGGCCTGATCCTGTTTCGCGGCGGCGACCTCGGCGGCGACATCGGCGCGCGAACTGTATCCCAGTAGGCCCTTGGAATAGCCGGTAATCAGTGGCCACGCCGGATAGGCGATCCAGTAGCCGACCGACCACACCACACAGGCCCAAAAAATCCATAGCCACCAGCGGGGCAGGGGATTGTTCAGTTCCTTGATCCCGTCCCATTCGTGACCGGTGGTTTCGATTCCGGATATGGAGTCAATGTCCTTTTGGCCCGCCATCTGTCAGTCCTCCTTGAACGGGATCAGGGCGGCGTTGTCGAATTTCTTCTTGGCCCAGGGCCGAAAGGCGTAAATCAACATGCCGACGAACAGGATAATCAGATAGAGAAGACCCCACGTCTGGGCGAAATAGGAAATGTCCTGGTATGTCATTGGCGGTCTCCTACCTCAGGTTCTCTTGCGCCTTGTAGGCGCTGAAATCAACCAGGGTACCGAGCATCTGCAGATAGGCGATCAAGGCGTCCATCTCCGACGGTTGGCCGGGCCGGCCGTCGAAATCGCGGACCTGGGCCTTCGGATAGCGTTCGACCAGCGCCTCGGCGCCGTCCGAGTCGGGATCGGCCTGCGCCACGATGTCGGCCGCCGCGCTGGCGATCATGGCGTCGGTGTAGGGCACGCCGACCGCCCGGTTGGCCTTCAGGTGACCGGCGATGTCGTTGATCTTGGCCGGGTTGTCCATCAGGAACGGATACCCCGGCATGACCGATTCCGGCACTACGCTCCGCGGCGCGCTCAGGTGTTCGCGGTGCCAATTGTCGGAATACTTGCCGCCGACGCGGGCCAAGTCCGGTCCGGTGCGTTTCGAGCCCCACTGGAACGGGTGGTCGTACATGCTTTCGGCGGCCAGGCTGTAGGGTCCGTAGCGGTCGATCTCGTCGCGGAACGGGCGCACCATCTGGCTGTGGCAGTTGTAGCACCCCTCGCGGATGTAGATGTTGCGTCCGGCCAGTTCCAGCGGCGTATAGGGCCGCATGCCCTTGACCTTTTCGATGGTGCTTTCCAGGTAGAACAGCGGCGCGATTTCAACGATGCCGCCGATGGATACCACGATCAGGATTCCGATCAGCATCAGGATCGAGTTCTTTTCAAGTGTTGAATGGCTAAACATGGCTCGATTCCTAGTTATGCCGGGACCGGCACGGGTTCGGATTCATAAGGCCTTTCCTCGCGCAAATCCCCCCGGGCCGTGCGGAAGACGTTGTAGGCCATGACCAGCGCGCCGGCGACGAAAAAGCCGCCGCCGATGGTCCGGATCAGATAGAACGGATGCATGGCCGCGACCGTCTCGGCGAAGGAATATTCCAGGAAACCCAGCGAGTCATAAGACCGCCACATCAGGCCCTGCATGATTCCGGATACCCACATGGCGGTGATGTAGAGAATGATGCCGATGGTCGCCAGCCAGAAGTGGGTGGATACCAACCTGACCGAATACAGGCGCGACCGGTTCCACATCCGGGGCGCCAGGAAGTAAATGGCGCCGAAACTGACCATGCCGACCCAGCCGAGTGCGCCGGAATGCACGTGGCCTATGGTCCAGTCCGTGTAGTGGCTGAGCGCGTTGACGGCCTTGATGGCCATCAGCGGGCCTTCGAAGGTGCTCATCCCGTAAAAGGCGATGGACATTACCAACATCCGCAGGATCGGGTCCGTGCGCAATTTGTCCCAGGCGCCGGAAAGCGTCATCAGGCCGTTGATCATGCCGCCCCAACTGGGCATCCACAGCATCACCGAAAACGTCATGCCCAGGGTCTGTGCCCAATCGGGCAGCGCCGTGTAATGCAGGTGATGCGGCCCGGCCCAGATGTAGAGGAAGATCAGGCTCCAGAAATGGACGATGGACAGCCGGTAAGAATACACCGGACGTTGTGCCTGTTTCGGCACGTAATAGTACATCAGACCCAGGAACCCGGCGGTGAGGAAGAAACCGACAGCGTTATGCCCGTACCACCACTGGGTCAGCGCATCCTGCACGCCGGCGAACAGGGAATAGCTTTTAACGCCGAAGAAACTTACCGGCATGGCCAGGTTGTTGACGATATGCAGGAGGGCGATGGTGACGATAAAGGCCAGGAAGAACCAATTGGCGACATAGATATGCGGCTCGCGCCGCCGCCACAAGGTGCCCAGGAAGACCAGCAGGTACACCACCCAGACAACGGTCAGCCACAAATCCACGTACCATTCCGGTTCGGCGTATTCCTTGGACTGGGTAATGCCGAACAGGTACCCCGTTGCCGCCATGATAATGAACAACTGATATCCCCAGAACACGAACCACGGCGCCCAGCCGCCGGCAAGGCGGGCCTGGCAGGTGCGCTGCACGATATGAAAGGAGCTCATGATTAAGACATTGCCGCCGAAGGCGAAAACCACCGCTGACGTATGCAGCGGGCGGAGTCGGCCGAAATTGGTCCACGGCAAGTCGAAATTCAACACCGGGAAGGTCAGTTGCAGGGCAATCGCCAGCCCGGCCAGAAAGCCGACCACGCCCCAGAAAGTGGAAGCGATGACTCCGGCCCGCACGACGGCGTCGTTATAAGGAATGGCGCTGTTTGGGTCGGCCGGTCCGCCGGTGTCGTCACCGCGGCGCATGACCCAGAAAACACCCACCACGCAAAACACGACCAGCAATAGTCCGTACGCGAGAATCCCCGTATCGACAGCGTTGGCGGCCAGAAAGGCGCCGAGAAGAGCGCCGAATCCAAGCGCCCCAATGGTGAGAAAAGACATGGACGAAAGCTCCCTCAAGGCTGCGGGGACGAACGGGGCCGTTCGTCCCAGGCAAAAATATACGCTATTCTAGATACGGGTATAGTCTGAAAATTGATCAATTCCCAAATCCATCCGGCGGCGGTAGGAAGGGCCGGGGATCTGATCAAGAAGACGGGTAATTTCTAAATTCAAAGGACCCCGTCCGAGGGCTTTCCTTTCCCCTGATATATCAAACTTGTAAAATACGCTGTACTATGCGGATGTGGGCGGAGATTGGGTCCCTGGTATTCCAGAGTGCCCAAAGCTGGCGTTCTTTTCCCGTAGGGAAGGCCGATATTTCCAATGGCATACGCTTTTGGCTGCTGAAATGTGCCCCGAATGAATCCGGAAAACACGGACGGACGGCGGCGGACAGGAAACTGAATAAGGGGTCGATCAAGGTCGGGCGGCGTTAATCGCCGCCGGGTTCACCCGCCGGCGGCGACCCTCTTGCGGGGCGGGTCCACGCATAGACCCCAGGGCGATTCCGCCAACCACCGGTTGAATTCCGCAATGGCAAGCGGACGGCTGAAAAGGTACCCCTGTCCGAGGTCGCAACCGAGCGCGGCCAACCGTTCGCACACTTCCTCGGTCTCGATTCCTTCCGCGATGACCGTAAGTCCCAGGCTGTGCGCCAGGTTTATGGTCGATTCGACGATCATCAGGTTGCTCTTGTCTCTATCCATGTCGAGGACGAAGCTCTTGTCGATTTTCAGTTCGTCCGCCGGCAGGTCCTTGAGGTAGGCGAGCGAGGAGTAGCCGGTTCCGAAGTCGTCGATGGCGAGGCGGATGCCGCGCGCGTCAAGATCTTCGATGACCTTCATCGCCCGCTCCGGGTCAAGCATGATCGCGTTCTCGGTAACTTCCAAGGCCAGCCAGTCCGGTGACAGGCCCCATTTTTCAATTACCTGGCCGACCAGGTCCGGCAGTTCCAGGTCTTGCAGATGGCGGGCCGAGAGATTGACCGCCACCTCGATCTCCAGTCCGTCGCGCCGCCACTCGGCGCACTGGCGGGCCGCTGTATCGAGCACCCAGAAGGTCAGCGGCCTGATCAATCCGGTCTGCTCGGCCAGCCCGATGAATTCGTCCGGCGGCATGAAGCCGTGCTTCGGGTGCTGCCAACGCACCAGCGCCTCGGCGCCGACGATCCGGCCTTTCTCCAGGCTCACCTTGGGCTGGTAATGAAGGACCAGTTGCCCGCCCTCGATGGCGCGGCGCAGCTCGCCGGAAAGGGTCAGGTGGCGGACGCTGTTTTGGTCCTTCTCGGCGTCGTAGACGGCAAAACCGGACTGGTCCTGCTTGGCCGTGTACATTGCCACGTCGGCCATTTGAATGAGACCGGCGGCCTCGTCTCCGTGTTGGGGGAACATGGCGATGCCGATGCTGGCACTGATATCGAGGGTGAGTTCCGGCAGCTTGAACGGCTTTTCAAGCGCCCGGAGGATCTTGCCGGCCAGCCGGCGGGCGGTCTCGAGATCGGCTGTCTGCGGCAGCAGCAGGGCGAATTCATCGCCGCCGAGCCGCGCCACCGTATCCGATTTCCGCATATGTCCCTGGAGGCGCGAACTGACCTGCTTCAGCAAGATGTCCCCCATGTGGTGCCCCAGGGTATCGTTGACCTCCTTGAAGCGGTCAAGGTCGATGAGCAGTACCGCGAGCGGATTATTCGTCCGCTGGGCGAAGGCGATGGCGCTTTCCAGGCGGTCGAAAAGCAGCGTGCGGTTGGGCAGGCCGGTCAAGGCGTCGTGCAGGGCCTGATGTTCCAGCGCCTGCTGCCGCTTTTTTTGCAATGTGATGTCGCGGACGAAGGCGGTCAAATGCCGGCGGTTGTCCGTCCGTATCTCGGTGACCGCCGTTTCCATGGGAAAGACCATGTTGCCTTTGCGCCGCCCCTCCGTCTCGTGCGGTCCCCGGCCGACCTTGAGCGTATTGGACAGATCCTTGTCCCGGCTCTCTTCGCTCAACCCGGAAACTAGAAGGCCGACGTGCCGGCCGACGATTTCGCCGGGCGGATAATCGAACATCCTGGAGGCGGCGATGTTGATCGACTCGATCATGCCCTGGCCGTCCATGGTGACGATACCGTCGAAGCTGTTTTCCACGACGTTGCGCATCATGACGTCATTGCGCCGGATATCGATGCTCTGAAACAACAGGCGCACCGCCTGCTGGTCGACACGGCTGACCAGGGCGACGGCGTAAGTCAGCAGGATCACGAGGATCCACGGCGTGATATCGAGCAGGACCGGCGCCAAGGCCTGCACCGCGAGCGTCAATGGCCAGAGAACGGCGGAGGCCGAAAGAACGACGGCCAAGCCGCGGCGCCATGACCATTCGGCGAGTTGAGGTCCGAGGAAAAACGCCAGCAGGAACCCGACAAAGAGGACCGGTAACGGCGCAATCCGCAACATGGCCCGTCCTAGCGCCAGGGATTCATAGGCCAGGGCCTGGATCAGCGGACCGGCGGCCACACGGTGAACGGGGACCGCCAACTGGTCGCCGAGTTCCACCGCGGTGGCGCCGATAAGGACCTGTTTGCCGGCGACGGCGGCGGTATCGAAATTTCCGCGCAGGACGTCGACGAAAGAAATGCGGCGGATCGACGACGGGCGGATGCCGTAATCGAGGTAAAACGAACCGAACCGGGCGTCGGCGGCGTTGGCCAGGCTGGCGGACAGCGATGGCAGTTCCCGCCCATCCCAACTCTCGCGCACGGCCATGCGCCGGACCAGGCCGTCCGCTTCCGGCCGTACGTTGATGAAGGCCAGGCGCGCATGTTGACGGAACTCGGCGATGGGGACCGAAAGCGTCAGGCGGCGCCCGCCGTCGCCGGCCGACGAGAATTGCTTGAACACCGGAAGAATGGCTTTACCGTCCGAGCGGGCCAATGCCTTTTCGAGCCTTCGGTCTTCTTCCGGCACGGAAGGGGTGCTGAAGTCCACGTCGAAGGCGACCCGCCGGGCCCCCGCGGCGAGAAGCTTGTCCAGCGCCACCGCGTAAAGGCCGCGCGGCCAAGGCCAAACCTCGATCTCCTGCAAGCTCGCCGGGTCGATTTCGACGAGAACGAGGCCGCCGCCGGCGTCGCGCTGGGCGAGCTGGAAACGTAGGTCAGTCAAGCGGTATTCGACGAAATTCAGCCCCCCGGAAAGGTAGAGCGCCGCCACCCCCGCGAAGACCAAGAGGTGGGGGACCCGCTTCCTGAGCTTGCTTCCGTATCCTAGAAGCCGGGCGACGGCGCCAAAATTCATCAACCGGCCCAGCCGCCGTCCTTGCTGTTAATGCTGCCGCCAATGCTGCTAACACCGCCGCCGTTGCCGCCACCGTTGCCGCCGCCGCCGCCGCCGCCACCGCCGCCGTTGCCGCCACCGTTGCCGCCGCCGCCGCCGCCGCCGCCACCGCCGCCGTTGCCGCCA
>JAJRSS010000172.1 GCA_024278615.1 Alphaproteobacteria bacterium
ACTGAGAAAATCGAAAGTACGGAACTCCTGGGGCAGCTTTACCGGTTCGTAGACGATGCGCTTCTTTTCATCGTCGTAGCGGATTTCCACATACCCGGTCAGGGGAAAGTCCTTGCGCAAAGGATGACCTTCAAACCCATAGTCGGTCAGGATGCGGCGCAGGTCCGGATGATCCACGAAAAGTACGCCATAAAGATCCCATACCTCCCGCTCATACCAATTTGCCGAACTAAAAACGCCGACGACCGACGGAACAGGGGATTCCTCGTCGGTCCGTACCTTGACCCGCACCCGGTGATTGTGAAACGGGCTGAGCAGGTTATAGACGACATCAAACCTTTGTTCCCGGCCCGGGTAATCTACGCCGCAAATATCAAGCAGGGTTTTGCAACGGCAGTTAACGTCATCCCGCAGAAGGGTAAGTACCTTGACGATACTTCCCCGTTCGACGGTGATGATAAGTTCATCAACCTTGATTTCCGTTGCAAGCACTTCGTCAGGAAGCGCAACGGCAATGTATTCCCCAAGTTCCTGAAGGGCTGAGTTCATATTCTTTCGACGGCTCCGCTGCAGCCGTTCAACTCCACTTTAACGCCAAAGTGTTCCGGTTCGTTTTATCTTTTTCTGCAATTGCAGTATGCCGTACAAAAGAGCTTCCGCCGTGGGCGGGCACCCAGGGACATACACGTCCACGGGAACAACGCGGTCGCAACCGCGAACCACCGAATAGGAATAATGATAGTACCCTCCCCCATTGGCGCACGATCCCATGGAAATGACATAGCGCGGCTCCGCCATCTGGTCATAGACCCTGCGAAAGGCGGGCGCCATTTTATTGGTCAGGGTACCGGCGACGATGATGACATCCGACTGCCGGGGACTGGGCCGGGGAAAAATGCCGAACCGGTCAAGGTCGTAACGGCTGACATAGGTGTGCATCATTTCAACGGCGCAGCAGGCCAGTCCGAAGGTCATCGGCCAAATTGAACCAGTCCGGGCCCAGTTCACCAAGTTATCCAGGTTGGCCAGAACAAACCCTTTGTCCTTGAGTTGTCCGCTGACGCGTTCGAGAAGCGCGTCTTGCGTGGCGCCGGGGGGAAGGTCCGTTGGGCGATCTTTGACAGGATTGGGGTTTACTCCCATTCAAGGGCTCCCTTCTTCCATTCGTATATGAAGCCGATGGTCAGGATTGCCAGAAAAATCATCATCGACCAAAAACCGAACACTCCTATTTTCCCAAGGGTAATGGCCCAGGGAAAAAGAAAGGCCACTTCCAAATCAAAGATGATGAACAGAATGGCGACAAGGTAAAAGCGAACGTCGAACTTGTGACGGGCGTCCTCGAAAGCGTCGAACCCACATTCATAGGCCGATGTCTTGGCCACGTTCGGATGCTGCCGGGCGACAATAAAGGATGAGAGGACAATGACCCCTGTCAGGGCCCCGGCGATGCCGAGGAAAACCAAAATCGGCAGGTACTCAAGAAGCAGTGCGTCCATTGCGTCGTCCTCTATCGGGACTTCTTTATTCCGGACCCCGCCTGCCCGGTTGGTCTTGGGCGGGTAGATGGCGGGAGTGACGGGACTCGAACCCGCGGCCTCCGGCGTGACAGGCCGGCGCTCTAACCGACTGAGCTACACCCCCTTAGAAAAACCCTCGCAATCCCTTGCTGGGCTCACTAGGGCTGGCATCATGTAATCCCCCCTCCAGCGGGTGTCAAGCAATCCTCCCAGCCCGTTGCCGGTAAGCGGGAGGGTGGTCCGCAAAGCCTTTCTCCGGGGGTAAAACTGGGGTATTCCAAAATCGGTCATCTTTCCTTGCCCGGTCGTCTTGCCTAGCCTCTTGTTGGGCTATCTGGTTAAGCTCTCTCGCCGTATTCTCCGGCCGAATCGAAATGGTGGGCGATGACGGGGTCGAACCGCCGACCTTCTCGGTGTAAACGAGACGCTCTACCAACTGAGCTAATCGCCCTCCAATTTATCTGGCTGGCAGCCTCCGACAAACAACTCTCCATAATAGTTGAGCCATGATGGTCGGGCTTGGCCGGCCCAGCGCAAAAACGACAATGCCGGCTGCGCTTTTCGGGTGCAGCCGGCATCAAATACGGTGAAAGCGCAAACGCCTAGTTAACCGCTTCCTTGAGTCCTTTACCCGCCTTGAACTTGGGTTGGTTCGAGGCCGGTATCTGAATGGCTTCGCCGGTACGCGGATTGCGGCCCTGTGTAGCCTTCCGCCTTGAAATGCTAAAGGTGCCAAATCCCACCAAACGAACCTCGGTGGCATTTTGCAACGACTTGGTGATGGCTTCAAAAACACCATCCACAGCCTTCGCAACATCGCTTTTCGACATATCGATGTTTTCCGCGACAACCGCGATAAGTTCATTTTTGTTCAAAGCGGACCCCCCTCTATCTGATGGGTTAAAAAAAGGGCTGAAAAACCGAACGGATTTCCCTTAAAGACGGCTCGCAGTCTAATCGGGAGTCCAGCTTACCGTCAATCGATGAACGGCAGTTTTCCACAGTTTTTGATGATTCTTAAGCGATTTACACAGGTATTTGGAGTCGAACTACACGATTCAAACGCCAACGGCGGCCAAATTTACTTGGCCGCCGCATTAACGAATCGATCAAACGAATCGCTTTTTTAGTGCGTAATTACTCCATCACGCTTTTCGCTGTCCGGTTGCGCGGCGAGCGCGGCCGCTTCTTCGGCGGCTTCATCCCATTCGATGGGCTGCAGCCTCGTGACAAGCGCATGCTCCAACACTTCGTCTATGGTGCTGACGGAAATGATGGTCATACCTTTTTTGACGTTGTCTGGAATCTCCGCCAGATCCTTTTCATTCTCGCTGGGGATCATCACGGTTTTGATCCCACCCCGCAGCGCCGCAAGCAATTTTTCCTTCAACCCGCCAATAGGCAGTACACGCCCGCGAAGGGTGATCTCGCCGGTCATGGCCACATCCTTGCGAACGGCGATACCCGTCAAAACGGAGACAATGGAAGTCGCCATTCCCACGCCGGCCGAGGGACCGTCCTTGGGCGTTGCCCCTTCGGGCACATGCACATGGATGTCCCTCTTCTTGAACAAGGTCGGGAGGATACCGAATTCCACCGCCCGGGATTCAACATAGGACTTGGCCGCCTGGATGGATTCCTGCATCACATCGCCCAGCTTGCCGGTGATGGTCATTTTTCCCCGGCCGGGGAGCAGAACGGCTTCGATGGTCAACAACTCGCCGCCAACTTCGGTCCACGCCAGACCCGTGGTTACGCCGACCA
>JAJRSS010000173.1 GCA_024278615.1 Alphaproteobacteria bacterium
CCCAGCCTCATAATCTTCACGCAAAGCAATCGCTGCACCCATGGTGAACCTCCCTGAAACGATTCACCGATATTGATTCAGACTTCTCGCCCCATGAAAAGGGCCAAAATGAGTCTCAATCACCGCAATCTGGTATAAGATCGATGGCGTCCGCCAGGCCATCAAGGAAAGGGGCGCCAGGCTCCTCTACTTGCCGCTCTACTCAACGGATCTCAGTCCGATCAAGATAGCCATCGCAAAGCTCAAGGCCTTGCTCAGAAAGGCCGCCGAACGAACCGTTGATGCCCTGTGGGACACAATCGGTCAAACCCTCGACCCCTTCACACCCCAGGAATGCGACAACTATTTTAAACACGCTGGATATGCGCGAACCTACTCGGAAAACCGCTTCAGAGTCGAAGAGGTCAATAAAGGCCGGCCTATCCCTCAATCGCGCCGCCAAGGAAAAGCTGTCCGACTCGGGGATCGTCCAGCAGCACCTTTGCCTCATCGTGCATTCTGACCTGGCCGAGCTCCAGCACGATACCGTAATCGGATATGGCAAGCGCGCTCTTGGCGTTTTGCTCCACCATCAATACCGTGACGCCTTGATCGCGCAGCCTTGTAAGGCTTTCAAAGGTCTCTCGCACCAATCGCGGCGACAAGCCGATCGAAGGCTCATCAACCAGCATGAGTTTCGGGTCCAGCAACAAGCCGCGGGCAATTTCCAACTGCTTTTGCTGGCCGCCGGACAGGACGAAAGCCTGCTGGTCCCGCTTTTCCCGCAGGATCGGAAACTGGTCCATCACCGATTCGATCCGCCCGTTCAGGGATGCCTGATCTTTTGAGGTAATCCCGCCGATTTCAAGGTTGTGATAGACCGATAGCTGCGGGATGATGTTCCGTCCCTGGGGCACATACGTGACGCCTTTCGCCAGCATCCGAGCCGGCGCTAAACTGGTTACGTTTTCTCCATTCAGCAGGACTTCGCCGGACCGAACCTTCAGCAACCCGAAGATCGCCTTGAACACGGTCGACTTTCCCGCGCCATTGGGGCCAATGATCGTTGTTATCGTGCCAGGTTCGACTTTGAACGAAACCCCGTTCAAAACGGTCATGTTGCCGTATCCGCCGAACAGGTTTTTCACCTCGATCAATACTTACGCTCCCAAGTAGGCTTCGATGACGTCCGGGTCATTGCGGATCTCCTCCGGTGTACCTTCGGCAATGATTGCGCCGTTGGATAGCACCAAAATACGGCTGCATAGGGCCATTACGAATTCCATATTGTGTTCAATAACAACAAACGTAGCCCCACGTTCCTCGTTGAACACCTTCAAGTGTTCTTTCAGGCTTTCCAGCATCGTCAGGTTGACCCCGCCGGCAGGTTCATCCAGCATCACGAGGCGGGGTCCCGCCATGAAGGCCATGGCGACATCGAGGAGTTTCTGCTGGCCATACGAAAGAGAACCGGCCCTTTGATCGCGGAGATGCGACAAACGAAAAAACGCGATCATTTCGTCGGCTTCTTCGGTCAAGCCGGCGTCACGCTTTCCGAAGAGGCGGGAAAGCATGCCGCCGTGATGTTCCTGTCCGGCAAGAATGATGTTTTCCAGGACGGTCATTTCCGGGAACACCTGCAACATCTGGAAAGTGCGCGCAATTCCCAGTTTATTGAGGTCGCAAGGCCGTTTTCCGGCCACCGCTTCGCCGCCCACGTAGACCTCCCCCGTATCCGGCGTGAGCTGCCCGAGAATACAATCGAACAGGGTCGACTTCCCACTTCCGTTGGGGCCTATCAGGCCGAGAACCTCGCCCTCCTGTACGTCGAAACTCACGTCATTGACGGCATGCACGCCTCCGAAAGACTTGCTTATTCCGCGAACCCTCAAAACGTTGCCGCTTGCGCTGTTCATGGCGCGCTTCCCCCCGCCGACTCCCGCCGATCGGAGGAACGGGCGCGTACGGCCGCAGCGGTACGCTCATACAGCCCCAGCAGTCCGCTGGGGCAGACAGCGAGCAAGACGATCACCAGGCTTGCATAGATGATCAGGTACAGGCCCTCGGTGAAGCGCAGCCATTCGGGCAGGAGAATGACCAACAGGGCGCCAAGGATAGGACCGAAGAAATGGCCGGAACCCCCGACAATGACCATCAACAGCAGCATGAGGGACGTATCCAGCATGAACGATTGAGGATCGATGAATTCCACCAACGGCGCGAACAGTGAACCCGCCATCCCGCCGTACGCCGAACCAATCGCGAAGGCTAGCAGCGTCATGCGCCGCACATCGACGCCGAGGCTATTGGCGCGAATCGGGTTTTCCCGCAAGGCTTGAAACGCCCTTCCCCAGGGAGAGCGCACGATCCACCACAAAACAAAGGCAAGCAGCAGAAATAAGGCCAGCGAAAAGAAATAGAACACCACCGGATTGTTCGTACTGACGCCGAAGAACGATGGCCGCGAAAATCCCATCAGGCCATAGGTTCCGCCGGTCAGCCATTCCTCGTTGCGGAACACCAGCCAAACAAGGGCATTGAAGCCCAAGGTCACGAAAGCCAGGAAATGATGTTGCACGCGCAGAGCCGGATAGCCGAGAATCAGGCCAACACCAAAGCAAATCCCCGCCGACAGGCCAAAGCCGACAAAAAACGGATAGCCCGCCTTCATCAACAACGCCGTCGTGTAGGCGCCAATTCCAAGAAAAGCCGCCTGGGCAAGCGACACCTGGCCCGCATAACCCAGGGTCAGATTGAGTCCCATCGCCGCGATCGAATAGACAATCCATAGCGACAGGATGTAGATCCCGTAGCCCTTGAGTCCAAACGGCAGAACAATCAGAAGTCCAAGCACAGCCAAGCCGGCGATGGTCATCGGACGCATTATACGGTGCGTTCCTCGGCCGTGCCGAGCAGGCCTTGCGGCCGTACCAGGATGATGATGATCAGCAATATAAGCGGAAACGCGGTTCGGTATTCAGCCGAAATATAGGCGGCCGACAGGTTGTCTATGACTCCGATCAGAAGGCCGCCGACCAGCGCCCCGCGAACTTGATTGAAACCACCGACAATCGCCGCGATGAAGGCGATCAAACCGATGGACTGGCCATTGGAAAACTTGGCCAGGTAAATCGGTGAAATAAGCACCGACGCCATCAGGGCGAGGGCCGCGTTGATCAGAAACGTGTAGAGGATCATCCGCTTGACATTCACGCCAAGGATTTCGGCGACGGCCCGGTTCTGTGCCGTCGCCTGCATACAGCGTCCCGTCCGCGTCCGGGTCAGAAACACCTGCAGCAAGGTTATGGCGGCCAGAGAGGTGATTAGGATGGCGATATCCTGCACCGAAATAACGGCGCCAAAAACGGATACGGTTTCTTCTGAAAAAACCGCCGGAAACGGCTGAGCCTCGGCGCTGTAGAATTCCTTCACGCTGTCGCGCATTACAATGCCCAGGGCAATGGTTGCGATGACGATGGGCAACACCCCATGCGGCAGCATTGGGTCGATGATGACCCGTTTGAAGAAATAGCCAAGCAATACCAACGTGCAGATCAGCGCAAACAGCAGCGCAACGATAAAGTTCCAGCCCAGGACCTGGGTGCCGATCAAGATGAAGAACGCCGGTAGCATGACAAACTCGCCTTGGGCGAAATTGATTACCTTGGAAGCCTGCCAGAGCAAGGTGAAGCCGACCGCCGCCAGAGCGTAAATAGACCCTGTCGCCAGTCCGGATACGAGAAGTTGAAAAAATTCGGCCATGTGGCCTCCCTTGCGTGGCCGTGGCCTTCAAACGGTCGGATGGCGCCGTTCGCATTCCGCCGCGAAAGCCGGCGCCATCCTTTTTGTTTAAAAGTTGTGGATCAATTGCCAAGCTTTGGCAGGACTTCGATGATCTTCTGTTTCCCGCCGACCACTTCCACCAGGAAGCTTTGACGGTCAACATCACCCTTGTCGTCCCAGGTCACCTCCATCAGAATTCCCGGTTCGTCCTTCGGCGAAATCGTCAGGCCGTGCAGGGTTCTGGCGAACGCCTTGGAATCGAACTTGCCCATTTTCTCGGTGACATACTTGACCGTATAAGCGGCGACATAGCCCTTGATGCCGTTGTGATCCGGCTTGTTGCCATACTTCGCTTCGAACTTCTTGGCGAACGCCCTGACAGCCGGCACCGGTGCATCGGCGGACAGGCCGACGTGCCCTTTGGCGCCGTTCGCGGCATCCCCCGCCAGGTCAATCACCTTCTGATTCATCAACGTCGTCTCGCCAACGATTGGCTGGCGCAGGCCTTGTTTTTTGATTTCCTTCAGCAGCCGGGCGCTTTCCTCCTCATGCAGATAGGCAAAGACGGCATCGGACCCACTGTTTTTAAGCTTGATAACATCCGAGGCGAAATCGGCTTGTCCCACCTCCGTGGAAAGGTCGACGGCGATGCTAATTCCTCGCTTTTTCAGCTCCGTAATAACCGTGTCGCGCCCGCCCTTGCCGAAATCATCGTTCACCCAGATCACGCCGACGCTGGAGGCTTTGACACCGTCCTTCAGGTAGGCCGCGAGCTTAGGCATGGATTGCGCCGCACCGAAACTGGTGCGAAACACATACGGGTTGCCCGACGTCGTGATGAACGGTGCCTCTGAACCCACGATCTGCGGAATCTCGGCACGCTGAGTGAGAATCATGTTGACCTTTGTCGACGACGAATAAATCGGACCAAGAATAACGTAAGACCCATCATCCAGTGCTTTTTGCACCATCGCGCGTGAATTCTGCGCGTTTGTCTGCGTGTCGTAGTTGGTTAATTCGACCGTCTTCCCAAGAATGCCGCCGGCTGCGTTGATTTCCTCGAAAGCCATCACAACCGCATTTTTCCAATTGTTGCCGACAGTAGCGCCACCGCCGGTCAGTTCAACGACATTCCCGATCTTGACCGATTGCGCCTGCGCGGATCCGGCTATCATTGCCGCGCCGACAGCGGCGGCCACCGCTACTTTCGAAAATTTCATTTTTCTCATTCCCCTGGTTCTGGTTCAGCCTTACATCAATGAACTGGAACGATAATTTAGATCGCTGGATTTAGTCAATGAAAATGGCGGAAACAAAGCTCACTGAATGATTCTACCAAGGGCGTGCCGTCGTTCGAGCAGGAGGGTGGAAGCGGCGGGGGACCTTTCTTCCAATCGCCGAAACGCTGCCCTGGATCACGCCACGGCGCGCCACCGCCGGACTTCCAGATCACCGCTTCGGCAAACGGCCGGTCGGCGGCGGCCGTCACCCCGTGATGTCCCTCCTATTCGGGAAGAAATTTACCTACCCTCATTGCTTGTTCTTCTCCGGTCAATCTCATCTTGAGTCGCATTATCTGAATACATAGATCGGGCTCGACCAGATATAATGACCGTCCTCCTGAACAATACAGACATAATAGGCGTTATCCCCGCCCTCGAGAACCGGTAAGCGCCGTTCGATTTTTACACGATTGTGCGGGTTTTCATCGGGCATGCGGAAGACCCGGATACGACGGTTGATCCCTCCGTTTTCAAATACCAGGTCTTCCAATCCTATGTCGCTGACCTTGATCTCTTCCTTGACCAGTTCGGTATGGATTTTGAGCGTCCCGGCCTGACGATCTTCCAGCCAGGCGTCGAACCCGCCAAAGCCGCCCGTGGTCAGGGCATTCCATTCGACACGGCCCGGCGCCGTTTGCTCGAAGCGCTTGTCCACGTTGTAGCGATTGATGGGCGAGAGACGGGCGAAGGCATTGCCGGCAAGCTCCGCATGGCCATCCCAATAGGTTTCGCGGCCCCGGCCCCGGTATTCAGACCCTTCCCAGATCACCCGAATGCGGCAACCGAGATCAGGCTTGGCGAAGGGGCGGTAAGTTTCCAGCGTATCCAGACGGTTACGAATTTCGATCCGTTCAATCGGCGCCGAACCATGGGCATCAATCCGGAATGTGATTTCACCCGCCCCGCTTCGCAAAATATCCCCCATCATCGCTTCGCTGACCCGTTCGGATGCGGCCGGCCCCAGGTTCGGGTCTTCATCGAACCGTTCCGCCGGGTGGTCAAACACCACGCGGGTATCCAGAAACATCCGGCATCCGGTGGTCCCGTAATGATGGCGGCGGTGAAGAGAGTCCATGATGCCTCCCCGCGTAAGCTCCGGGGCCAGCATGCAGGTCAGGCCGCCGTAAGAGCCAAAGCTGGTCGCGCCCGGGTGGCTGGCGCCGGGCCGGCCCTTGTGGCCGTCGGAATTGGACACGATACCCACGCGATAGCCCTGTTCAAAGGCATCGTGAATCAGCCACTCGAAAGTGCCCCAGGCGGAATGAACCTCGACGGAGCGTTCCAGCTTGTCGTCATGGGCCAACTTGATATCCGCGTAGCGGCCGCCGATATGGGCGAAGACGGTACAGTCTTCGTCTTTCAGCGCCGCAAACAGTTCCGCCGCCGTATGGGCATCCGTGTCCTCATCGGACCTGTCATCTATCAGGGCATGAGAGGAACGGCGGATCTGGCGTCCTTCTTCCATGAACAGCACATTGCGGTCCCCGCCCATGCCGGTATTGCCGGACCATTCGTATCCCGGAAAGCAAATGTATTCGCCATCCACATTGAACTCCGCCGTCAGCTCATTGAGATGAGCCCAGAATTCATTGGTGATCTGGAAATCATTCCCCTGATGACAGCAGACATCCA
>JAJRSS010000174.1 GCA_024278615.1 Alphaproteobacteria bacterium
CAGAAAAATGGCGAAAGTGATCCCAATGGCGCAACCAGCGCCCGCAAGCTGATCGGGCAACAGAGCAAACCATGTGAAAACAACTCAGGAAGTAAAATAGGCCGTTTCAACTGCGGGGTTTTTCAACAAAATCGACCCAAAGCCGAAGTTAATCACGCTTTGTGTAAAGCTGGTCAAGATCGGCGCGAAGGTGGTCCGCCATGGTCGCTATGCCACGTTCCAGATAGCGGAAGCCGCCGTGCCCCGCGATCTGTTTCAGGAAGTCCTGCGGATGATCGATGGATTGCGTCGATCACCCCCGGTACCGGCCTGAACGAAGGGGGAGCAATGGAGATTACGGAAGGAATAGTGTGTCCGGACGAGACAAAATCAAACACAATCGCGCCGTTGCAGGCGGTCAGGCCACCCAATTCCGTGCTATGCGTTCAGGAAAGCGGCTCTTGGTTTCCCGATCCGGCCTGTTCGGCCATCATCAGGCCCAGTTTGAGGAGTCATCTGGGGAATATCGGTTGATACCGGTCCGCAGAAGCGAAGGACAAAGGGTGTCTACTGACCGAGTTCCACAAGCAACTCTGCACACTTTTCAGCAACCTTGGTGTCGGCTTCCTTTTCGCCAGGCATTATCGCCCAACCCTGTTTTGTTGCGTAGCCACTTCTCTTCCAGGAACTTTCTTCTTTCAATTCTTTGAGCTTTTGATCTTTCTCCGAATCCTGGTTGAACTGCTCGACACAAATCGGTGCCAAGCGGGCGACGACGGATTCTTGGGCCGCATCGTCGGCTAAACTCTGGGCCGTACTGCCCGTCACCCATCCACCCCAAGTGAAGCCGACGACGGCCAATACAACGGCCCCACCGACGGCACCCCATAAGCTTTGCTTGATTTTCTCCGAATCCATCTGGATTCCTCCTGAAAAAGCGCATTATCAGCCTTGGAAGGGACGCAACCGTCCCATTCGACATCCCAGGGAGCCGACGCCACGACGATGAACTTTAGTCGAAATTCTTCAGATAACGTTCCGAATGGCGATCACTGTACTCTCTTAGCGTGGCCATGGATAGCCGGTTTATTATAGGCTCGCATCCCATCGCGGTAGAGCGAAGGCAAAACCGGGCACCGTGCTACAATAGTAACTTCTGCTGTAGCTAAAAACGGCGGTAAGATCGGCCACTCATTTTAAACCAAAGCTGTACGGACAACGGACATCAATGGCACGAAATCCACGTCGTCATTTTTTAATTTCCATTGCCAGGGGGTTGAGCAGACTCAACAACAGGTTGGCGGTGATAGTGGATTGTGACCCCAAGCCGATGGTAGAGCTCGAAATATAAGATGGTCCCGCAGCGACAACGCCCAAATAAATACCAAATCCAAAAACCGAATGGGCCGACAGGCTCGTAATACGAACAAAATTTAGTTTCGCCGCATTCGTCGCAAACCTCCCAATACCAAGGCCGGAGATGAAGGCCTTCACCCCCCCCGGTACAAAAGCCACCACGCCTGCGTGCTACCGCCCTTTCAAGCGTTTTTGGAGGCCCTGAAAAAGGGGGAGTGAGCCAGGGCATGTAATCATGACCTTAGGGTCCGCATACGGCTACATTACCGGAAGCAGCCAATTGCGTGTGCCTGGCGCTCCATGCTGGACACCTTGCCTGAGAAAAGCCATCGGTGGCTCTCCGGTTGTCGGCCGGCGGCATCAATTCGCATGGCAAACCGCCTCGATATTGTACCCGTCGGGATCAAGCACGAACGCGGCATAGGAGTTTGGATGATATCGTGCGCGAAGTCCCGGCGCGCCGTTTTCAATTCCGCCGGCGGCCAACCCGGCAGTAAAGAAAACATCGACACCGACCCGCGAAGCCGCGTTGAAGGTGACGTGGACGCACGGTGTCATCGGAGGACCTTCGGAAATCCAAAAGTCGCCCCCCGGATCGGCGCTTTTCCCAGGCCCTTCCATAACGCCGAAGCTGACTGCACCGGGGCCGCTCCTGCAAAGAACACAACCAAGCACCGCCAGGACTTGCAGATAAAGCGCCTTGCTCTTTCCGATATCGCTGACAGTGATGCCCATATGGTCGATCATCGTTTGCCCCTTGGTAAAAAAGCTGCATTTATTGTCGGCGTTTAGGACCGCTTATCGCCCAACCCGGAATTAAGGGGATTCAGTCCGAATTACTTTCAAGTCCGGCCAGGTCCTGACCCAGGGCTTTCGAGATAGGCGTCTTTCAAACTGTTCCATTCTCTGCAGGGCTTTCGGCGTCGGCCGGATGATCATCTGGAACAGATCGTCAAGGCCATAGGGCGCCAGCACGGTGAAACGGTCATCCGCGTCCAGGCGGACGGCGACGGCGGTCGGAGTCTCCAGCCAAAATCTCATGGCGTCTTCCGTGTCCCGGTAGGCGGCCGGCCGGTTGCGGGTATGCATGCGGGCCTGATTCTTGACCGACCAAGGCACCGTCGGCCTTTCACTCAGAAGCTTTTGTCGCAGCTCTTTTTCTCGATCCTTCGAAAGGCCATTGGGATCAAAATAAAGAACATCGACATCTTCCAGCTTGGTTCGGCTTTGCCCGCTCAACCGGTCCCAAACCAAAGCCCTGACGAAACCGGCGCCGATCGCCCAATCGGGTAATCGCAGCGATCTGACCGTCCCCAGTACGTCCATGGACCAGGGGTCGGAACGGAGCATTCTCTCCAGTCGATTCTTGTACGCTGCCTCAGGCAAGAAACTGAAATTCTCCGGATACCCTTCAAATCGACCGCGACTCTATCCAAACCCCACCCCCATTGGTATGGGTGTTTGGCCATATTCCGTAGTGGCGGAATCTCCGCCGGAGGCAATGCAAAGGGGGGAAGACGAACTAACTGGTGACGTTCAGCAGCTCTTCGGCCATTTCGTCGGCGGTTCGAAGAATTTTTGTCGCAAAACCATAGGCTATCTGGGCCTGGATGACGCGGGTGAATTCGGTGCCGAAATCGACGTTGGATTGTTCCAGGGCGTAGCTCTGGATGGCGCCCGCCGAACCCTGCCCCGCCTGCTGGATCAGCCCCGGTCCCGACTGGACCGTGGGGGCGTAGCCGCCACCGCCGATGGGCGCCAAACCGTTCGGGTTGGTAAACGTGGCCACGGGCACCCGGTAGATGCTTCGCGACTGGCCGTTTTCAAAGCGGACCGACACCAGGCCGTCGGAAGACACGGAAACACCCGCCGCACCGCCGAAATTGGCGCCGTTGGTTTTGATGGATGCCAATTGGTAACCGCCGGCGAACTGGGTCAGGCCATCCGGGTCGCCCACGGCGCCCAGATCAAGGGCGATATCCAAATCGTCGGCGCCGGTGGAAGATCCAACCACGAATACCCCCGGCGGGGTCGCCGAATCGATGATGCCGTCGCCATCCCGGTCAAACCCGCTGATCAGGCCGCTGGAATCGAACTGCACGCCGACCGAATAGGCGGGTCCTCCGGCGCTTCCTTCGAGGGTCGTGCCCGAGGCCGCGCCGGTGGCGGCGACCACCGGGTCGGAAATGGTCAGGGTGGCCTGGTTGGTTCCGGTTTTCTGGAAATTCAAGGTCAGGTTCAGGCTGGTTCCCAGGGAATCCCTGACCTGAACGGTAACCGAAGACTGTCCGCCGACAGCCGCGTTGGCCGGCAGGTTGGCGCGTAGGCCGATGCGGGTCGTGGCTTCCGCCGATCCGCCCAGCCGGTTGACGTTGATCGGCGCCAGGGTGGTGCCGAGCGCGTTGCCGTTGGCGTCGGTAGCGAACCCCAACAGGCGGCCACCCGCCGAATTGACCAGGAACCCCTGATTGTCAGGCCTAAAGGAGCCGGAACGGGTAAAGCCGGCGCCGCCGGCACGGTTTTCGACGACGAAGAAACCGTTGCCCGATACCGCCAGGTCGGCGGGTGAACCGGTGTTCCGCAACAACCCCTGCACATCCATCGACGAATGCAGCGCCGAGGTCACGCCGCCGGGGGTGAACGATGGGGTGGATGCCCCATTGGACGGTCGGGGGGTAACCACCGTCGAGGCGCGGACATTGGTCGCCTTGTAGGCGGCGGTCGACACGTTGGCCACATTATCGGCCGCCGAACCAAGCCGGTTGGCATTGAGGGTCAATGCCGACAGCGCGGACGATATGGCGCCAGATATGGTCATAATCTTTGCCCCTGTGGGCCTTTGCCCCTATGGGTCGGCGGCGAAATACGCCGCACGGATTCCGCGCGTCCATGCGCTACTTTCCGAGATCATGATAGGGGATGGAAGGGCCTGAAATCTATGATGGCCGTCACAGGGCGGTGTATTTTTATTCTTTTATTTTAGGACGTTATTCTATTTTATTAAAGTTTTATGCTTAAATTTTCACCAAGCACCTTTTGTTCGTTTTCGACCCCGTTCTGGGTGTCAGCGTAAGAGCGGATGGCGCTGAAAACCGCCAGCCTTCCCTGCCGTGCCCCTGCCCCGGTGGTCCGCCGGTCGCCCAATAATTCCTGCACCTGAAATACCGAACCCAGTTCCAATCCTTCCGCCCCGTTTTCCGCCGGGGTTTTCTCCTGGGCTTTGCTTGCGGGAGTCGCCTCGGCGATGCTCCCACGGGCGTACTCATTAAAAAGCAGGCCGGATTCCTCATAGGAAATGCCATCGGCGGCGCCGACCTCCTCGATCGGGCCGGGCTGCACCGAGGCCACGTTGCGGGCGCCGGATGCCACCTGGCCGCCCGCCACATTGGGCAGGGCCGGCCTGGCCGGCCTGACCGGAGCGCCCGTCCTGGGAGCCAGAGCGGAGGAGATTTTGGACGATACCGCCATAAACGTCCCCATTCTTCACGCATCAACGGCTGCGGAATCTCCCCCGCAGCATACAAACGTCCCGTTTGGTATATTATCAATTTTTGCATAAAAGTCAATGACTTGTCCGAAACGCCCAGTCACCGCCGGTTTCCAGAAGCGGCTATTTTTCCTCCGGTTGCGGATTTCCCGGCCACCATTTTTCCAGGAATTCCAGGATCGCTTCCCGGGCCCCCATCTCATGCAGATCAGTATGTCCGGCCCGGGGGTACCAATGGCTTTCCTTGGGCTGGGCAGCGGCGTCAAACAGGCGGCGGCCAAAGCGGATGGGGATGACATTGTCCTGTTCGCCGTGAAACACCAGAACCGGAGCCTCGATTTCCGCCACTTTTGTCACGGACTCGAACCGGTCCTTGACCAGCCAGCGGACGGGAACGAAAAAATACCGGGCGGCGGCTACATCGACCACCGAGGTATAGGGCGCTTCCAGGATCACCGCCCCGGCGGGGGTATCGCCGGACCGGCCCCGGGCCATCTGGCGAGCCAAGTGCACGGCAATTCCGCTGCCCAGGGACTCCCCATAAAGAACAATATTTTCATTCTTTACGCCATTTTCCCGAAGGTATTTCAGGACCGCGGCGGCATCGGCGTAAAGCCCCTCCTCGCTGGGGCTGCCCGGATTGCCGCCATAGCCCCGGTACCCGGCCAGCAACACGCCCATGCCGGCATCCAGGAAAGGCCGCACCTTGTAGCCCCGGTGGCTGATGTTGCCGGCGTTGCCCTGGAAGAAAACCAAAGTCGGCTGGCCTTCCCGGGCCGGGGCATACCAGGAGCGCAAGCTCAACCCGTCCTTGGTCACCGTATCCACCTCCCTCATTTCCGGCACGCCGCTTTTTGAAGGCGAGGCGTAATCCGCCGACGGGTGATACATCAAGGAGCGCTGGAAGATGAACATGCTCAGCACCAGGGAAAGGTAGGCCGCGGCGGAAATACCGATGAAATTGGTCATGATGTTGGATTTTCGGGCGTTAGGTTTTCGGGCGCCGGGTTTGCGGCCGGCGGTGTAAAGGCCAATACCCCGCCGCCGCCTATTGGAGCTGGACGCAACTGAACTTGGCCGCCACCGGCGTCGCCAGGGGGCAGGTTCGCCAGTCCTGGCTGGTGAATACCGCCGTTTTTCCGAACGTGACGCATTCCGCCTGGGCCAGGGCAAGAATGTCCTGGGGTTCGGCTCTCCAGGAACTGTAACAGACGGTGACGTCCTTGATGTCCTTGGGCGGCTGTCCGAAACCGGTCGCCGCCCGGTTGAATTCCCCCGCCCGGTGCACATAGGCCCCGGGCGCGGAACAGCCGCCGAGCAAGCCGAGCAATAAGAGCACGCCAATGGCGACGGCCGGTTTCCATGATAGGCGCGGGGATTTGTTCATGGGCCGTTTATACCGGTTTTTCCCCTGTCCGGCCAGCCGCCAAGCCAGCCATATGGCCAACCGCTTGAAGAATATTACCCGCATCGTCCCGGCAGCCCATTTTTCTTTTCTCTCCCCCGCTCACTGGCGGCTGGACAGGGCGCGCACCTGAACCATCAGGTCTTCGGCGCGTATCGTGCCCGCTTCATCGACTCCGAAGCCCGCCGCCGCCAGGGCTCGGGCCGTCCAGGTGTTGCAGGTATTGAAAAGATGGAAACGGCCCACCGCCGGATAGAAAAGGCTGTCGGCATAAAGGCCCGGCCCGGTGGAAACCGCCCGCGCCCGGCCTCCCCGGTCGAAACTGGCGTCGATGAAATCGATCAGGCGCCCCAGGCCGGCGGCATCGACGGCAAGGGAAATCACCTCCGCGTTGGGGTAGCGGCGGGCCGGCGGGACGGCCAGCCCGGCCATGTGAACCACGGCGGGCGTCGGCATCAGTCCGGCGCGCAGCGCCATGCCGATGGTCGTTTCCTTCGCCGGATAATACTCGGCATCGCCCCAGCCAAATTCCAGGAAGCGGGCAGCCGGATAGTCGCCCGCCTCGGGAATCCGGTGCAGCGGCAGGTCGGCCCGGGCAAGCACTACTCCGCTGTGCCAGCCGTTGGAGGTGACGGCGATGGTGAATGCCGTCCCGGTGGAAGATGATGGTGCCGGTTGCGCCCGAGGTGAAGGCGGTGGCTCCACGGTACACGCCGCCAATATTCCCAGCAGCAGCGCCGTCGGGATGCAACGGCAATAACGGCGCCAGCGGACCGGGTTCGGGTTGGTCATAGGTAGGTGCCCTAAATGATGTTCAACTCGCGCACCGGCCGGCCGGCGGTGAAGCGGGCGAAGTCCAGGCGGGTCAGGTCCAGCGTGCGGTATTCGCCAAAAGCAACGACCTCGCCGATGGCCCGGCCGACGCCCGGCGCCTGTTGCAGTCCATGGCCGCTGAAGCCGTTGGCGAAAATAAAATTGGCCACCTGCGGATGGGGGCCCAGCACCGCGTTCTGATCGACGGTGTCGTAGGCATAAAGCCCGACCCAGGCCCGATCTTGGCGGATAGCTTCGAAGGCCGGCACCCGGCCGGCCAGGATGGGCCACAGGCGGCGCTCGAACAGGCCGTGGTCCACTTCGAAGTCCTCTTCCGAACCCTGGCAGTCCGGGTCCTCCTCCGGCGGTGGCGAGATGCCGGTCAGGAACCCGTCTCCTTCCGGGCGGAAATAAAGGCCGCTGGGGTCGATCACCATGGGGCAGTCCGGGATGGCCGTCCGGCAGCGGAAGACAAAGACGAAACGCTTGCGGGGCCTGACTGGCAATTCGATGCCGGCCATGGCCGCCACGTCCGCCGCCGCCGGCCCGGCGGCGTTGACCACCGCGCCGCAGGCGACCCTTCCGCCCTTTTCAAGTTCGACGCCGGACATGCGGTTGCCTTGCCGCTCCAGACCCGTCACCCGGTCTTTTATATAGGCGACGCCGAGGGAGCGGGCCTTGGCCTTGAAGGCCTGCAACAGGGCGAAGGAATCCAGCCACCCCTCGCCGTACAGACCCAGCGAAGCCCCGGCCACGCCATCGACGTTGATCCACGGAAAGCGGGCCTTGACCTGATCCGGTTCCGACAAAACAACGTCCGCATCGTGTTCCTTCTGGGTGCGGTGTTTCCGTTCCAGCACGGCCAAGCCCTTAGCGCTGGCCAAAAACAGGTAGCCGGACTTCTTCAAGCCGACGTCCGGGGCCTGGCCGTCCACGGACAGGTGAGCAGCGGCGGTTTCGAAGAAGCGAAAGCCTAACTGTGAGATGCGGATGTTTTCGGGCACGGAAAACTGCTGGCGGATGGAAGCCACGGACAGCGCCGTCGAGGAGCGGGCGTAGGTAGGGTCTTTCTCCACCACCAGGATGGAGCCATCGAAGGCGGGCTCGGCGGCGAGAAAGTAGGCGATGGCGCTGCCCATCACCCCGCCGCCGACAATGGCGACGTCGTAGCTGTCCTTCATTCAATCCTCCAGCGACATCAACTCGGCGTTGCCGCCGGCGGCCGCCGTGTTGACGCTCAGCGTGCGTTCGGTGGCGAATCGGTGCAGGTACCGGGGTCCGCCGGCCTTGGGCCCGGTGCCCGAAAGGCCCTCGCCGCCGAAGGGCTGGGTGCCGACCACGGCGCCGATCATGTTGCGGTTGACATAGGCGTTGCCGGCGCGAAGGCGGGCGCAAATGTAATCCTGGGTATGGCCCACCCGGCTGTGGACGCCCAGGGTCAGGCCGTAACCGGTGGCGTTGACCGCGCCGATCACCTCGTCCAGCCGGTTGGCGGCGTAGGGAATGACATGCAGGATGGGGCCGAACACCTCCCGGTCCAGCAGGTCCAGGCAGTCGATACGGTAGGCCCGGGGGGCGAAGAAGGTTCCCCGTTCGCACGCCTTGGGCAAAGACACCTTCATCAACAACTCCCCTTCCCGGTCCATGCGCCGGGCGTGGTCTTCCAGCATGGCCAGGGCGTCGCCGTCGATCACCGGGCCGGCGTCCGTCGCCAGCAGCGCCGGGTCGCCCACCGCCAGTTCCGCCATGGCGCCGGTCAGCATGCGGATCAATTTTTCGGAAATGTCGTGCTGCACGAACAGAACCCTGAGCGCCGAACACCGCTGGCCGGCGCTTTGAAAGGCCGATGCGACAACGTCTTCCACCACCTGTTCGGGCAGCGCCGAGGAATCGACGATCATGGCGTTCTGGCCACCGGTTTCGGCGATCAGCGGCGCGATGGGGCCGGGCCGGGCGGCCAGGGCCTGGTTGATGCGGCGCGCCGTTTCCACCGAACCGGTAAAGGCGACGCCGGCCACTCTGGCGTCGGCGGCCAGCGGCGCGCCTACGGCCGGGCCGCTGCCGGGAAGCAGGTGCAAAACCTGGCCGGGAATCCCAGCGGCGTGAAGAATCTCAACCGCGCGGGCGGCGATCAGCGGCGTCTGTTCCGCCGGCTTGGCGATCACCGGGTTGCCGGCGGCCAGCGCCGCGCCCACCTGGCCGGTAAAAATGGCCAAGGGGAAATTCCACGGCGCGATGCAGGCGAAGACGCCGCGCCCGTGCAGGCTGATCCGGTTGTCTTCTCCCGTCGGGCCGGGCAGGATTTCGGGCCGGGAAAAATCGATGCGCGCCCGTTCGGCGTAATAGCGCAGGAAGTCCACTGCTTCGCGCACTTCGGCCACGGCGTCGGGGATGGTCTTGCCCGCTTCGCCAACGCACAGGGCCATCAGTTCGGGCGCCGCGTCTTCCATCAGGTCCGCCGCCCGTTCCAGGCACCGGGCCCGATTCCCGGCCGGGGTGTTGTCCCAATCGAAGGCGGCCCCGGCCGCCAGCGACAGCGCCGCGTCCACGTCTTCCCTTGTCGCCTCGACCACCGTTCCCGGGCTGCGTTGGTTGTTTGCCGGATCGGCCACCGGTTTTTCGGCGCCGCTTCTTTTTTCGCCGCCGATCACCGGTGCCGCCGTCCACGGCCCCGCCGCCGCCATTCGCCGAGCCAGATCGCGGATCACCGCCGGGTCGCTCAAGTCCAGTCCACGGGAATTTCGCCGTGCCGGGCGATAAAGGTCTACCGGCAGGGGAATTCGCGGATGGGGCTTGACCCGCTGTTCGGCCAGCCGGGCCACCGGGCTGGCGATGATGTCTTCCACCGGCGCTTTCTCGTCGACGATGCGGTTGACGAAAGAGGTGTTGGCGCCGTTTTCCAGCAACCGGCGCACCAAATAGGCGAGCAGGTCTTCGTGGGAGCCGACGGGCGCATAGACCCGGCAGGGCAGGTCGTAGCCCCCCTCGCCGACGATCGGATCGTAAAGGGGAGCGCCCATGCCATGCAGGCGCTGGAATTCGTAATCCCGTTTTTGCCCTTGACACCGATTGGCGAATTCAATCACCGCGGCGGCGGTGTGGGCGTTGTGGGTGGCGAACTGTGGATAAAAGGCGTCCGGCCGGGCCAGCAACATGCGGGCGCAGGCCAGGTAGGAAACGTCGGTCGACATCTTGCGGGTGAATACCGGATAGCCGTCCAGTCCCTCCACCTGGGCGCGCTTGATTTCCGTGTCCCAATAAGCGCCCTTGACCAGGCGCACCATCAGCCGGCGATTGTGCCGCCGGGCCATGTCGGCCAGCCAGCCGATAACCGCCACCGCCCGCTTCAGATAGGCCTGCACCGCCAACCCGAAACCATCCCACCCGGCCAGGGTTTTGTCGCCCGACACCGCCTCGATCACGTCCAGGGAAATGTCCAGCCGGCCGGCTTCCTCGGCATCGACGCACAAATTGATCTCCGCCTCCCTGGCCAGCCGGGCCAGGGGCAGCAGGCGGGGCGCCAGTTCATCCATCACCCGGCCTTTCTGCGCCAACTCGTACCGGGGATGCAGGGCCGACAGCTTGACCGAAATGCCCGGATTTCGGATATGGTCTTCGATGAGCCCCCGACCCGCCGAATTGGCCGCCGCCTCGCCGATGGCGCCGATGGCGTGGGTATAGGCGTCCATGTATTTGTTGGCGTCTTCCATGGTGCGGGCCGCTTCGCCCAGCATGTCGTAGGAATAGCGGTAGCCGTGGGCCTCGGATTCCTTGGCGCGGGCCAACGCTTCGCCGATGGTGCGGCCGGTGACGAACTGGCGGCCCATGATGCGCATCGCCCGCATCAGGGCCTGACGGATCACCGGCTCGCCGCTTTTCGCCACCAGGCGCTTGAAAAAAGAAGCAACATCGCCAACCTCCCAGCCGTCCAGCCGCACCACCCGGCCGGTGAGCATCAACGCCCAGGTGGAGGCATTGACGAACAGCGATGCGCTGTGACCCAGGTGGCTGTCCCAGTCGGCCTCGGCGAGCTTGTCGCGGATCAGCCGGTCGGCGGTTTCGGCGTCGGGAATACGCAGCAAGGCCTCGGCCAGGCACATCAGCACCACGCCTTCCTTGTTGGACAGTTCGTATTCATGCAGGAAGGCGTCCAGCCCGCCGGTGCCGGCGCCCCGGCGGCGGATTTCCTCCACCAGGCCGCGGGCGGTGGTGGCGATGGCGGCTTCCACTTCCACCCCGGCGTCCGCTTCGGCCAGCAGCGCTTCGACGCATTCGGTTTCATCGGCGCAGGTGGCGGCTTCGATGGCCCGCCTTAGGGAACCGGGGTCGGAGAAATCGCCGATAAATTGCATGACTCACCTGATTCGGTTCAGGCGAAGCCTACGTCAAAACCGGCGCTTGAGCGAGAGCGTATTGATCTACATTCTTCGCGGAATATGCCGGCAGAGGTGCGACAAGCCGATCATGGCGATGCCCATGACGGCGAAGATGGCCGACAGGTTGAAGGTCATCAGGATGAGGGCGAAGATGCCCGGCGGGGCGAAATCGGCTACGTCCCGGTAGGTGGCGTAAACGGTGGTCATCTCGGAGCGTTCGCGCTGGCGTACGGCGCGCAGGAACAGAACATTGCCGCCGGCGTCGACGGCGACGGCGCCAAAGGCGGCGGCGAGCAGGAACGCCGCCCCGGCCAGCGGCGGCATTCCCGTCAGGCTGACGGCGAAGGTCATCACGCCGATGGTCAAAAAGCCGCCCATGAACAAACGGCGGAGCCCATACCGGCGAAGCACCCAGGCCCACAAGGGCATGATGAAGATGAAGCCGCTGCCGATGGAAACGATGAGCCCGCCGGCCAGTTCGCCAAGGCCGCTGTTGACCGCATAGATTGGCGTATAGATGAACAGCACCCCCCACCAGGCATTGCGGCCGATGGCCACCGCCCAGGCGAGGACGAAGCGGGGCTGGCTGAAGAAGCGCCTGATATTGGCCGCCGGCCCGGGCACCGGCCGGGTGGAATCGCCCAGCGCCGGGTTGTCGGAAACCCGGACGAACCAGAAATAGGCCAGCAGCGCCACGGCGCACAGCCCGCTCAGGGCGTAAGGCGCCCAGGGCGCGACTTCGGAGCCCAAATAGACGCCGAGGAAAGGCCCGAGCGTCCAGGCGCCAGCGGAATAGAACATGCGCTTGGGCTCGGACGCGTTCAAATCCTTCCGCGAAATATGATCCATGATGTAGAGGTTGAGGCAGATGGAAAGGCAGGCGGTGCCGAAAACGCGCAGCGCCATGCCCGCCGCCTGGGCCGGCAGGTCGCCCAGGGCCAGCAGCGCCGGGGCCGAGATCAGCAGCGCCGCGCCCAGGCTATAGATCCACCGCCGCCGGGTGCGGCGCACCAGCCACGGCACCGACAGGGTCCCCGCCAGCCCGCCCAGGCTGACGGCGAAGAACAGGAAGCTGACCTGTTGGGCGTCACCCAGGATAGCCAGGGCTTGCAGGGGGATCACCGTGACCAGCAATGCCCGGGCCAGGGACTCGATGGCGAACAACAGGGCGAAGGTGGTGGCGCCGGGCGCCGCCATGGCGCCGAGCCACAGCGGATGGCGCACGTGGGTGGCGGTGGCGTCGGCGGCAAAGCCCTCTTCCAACGTTGGGGCCAACGGCGCGTCCAGCGGCAGGCCGGCGGTGGAATCGAGAGTGGTGTGGTTCATGGCGGCCCAGGAATGACAAGGAAAAATAGGGGTTACGGGTGAAACCTGCGCCATTTTTAACCTTTTGAATAACGAATTATTTTAGGGTATATAATCGAATTATTCGATCGATAGAACGCTCAACCCCCGAGGCACCGGCCATGAACCTGGACCACGTACGCACCTTCCTGGAGATCGCCGACGCCGGCAATTTCCACAGGGCGGCGGACAACCTGAACATTACCCAATCGACGGCCAGCGCCCGCATCAAGGTGCTGGAAGAGCGGCTGGACCGGCCCCTGCTCACCCGCGGCCGCAACGGTGTCGAACTGACCGCCGCCGGGCGCCAGTTCCACCGCTACGCCCTCAACCTGGTGCAGACCTGGGAACACGCCCGCCAGGAGGTGGCCCTGCCCCGGGGCTTCCGCACCCTGTTCGGCCTCGGTGCCCAGGTCAGCCTGTGGGAACGGCTGATTGTCCGCTGGACGCCGTGGATGCGCGAAAAGGCCCCGGACGTGGCCCTGCGCCTGGAAGCCGATTACTCCTACAGCCTGATGCGCCAGTTGTCGGATGGGCTGATTGACGTCGGCGTCATGTACCTGCCCCGCAGCATGCCCGGGCTGGTGACCGAAAAGCTGCTGGAGGAAAAGCTGGTGCTGGTTTCCACCACCAAGCGGAAACTGTTCTCCGAATACCAGCCGGACCACGTGTTCGTCGATTGGGGCTACGACTTCCGCGACGCATACAACGAAGCCTATCCGGACGCCGGGTCGCCCGCCGTTTCCGTCGGCCTGGGGCCCCTGGGCTTGCAACTGATCCTGGAAAACGGCGGGTCGGGCTATTTTCCCCTGCGCGCGGTGCGGCCCCACCTGGCCGAGAAGCGGTTGTTCCGGGTGCCCCGGGCGCCGACCTTCAGGCGGCCCGCCTACATGGTCTATCCGTCCTCGCCCATCGATACGGATTTGCAGGCGCAAGCCCTCGAAGGCCTGCGCCACATCGCCGCTCAGGAACGGGAAAGCTGATCCCGTCAGCCGGGCCAATATCATTCCTGTCATCCCGGACGGCGCAGGCACGGCGATAAAAATTTCACTTTGCCCCTGGATACCGGGTAGCGCGCTTTTCCAGCAAATTCCCGAGGGAATTGGGGAAAACCGGCTCCCGGCATGACGGCTGGGTTAATATGCCCGGCCCCGGCCGTCCGGCTTGCCGCCGGGCCGTTTCCGGGTAGGATGGCTTCAAAACCTGGGAGGCAATCATGACGCTGCCGTTGGTGGTGGGAATTTCCGGCGCATCCGGTGTGATCTATGGGGTCGAACTGCTCAAGGTGCTGAAGGACCTGGGCCAACCCGCCCACCTGATCATCAGCGAGATGGGGGCCAGGACACTTTCCATCGAAACCGGATATGGCCTGGACGACCTGCGCGCCCTGGCGGCGGAGGCGCACAACGTCAAGGACATCGCCGCCGGCCCGGCCAGCGGTTCCTTCCTTACCCGGGGCATGATCGTCGCGCCGTGTTCCATCAAGACCCTGTCCGGCGTCGCCAACAGCTTTTCCACCAACCTTCTGATCCGCGCCGCCGACGTCACCTTGAAGGAACGCCGGCCCCTGGTGCTGCTGGTGCGGGAAACG
>JAJRSS010000175.1 GCA_024278615.1 Alphaproteobacteria bacterium
CACCGAACCATGCCATCGCAGGTGGCAGGTAAAACGACCCTGGACTGTCGAAAGCAACCCGGCGCGGAAAAATGACAGCCGCTAAAATACTTCATGAAATATCCGGGCTAGCCCTTTGTTCTTTCGGGGCGTACCTGGAACGCCCCGGGAAAGCATTTCGCCATCTTTTCGCCCACAGCCGTCGTATACAGACATCGCTACGGAATCCGCAGGCAACACGGTTGTACTTTACTGATTTTCGGAGGAGCCGGGAGACGCCCGACGTTTGGAGTTTTGCCGCTACCCGCCGTCAGGTTTCCTCGTATTTTTTCAGCTTGTCCGTCGTCTCATGAAGGCTGGTGGCCAGATGAACGACCACCTTTTTCATCAGGGGGTCCAGGGAAATCAGCCTGGAAAAGAATTCCCTGCGTTTGATCTCCACAACCACTGTTTTTCCCATGGCGACGGCGGTACCCTGATGGAGGCGGCCTTCGATCAAGGCGACCTCGCCAAAAACTTCGCCCCGGCCCATCAAGGCCACGGGATGGAAATCTCCCCCCAAAGATTTGGCCCTGATTTCCACCGCTCCGCTGACGATCGTATAGATGGCGCCCGCAAAATCTCCCACGTCAAAGATCACATCACCGGGTTGGAAGGTTCTGCGGTGGAAAGTCGTCGTTTCAATCATGACGATCCCTATCCATCGGCCCGGCCCATTTGGGACAGTGTAGAATTTTAGCCCGAAACCCCCTTATTGTCTATCCAACACCCCGCCTGGACCGGCGTTCCCAGGTGATACGCTACCGGCGGCGGCGTTATTACGTCCTTGCCCAACATTGTCCGTCAGCGCGCGACCCGATCCTGGGTGCCCGGACTTTTGCTTATGTTTTGATTGGGCCTGTGAACACGTTGATTTTGGGAAGGAGAACCGCTACAGGTCGCGGCGATAAGACGGGTACCGGACCAGCGGCGACCCAACAACCCTAACAAAATGTCAGGTTTCCTTGCGGGTTTAAGCCCCTAAAACCGCCGATTTTTCCACAGTTTACTCCCAAGCTGTTGATATCGCGGGAGAACCTGGAAATCACACTCCATTTGAAATAGTCGGATTTCTTTATACTTGTCGTCTGGCTTGTTGAGAGATGACCGTCTAAGCGAATGAAAAACACTGAATGCGTTGGTTTGGTATGATTTTTGCTTTCGACTCAAAGTTATATGCTGACATCCGGTGGGTTACGTCATATAATTGTTGGGTGTCGCTAATAAAATATCTCTAATCAGCGCTAATTGAGCGACATTAAGGCTCAAGGTCAAGGTTAGAGAATTTAGCTAGGGAGAGCAAGGATGAAGGGTTTAAAGCTGTTTCTTGGACCGGCCGCCGCCGCGGCGCTTATGGTCCCGGCGGGTGCTTCACAGGCCACCGTGGTTACGTTCGACAATATCCTGGCAAGCTGGATCACTATTGCCCCGGCCGCCATCACTGCCACGGGCAACGGCACAAACAACCCGTCCATGCGATGGGGTGTTTCGACTGGATTGGGCCAGAGTGGTTACGACTTCCTGAGCGCCGCCCCGCTACCTTTCGACGTCACTTTACCGCCAAGCCCGTCCGCGAATTTCGAACTTGGCGACTTTACCCATCTCAACCAACCGATTTCCGGTACAACGCTGGACTCGGTGACGCTGCAGATTGATGCCAGCATCTCTGTCGACTCCAACCCGATTGGTGTCACGACGTTTTTCTTCGATTTCACTCACAACGAAACCCCCAACGGGGCCAATCCCTGCGCCAACGGTCTGCCCAATAACTCCGGCGTGAACATCAATGGCTGCGCCGACATCGTCACCATCGGCTTCAACAGCCTTTCAGAAAGCTTTGCCTTCGGCGCCGACCTGTTCACGCTCAACATCGTCGGCTTCGATGACGGTAGTGGTTTGGTTAGTTCATTCCAGACCATGGAGCAGGCGAATAACACGGCTGCCATCATCGCGAACCTGACCTTCGAGACGAGACAGGTGCCCGAACCGGCGACCATAGTCCTTTTCGGTTTCGGCCTTGCCGGCCTTGCCGGTCTGGGCATCATGCGGCGACGCCGCAGTGAGGCGTAACCCCCCTCAGCCATCCCAATAGTTTCAAGGTATTAGGGCTTTTCCCCGTTAACAAACCTTAACCGTTTTTCGCCTAGGATCTTCCCGGCGGAAGGAGGCGCCGGCTGGCCGTGGCCGGTCCCGAGCACCGCCGACTGCTCCAAAGGGGTGAAAAAGGGCGATGGGAACGCATCAGGGAAAAGCATTTTGGCTGGTGGCGTTGGTGGCGGCGGAAGATAGGGGCGCCCGTTACCGGCCCGTGGCGCTTGCCCTCATGGCCGCCATTCTGATCCTGCTGGCCATGGTCATGTCCGGGGGCCACGCCGCCTTGGCGGCCAAAGGCTGCGGCCAGCGGGTCAAGATCGAGGTTCACTTCCTCGAGACCAGGTACGTTTATTCGGCCAGTCAGAAAAAAGTCTCCAAGTTGGCCGGAGCGCCCGCCTGGGGGTTGTACGTGACCTCGATGAAGTATTCGGGCCAATCGGTGGTTCGCGGCGAATGCGTCAAGGTCAACCTGGATGTGTACGTGAATTCGAAAATTTACGTGGCGAAAGAGCTGAAGAAGAACAAGTGCCGGTTCAACCTGGTGCTGGCCCACGAAAAGACCCACCGCGCCGACGACCGCAAGTCGCTCCGCAACATGCTCAAAAAACGCAACGCGCTGATCAACACGCTCAACAAGGGCCGGGTGGTGGACAGCGAAAAATTCATCAACTACACCCTTCGCCAGTTGGACGGCATGATCCGCAAATACTATTCGGAATTCGATCGGCGCAGCGACAAATTCCATGAGAAAGTCAAGCGGAGCTGCTGAATCCTTCTCCGGTTTTCAACAGAATACCCCCAAGATAAAATACCTCGGGGGGACGACAGTTCGAGCCCATCGGATTCAGCTTCCGGCGTCGGTGATTTTTACTTTCTGCTCCATGGGGTTGTTCGCGTCGCGGCTCCATTCGGCCATGGAGGCGTCGTACATCCTGGTCTTCTTGTTGCCGAGGATTTCATAGTTGACGAACCATCCGAGCGATGCCCAGTGACCGGTATTGCAGAAAGTGATGGTGTCGCCTTCCGTCGGCGTGCCCATGGCGGCGTATAGCTGCTTGAGGGTCTCGGCGCTGCGGAAGGCGCCGCCGCCGTCGACGGTCATCCACTTGCCGGGAACGCCTTTGGCGCCGGGCAGGGTGCCGGCCCGCTTGACCTTGGACCTGGGCGTATTGATCCCCAGGTAGTTATCGGTCAGGCGGTTGTCGATGAACACCGTGCCACCGCCTTTCAGGGCCACCTTGACGTCATCGGCGGTAGCCAGGAATTCCTTGCGGAAATTGGCCTTGAAGGTAGCGGCGACGGGCTTATTGACGCCCTTTTCCACCGGGTTCTTCTTGTCCTTCAAATAAGCCTTCATGCCGCCATCAAGGATCGAAACCTCGTCGTGGCCCAGCACCTTCATGGTCCAGTACATGCGCGTCGCGACGCCCATTTCGGCGGCGCCGACGCCGGCCGGCAGGATCACCAGGTGGGTCTGGTTGCCGATGCCCAGTTTGCCCAGCAGTTTTTCAAGATGGGGGATTTCCGGCAGCAGGCCGGGTATGCCCTTGACTGTCACCCGCCACTTGTCCTTCTTGTAGCTGGTCAGGACGGCGCCCGGAACATGAGCCGCCTTATAGGCGCTTGGCGAGCGGTATTCGAGAAAGACAATGCCCGGCTTGCCGATATTGGCCTTGACCCAGTCCACATCGACCAGGGGTTCCGCCGCGAAACTCGCCGACGAAAAACAAAAGACGGCAAGGGTGACGATGAGGGAAAGCGTTTTCTTCATGGGTGCGCCCCTTTCTTGACCAATCCAGTTGGTTTTAACCCGAAAGATTCACGAAAAGGTACCGCCAAACCCCTATAATGCGTTATGATTCAATTGCTTAGATTGATTAAACGCGGAGGATTTGGCGGTGACGGATTGTAGCTCTTTGAACCTTGAGTTTCCAGCCTGCCGCAAGC
>JAJRSS010000176.1 GCA_024278615.1 Alphaproteobacteria bacterium
AAGGGAGATGCCCATGGAAGACAAGGAATTCCGCATCGACGAAATCTATGTTCCGGTCAAGCGCCAAAAAACCCTCGACCCAAAGAAGGTTATGGAACTGGCCGAGAGCATCCTTGAGGAAGGGCTGAAAATTCCCATTCAGGTCCGGCAAGGGAAGGGACGCTGGGTGCTGGTGGAAGGGGCGCACCGGCTGGAGGCCTGCCGGTCCCTGGGCGAAGAGACCATTACGGGCGTACTCGTTCGCGCCAGGCAGCACTGAACAAGGCAGCATTGAACAAGGCAGCATTGAACAAGGCAGCATTGAAGGAAAAATGGCAAAAGAAAAAGAAAATGCGGTGGAATTTCCTTTGCGGTAAAACACCTCCCATCAGTTTCCGAAAAAACGACTGCCGATCGAATATGAAGGAATGACTTCAAGGTCTCCATGATTCCACCCACTGAAATCACCCTGCGCCGGCCCGACGACTGGCATTGCCATCTTCGCGATGGGGCCATGATGGCGTCGGTTGCGCCTTTTACGGCGCGGCGGTTCGCCCGCGCCATCATCATGCCCAACCTGTTGCCGGTGCAGGCGACCCCAATCTCCGCCCGCCAATACCGCGGCCGTATCCTGGACGCGTTGCCCGAAGGCGCCCAGTTCACGCCGTTGATGACCTGCTATCTGACCGATAGGACCGATCCTGACGATGTGGCCCGCGGTTTCGAAGAGGGGGTTTTCACGGCGGTCAAATTCTATCCCGCCGATGCGACCACCAACTCGGCCGATGGGGTTACCGATATCCGCAAGGTCTACCCGGTTCTGGAGCGCATGCAAAAAATCGGCATGCCGTTGCTGATCCATGGCGAAGTGGTCGGCGATGTGGACATCTTTGACCGGGAAGCGGTATTCATAGACCGAGTATTCACGCCCCTGTTGGGCGATTTCCCCGGCCTCAAAACCGTATTCGAACACATTACAACGTCCGAGGCGGTTGATTTCGTCCGCGCCTCGAGCGGCAGGGTGGGGGCGACCATTACCGCTCACCACCTGATGATCAACCGCAATGCCATGTTCGAAGGCGGCATACGCCCCCACCGGTATTGCCTGCCGGTTGCCAAGCGGGAAGCCCACCGCCGGGCGGTACGGGCGGCCGCGGTTTCCGGTGAACCCTGTTTCTTCCTAGGCACGGATTCCGCACCGCATGAGATCACCGCCAAGGTATCCGCCCGCGGCTGCGCCGGTATCTTCACCGCCCCGGCGGCGCTCGAACTCTATGTCCAGGTTTTTGATGAAGAAAACGCCCTTGACCGCCTGGAAGCCTTCGCCAGCCTCAACGGCGCCGCTTTCTACGGCCTGCCCGTCAATGAGGGCGCCCTGCGTCTGGTTCGCCAGGAATGGACCGTGCCCGAAAAGGTGGAGGTTGCCGGAACCAGCGGGCTCCATCCCTTCATGGCGGGGCGGAACCTCGGGTGGCGGCTGGCCGATGGGTAGCGCCGTTACCCTTGCCGGGGGCAGGTAGCCATGGCCGGTAGAAGCTTCACCGAGGTAGGGGAAATCCGCGATTTGATTCTACGTCATCCACGGGAAGCCTTTGATGGCATTGACCGCATCGACGCCCAGTGGCGGGACCTCGACTTCCTGGAACGGCCGGATTTCGATCGCGCCATAGAAGAATACGACCGGCTGGTCGAACTGGTTGCCGGCGAGGGGGTCAATATCCACTTTCTTCCGGGCGGTGATTGGCTGACCCTGGATTCCGTCTACGTCAGGGACACCATGGTTCCCTCCCCCAAAGGAGTGATCCTGTGCAACATGGGAAAGCCCTCGCGGCGGGCGGAACCGGAAGCCGCCGCCGCCTACCTTCAGGACTCGGGGATTGCCGTCCAGGGCGCCATCTCCGGCGATGGCCGGTTGGAAGGCGGCGACGTGGTATGGCTGGACGACCGTACGGTCGCCGTCGGGCAGGGCTACCGGACCAACGGGCTGGGTATCCGCCAGTTCCAGGAACTGCTGGGCGGCGAAGTGGAGGTCAAGGTGGTGCCGCTGCCCCATTGGAAAGGGCCGGAGGACGTGTTCCACTTGATGTCCATGATCAGCCCCCTGGATCACGACCTGGCCGTGGTCCATTCGCCGCTCATGCCGGTGCCTTTCCGGGAGTGGCTCCTGGGGCGGGGCATGCGGCTGGTGGAGGTGGCGCCCACGGAACTGGATTCGCTGGGCTGCAACGTGCTGGCCACGGCGCCCCGGCGGGCGGTAATGGTTTCAGGCAACCCGATAACCCGGGCTCTGCTGGAGGACGAAGGCGTGACCGTTGACGAATTCGAAGGCCGGGAAGTTTCCTGGAAGGGAAGCGGCGGGCCCACCTGCCTGACCCGGCCCCTGGTCCGGGGTCAGTCCCGGCGCCGGTAAAGCCGCGCCAAGCCCCTTTGCGGGGAGACGAAAACCAGGTCGTACCCGGCCTCCAACCGGGCCAGGATGCTCCGCGCCTCCGGGTTTTCAGCCGCCTGTCCGACCGGGTCCCACAGCATCACGTAGTCAATACGTCCTCCGCCGCCTTGTGGATAGGCGAAGTGCAGGCCGCTGGGTGGCGCCTGGTCCAGCCGGGACGTCAGCATCCGGTAAGGATTGCGCTCGGGCCAGTAGACCAGGGGGTAGAAGCTGGCGGTGGCGGCCTGAAACAGCTTCAGGTAAACGGCATGGCGCCGGGCGGCGACCAATGCCCCAAGGTGAAGAAAGACGTCATTGGGTTGGGCAAGGGGGACGTCACTGCCTGCACGGGTCACCGGGGCGAGGGAGATCGGCAGGACCGTGGTGTTGGCCGCCACCAGATCAAAGGCGGAAAGATATTCCGCCATGTAATCGTTCAGCCTTGTGAACTGGTATTGGCGGTATCCGGCAAACAGAACCGCGATCACCGCCACCGCCAGGCCGTAACGCCTTAGGGTGCGAGAGCTCAGGGGATGGGCGGCCAGCCATAAAATGATGGCGAGGAAAACATAGGTGGCATGGCGGACTTCGATGTTGGTATTGGCGCCCACCTGCGAAGGGATGAAGGGGTAGGTCAGCACGTAAAACACCACCACCGCCAACAGGGCCCCCGTCACCGGCCTTTTTGACAGATCTTCCTGCCGCCACCGGCCCACGCCCAGGATCAGCAACAGGATCAACATGGTGTTGATGGGAACGGAGAAGTAGAGGTCCGTAGTCGCCAGGGCGTTGAGGGGCAGCAACAACAGAAGGGAAGTCATTCTGGACAGCCACTCCACGCCCCGTGGCTGGTGAATGCCCTGGTCGGTGACGAAAGCGAGAATAAGGACGATAACGGGCAGCACCGCCAGGAAGGGCGGCAATCCCTTCCGCCGGACCGCGGTCCAAGCCCTCATCCATACCTTGGACCGAGAAGGCGCACCGGTGCTGGTGACAACGACATCCCGGCCCACCAGCCACAGGGTGGCGACGCCGACAATGAGGATCAATTCCTGGGCGGCGAAGATGTGGACCAGGTAAGTGGCGAAGCATAGGACCGCCAACGTCCCGATACGCATCGGCGTATAGCGGTCCTGGATACGCAGCCAATACCCCAGTGCCAGAAACAAAGGAATATTCGACATGGCGAAGGCGTAAAGCCCGCCGATCAGCATCCAGGCGAGGATAAAGGGAAAGGCGAAAAATGCCGGCGCCAGGGTGTCCCGCCGAAGGGCCCTTGCCGCGTAGGCGACGGCAAGGGGAAAAAAGACAATGAAAATGCTGAGGTAGATTTTCTCCGCCACCAGCATGGGAAAGAACTTGAACAGGAACAACAAGACCACCGAGGTAAAGGCATTTCGGTTCCATTCGAAACGGACCTGGAAATATTCCTTGACCAGGGAGTAGGCCGGGTTGTCGTAATCGGCCAGGACCTGGGCCATATACAGATGAATGGGGCCGTCCTGGGAAGGGAAGTAGGGCAGGACCCAGATGGGCGCCAGATAAATGGCGATCAGGGCGAAAAACAAAAGGGCTTCCCACGTGGGCAGGACGCCGTTGTCCGGGACGGAGGCTAAGGGCTTGTTCAATCTCGGTCTCTATCAGCCGGAAGCAGGTCCATTTTCTCGCGGACCCGGTCCGCCACCCGGCAAGTATCGGTTAGTGGCTGATCCCTTTGCCGTAATACCGCTCGATGCGCGCCTGAATCAACTCGAAGGAGATGGAAATGATCCAATAAATGATCGCCGCCGTGATCAGCATTTCGACGTGCTTGAATTCGGCGCGGCCCTGGGTGCGGGCCAGGAACATCAGTTCCCACACTCCCATCACCGAAATCAGCGAGCTGTCCTTGAGCATGGCGATGAACTGGTTGCCCGTCGGCGGGACGATCAGGCGCATGGCCTGGGGCAACACGATCTTGCGCATGATCAGCCCCTTTTTCAGGCCCAGGGCCATGGCCGCCTCCCGCTGGCCGTGGGAGATACCCTGGATGCCGGCGCGAAAAATTTCCGCCATGTAGGCCCCATAACAAAGGCTCAATGCCGTGATGCCGGCGGGTACGGCATCAATCACAAACCCCATCTGTGGGAGGCCCAGGTAGATCAGGTAAACCTGCAACAGCAGCGGCGTGCCGCGAAAGAACGAGATGTAGAAGGTCGCGGTAGCGTAGGCCGGCCCACTGGTGGACAGCCGCGCTAACGCGGCGACCAGGGCGATGACGCAGGATATAACGATGGCCGCCATGGAAACATAGACGGTGGTGAAGGCGCCCTGGACGATAAGGAAGTACAACTTGGAGAAAATGAAGGGGAAACTCAGGTCGAAGGAATAGAAGAAGGCCAGGAACAGGATCAGGAGCTCGACCCAGATAATCACCACTTGCACACGGAACCGGAACAGCCGCATCAGGGCCAGGTTCAGGATGAAGATCAATCCGATGACGGCGGCGATGGCCACGCGGCCGAATAGTCCGCTTTCCCCGGGCTTGCCGATGGCCGGTTCCAGGGCCAGGCCGAACATGGTCTGGCGCAGGTCCATGGCGGCCAAAACCACGGTGACGAAAAGAAAAAGGAGCAGCCTCGGAAACCAAGGCCGCTCCAAAAGGTCGAATATGCTATTCGGCACGGTCTTTTACCGGCCGCGGTCTATGTTATTTGACGGTTGAATAATCCACGCCGTACCACTTTATGGACAGTTTGGTCAGGGTGCCGTCCGAACGCATGGCGCCGACAATATCCTTAATCTTGGCGGAGAATTCGGGGTCGCCCTTGTCCACGGCCACGGCCAGGGGTTCATAGAAGACCGGCTTGCCCACGACCTTCATGGGATAGCCGTTCTTGATCGCTTCCTGGATGGTGGGCATGGCCGAAAGGGCGGCGTCCAGGCGCTTTCCGTCGCCGATGCGCAGGTCGTCGAAGACATTGACGTCGGTTTCATAACTGCGGATTTCACCCGGCGTCACCTGATAGGTGAACTTGGGCGCGCCGGCGGCGTCGATGGCCAGGTTTTTATTCAGGTACATTTCATAGGTACAGCCGCCACAGACGCCGATCTTCTTGCCGTTGAGCGCCGAGACGGAACCCGCGCTGCTATCCTTGTGCACGGCGAAGGCGGCTGGGGTGTAGTAGTACACGGCCGGGAAGTCGAGGACCTTGGACCGCTCGGAGGTCGGCGTCATGGAGCCGACGGAAAGGTCCCAGCGTCCGCCCCACTTGCCGGCGGTGATGATTTCCCAGGCCGGGGTGACGACTTTCAACTTGGCGCCCATGCGCTTGGCGATTTCCTTGGCCACGTCCACGTCGAAGCCGTCCATCTCGTTATTCTTGTTGAGGAACGACTGAGGCGGGTATTCCGCGTCCGAGGAAAGGGTCAGGGTCTTGGTGCTCATCACCCGATCCAGCACCTCGCCGGCGCCGGCCAACGCGGGCGAAAACGCCACGGCGCCGGTCACGAGGGCGGCAATAAGCCTGATGTTCGATTTCATAATAATTCCTCCCTGTTATGACTCTATTCGTTGGGCGGCCTCCGAAAACCCCTTTGGCGGCCGCGATTGCGCCAAAGGTTAGCGGAACCGACCTTATCTTGCAATGTGGGCTTGCAATGCGTGCCGGCGATAAGGCCTTGCTCCGCAACCCCATCCCGGCCCCACCCAGGCGGGGGCTACCTACCAGCGCCCGTTTCCCGGTTTCATGGCGTCCCGGGACAGGCGAATATCGAAGCGCTCCCGGATGCGGGCGTCCACGGCACTGCCGATATGATCCGGGTAATGGCGGCCCAGGGTATCGCGGACCGCCGCCTGGGCCCGGGTGCGCATGTCCGTCGACCCCGCCGCCTGCCACTGGTCCGGCGGTTGGCGGTCGGCCAGGTGGGGATAGAGAAAGTCCGTCTCCATACGGCCGATGGTCTGGGCATGGCCCAGGTAGTGGCCCGGCCCACGGGCGGTCTCGGCGATGGTCCGCACCGAAAGGGTGTCGTCGTTGACTTCCATCCCGCGCACGGTGCGCAGCACGGCGCCCAGCATTTCGTTGTCGATGACGAACCCTTCCAGGGAAATGCCCAGCAGGCTGGCCTGGCTGCCGGCGGCTTCGTGGACCAGGTTGGCGCCCGAGGCGGCGGCCAGGACCGTGGAATAGCCCTTTTCGAACCCGGCCTGGGCGTCGGGCAGCTTGGAATCGGACATACCGGCGGCGATGGAAAAGGGCAGGCCGTAGAATTCCGCCATCTGGCCCGCCGCCGCCATCAGTACCGCCTGTTCGCCGCTACCGCCGCTCATCGCCCCGCTGCGCAGGTCCGACACGAACGGCCACGGCCCGAACAGGGTGGGATGGCCAGGCGCGATCAGGTTGACATAGACGACGCCGGCCAGCACCTCGGCGATGGACTGCACCAGGGCCCCGGCCAGGGCCGCCGGCGCTGTCGCCCCGGCCTGCCCCGCCGACAGCAGAATTACCGGCATGCCGGCCAGCACGGTGGCTTCGAGGACGGCGCAGGATTCGGCGGCGAAGGTCAACGGCGGGACGACGAAACAGTTGAAGGCGTGGTAAATGGGGTTGGTCCTGAAGCGCCCCTCGCCGCCGAGGATCAAATCGCACATGGCGATGATCCGGCCCAGGGTGTCGGGCCGGGTGATGCCCTGGCCGGCGGGCTTGGTGGTGCCGCCGAGGATGGCGTAGGCGCAGTTCAGGTCCATGACGCCGGGATCGGAAAATTCGGCCACCGCCATGGCCCGGCCGGCGTAATGAACGTGTTCCAGGGTGTCGACCAGGCGCATGGCGTCGTACAGGTCGGTGATGCGGGTCGGCCGGTATTCGCCGGTTTCGAAATCCTGGATGGTCACCGGGGCGCCGGCGGTGCCGAAATGAACCCGGCGGGGCGAAATTTCGATCGCCCGGTCGGGGTCTATGCCGCGCAGGACGAAATTGCGTCTCGCCTTGGGGATCATGTCTTCGACCAGGGCGCGGGGGAACAAAAGGCGCCCCTCGCCGTCCAGCCGTCCGCCGGCGCTTGTCACCCGTTCGACGCAGGACGGGATGGCGTCCTTGAAGCCGACGGTTTCCAGGACCGTGAGGGCGGCTTCGTGGATGCGTTCCATATCGCGGCCGCCGAGGGGCCGATACTGGCCGCCGGTGACGCCGGGCCAGACGGGCCGCCGGGCCGCCGCCGGTTCCGCCGCCCGCGCCGCCCGCCGGGCCGCCCGGCCGCCGGAACGGTGTTTGCCGGTATCCTTGTTCATGCCGCCACCCTGTTCTCCGCGCTGGTCTTACGGAATATCGCCGCCGGCGGATGGTAGGGGTTCCGCATATCCTGTTCAAGGCAGGCGGTTCAAGGTAGGCGCCTCGAGGCGGGTTGCCGTTCCGCCGGAGGCGCGCCACCGGGGGCATTGACCCCGGGAGTTGCGGTGCTACATTCAGCCGCCATTTGAAAAAGGGCATATACGGGGTCAACCGAGGGAGAGCCATCATGGGCGCCGAACCATTTACCGCCATCGTGCTGGAAGAAAAAGACGGCACGGTGACGTCCAAAATCACCACCCTGGATGACGGCGCCCTGCCCGATGGCGACGTCACCGTCCAGGTGGCCTATTCGACGCTGAACTTCAAGGACGGCCTGATCCTCAAGGGGCTGGGGCGGCTGGTGCGAAACTATCCCCACATTCCCGGCATAGATTTCTGCGGCACCGTGCTGGCCTCCGCCTCGCCCGACTACCAGCCCGGCGATCAGGTGATCTGTACCGGCTGGCGGGTCGGCGAGGCCCGCTGGGGCGGCTACGCCACCCGTACCCGCGTCGAGGCCGGCTGGCTGGTCCCCCTGCCCAAGGGATTGACCCTGGAACAGTCCATGGCCATCGGCACGGCGGGCTTCACCGCCATGCTGGCGGTAATGGCCCTGGAAGAACACGGATTGGCGCCGGTGAACGAGGGCGAAGTGCTGGTCACCGGCGCCGCCGGCGGGGTGGGCAGCATCGCCACCGCCATCCTCGGCCACCTGGGCTACCGGGTGGCGGCGTCAACCGGGCGCACCGAAACCCACGCCTACCTGAAGGACCTGGGCGCCGCCAGCATCATCGGCCGGGCCGAACTGGAACAAGCGCCCAAGGGGCCGATGGCCTCGGAGCGGTGGTCGGGCATCATCGACAACGTCGGCGGCGCCGCCCTGGGCAACATCCTGGCGGCGCTGGCCTATTGGGGAAGCTGCGCCGCGGTCGGCAACGCCGGCGGCATCAAGTTCACCGCCACGGTGCTTCCCTTCCTGCTGCGCGGCATCAACCTGCTGGGCATCGATTCCAACACCTGCCCCAAGGCCCGGCGGCTGGTGGCGTGGGACCGGTTGTCCCGGGATCTGCCCCTGGACAAGCTGGACAAAATGACCTCCAAGGTGCCGTTGGCGGAGGCGCCGGGCATGGCCGGCGCCATCCTCAAGGGCCAGGTCCGGGGCCGCACGGTGATCGACGTCAACGGCTGAGGCGGAGGTCAGGAATCAGGCGCCAGGTGCCAGGAATTGGATATTGATAGTTGAGCCCTGGCCACCGATCCCTGAATGCGACAAAATGCGACGCCAAAAGCACGAAAAAGAGGGTTAAAAGGCTACAAATCTCCCGGTTAAAACGGGTAAATCGACCGTAACCCGTTGATTCAAATGAAAATATGCCGAAACTGCCTAGGAAAATGTAGGCATGTGTGCTCATTTGTAGTCATTTCGGGTTCCGCGCCCTCTTTTTAACCCAGCCCAAAATGGCCGCTTTCGTCAACCGGCGTCTGCCCGGCGGCGGGACAAATGAACCCCTTTCCCGCGCCGGCGGGAGGAAAAATCGTGTCCGTCCGGTAAACCCGCTCTGTCATCGGCGCGGTGATTTGGCCGATAGTGTCCATTATCGATAGCGGACACTACGGAGGCATCATGGGAGATCGAAAGCGTCGGTTTTGGTCGGATGAAGAAAAGCGTTCGATC
>JAJRSS010000177.1 GCA_024278615.1 Alphaproteobacteria bacterium
CTCAGCGCTTTTTCCACCGCCGCCGCGATTTCGTCCCGGCGTTCCGCCGACGGGATGACCGATGGGGCGCTCAGCCGGTCTCCCTGCCGGTCGCCCAGGTTGACGGTGGGCACGCCCAACGGCGGCGCCTCGATCAGCCCGCTGGACGAATTGCCGATCACCGCGGCGCAATGCTTCATGGCGCTCAGGTATCTCAACTGGCCCAGGTTTTGGTGGATGAACACCCGGCCCCGGTTGTCGTCGGCGTATTGGGCCAGGCGGCGGCGGATGGAGCCGTGCCCCGGGTCGGCGTTGACGCCGGTGATCAGGACCCGGTATTCGGGGAACCGGTCCAGGGCCGCCAGCAGTTCCCCGGTCCCGGCCAGGCCGTCCCCTTGCCCCAGGGTGGCCGGGTGATAGGTGACCAGGAAATATTTATCGCCCAGGTCGTGCCTTAATGAGTGTTCCAGGTCTTCCCGGCTCAACAGGTCAAGGCGTTCGATGCCGTCCAGCCCCAGGGCGCCGGTAGCGAACACCCGTTCCGGGGCCTCGCCCATCTGGATAACCCGCCGGCGGTAGTCCTCGGCGGCGGTGAAATGAAGGTGCGACATCTTGGTGATGGCGTGGCGCATGGCGTCATCCATGGCGCCGAGCGTGCTCTCGCCGCCGTGGGTATGGGCGACGGGCCTTCCCGCCAGCATGGCGGCGACGGCGGCGATCAGGATTTCGTAGCGGTCGCCCTGAAGGACGACGATGTGGGGGTCCAGGACCTCGAAGGCGGCGGCCATGGGCGCCAGTTCCGTCCCCATGGCCCGGGCGATGCTTCCCGCCGTATCGTCGCCCAGGTCCATGGGCACCCGGGCATCGATGGAAAAGCCGTCCCGTTCAATGCCGCCCACCGTGCCGCCGAACTTTTCATCCAGGTGGGCGCCGGTGACCACCAGTCGGAGGGCAAGGTCCGGGTCGGCTTGGATTTCCTTCATCAGCCAGAACAGCAGCCCGTAATCGGCCCGCGAACCGGTGACCACGCAGATTTTGCGCCTAGGCATGATTTTTCGCCGCCGGCCCGCCGGCCAGCCTGGGACTGGACGGGATGTTGATCAGCCGGGCGTACAGGCTTTCCGTCACCGCCAGGTCCATGCGCGGGCAATGGGCGAACATGTCCAGGCGGTGCAGGGGCCGCCACGCCGGCCGGCTCATCAGCCCGGCGCCGTTAGCGGCCTCCAGGATGGGGTCGCGCAGGTGGGCGTTGTCTTCATCCAGCAGCAATACGTTGAGCCAATAGTTGCTGCGGCAATGGGCGGGCTCTTCGAAAAACCGGATGCCGCCCATACCGGCGAAGGCGTCCCGGTAGCGTCCCGCCAGGACGCGCTTCTGATCCAGGAAACGGGGCAATTGCTCCATCTGGGCGCAGCCCATGGCGGCGTTGATGTTGGGCATGCGGTAATTGAATCCCACCCGATCGTGGATGTATTCCCAGGCATGCGCCGTCTTGGCCGTCGTGGTCAGGTGGCGGGCCTGGTCCGCCAGGTCGTGGGAGTTGGTCAGGATGGCGCCGCCGCCGCCGGTGGTCACCGTCTTGTTGCCGTTGAAGCTGAGCGCCGAAAGCACGCCGTCGTTGCCGGTGTGGCGGCCCTTGTAGGTGGAGCCCAGGGATTCCGCCGCGTCCTCGATCAGGGGCAGGCCGTACCGGCGGCAGACCTCCAGCAAGGGGTCCAGGTCCACCGGATGGCCGAAGGCGTGCATGCAGGCCACGGCGGCGATGCGCCGCCCGCTTTCCCGGTTGACGCGGCCCCTGTCCGACTTTTCGCTCACCGCTTTCAGGTGGGCGTCCAGCTTGGCCGCGTCCAGGCCCAGGGTCCGCTCCTCGGCATCGGCGAAATGGGGATGGGCGCCGATATAAGAGACCGCGTTGGCGGTGGCGACGAAACTCAGCGCCGGCACGATCACCTCGTCGCCCGCTTCGACGCCGGCCAGCAACAGGCAGGCATGCAGCGCCGCCGTGCCGTTGACCGTCGCCACCGCATGTCCGGCGCCGGTGAATTCCGCCAGCATGCCTTCGAACCGGTCGACGTATTTCCCGGCCGTGGAAACCCACTCCGTATCCAGGCATTCCTTCACATAGGCCCATTCGTTGCCGGCGATTTCCGGCGCGTGCAGGGGGGCCGCCGGGCCGGCGACGGCGGCCACGGCGTCAACCACCGATTGGGGGGCCAGGCTCATGCCGGGTAGCTCACTTCCCAGTTGCCGTAAAAACCGGCCGGCTGGTCGATGCTGGCGAACAGGCCCTGGCGCAGGGCCCCGATCAACTCGGCGATGCCGCCGGCGACGGTATGGCGGGGCTCGAACAACAGGCGCTCACGGATTTTGGCGAAATTCACCCGATAGTTACGGGGATCGGCGCCGTGTTCCTGATAGCGCACCTTGGCGTCGGGCAGTTGTTCGGCGATGGCGTCGACGATCATCTGCTTGGTGCAGTTGTTGACCTCGCCGCCGGCGTTGAAGACCTCGAAGGCGACCCTGTCCACCGGCGCTTCCAGGACCCGGCGGATGATTTCGGCGAAATCCTGAAGATGGCAGTAAGGCCGCCAGGTCCCGGCGTCGAAGACCAAAAGGTCGTCGCCGAGGAACATGTGGCGGGTGAATTCGCTGATCGTCAGGTCAAAGCGCATGCGCGGGCTCAGCCCGAAGGCGGTGGCGAAGCGCAGGATGGTCGGCGTGTAATCCACCCGGCCCTTTTGGCCCAGCAATTGCTTTTCCACCCGCACCTTGGACTGGGCGTACAGGGACAGGGGGTTAAGCGCGAAATCCTCCGCCGCCAGGCGGCCGCCCTCGATCAGGCCGTAATTGGAACAGGTGGATACGAACACCACCTTGTTGAGGCCCCGGCCGTCCAGCAGCTCCAGC
>JAJRSS010000178.1 GCA_024278615.1 Alphaproteobacteria bacterium
GAGCGTTAAACGGCCATGTCTCGAATTCTTACCATCGCCGCCGCCCAGATGGGTCCCATCGCCCGGGACGAGTCCCGGACCTCCGCTGTCGAGCGCCTGTGTGTTATGATGCGCCGCGCCCAGGAAGGGGGCGCCGACTTGGTGGTCTTTCCAGAACTGGCCCTGACCACATTTTTCCCGCGCTGGTATTTCGAGGATCCGGTTGAGATCAACGCCTTTTTTGAACTCCAAATGCCGGGTCCGGAGGTCCAGCCCCTGTTTGACTTGGCCCGCGAACTGAACATCGGGTTCAACCTTGGCTATGCCGAGATGACGCCGGAAGGCCGCCATTTCAACACCGCCATTTTGGTCGATAAGGAGGGGGAAATTGTCGGCAAGTACCGCAAGGTTCACCTGCCCGGACACACCGAGCACGAACCCTGGCGCCTCTTCCAGCACTTGGAAAAACGGTACTTCGAGCCCGGGGACCTTGGCTTTTCGGTGTTCGAGGCGTTTGGCGGACGGCTGGGGATGTGTATCTGCAATGACCGCCGCTGGCCGGAGACCTACCGGGTCATGGGGCTGCAAAGCGTCGAACTCATCATGCTGGGCTACAATACGCCGGTCCACTATCCGCCGGCGCCGGAGCATGATCACCTCCAGGATTTCCACAATCATCTCGTCATGCAGGCCGGCGCTTATCAGAACGGGACCTGGATCGTCGGCGTGGCGAAGGCGGGCAAGGAAGAGGACTGCGATCTCATTGGTGGTTCCTGCATCATCTCCCCGACCGGCGAGATCGTGGCTCAGTGCCGGACCCTGGAAGACGAGGTTATCATCCACCCATGTGATCTGGACCGTTGCCGGGAGATCCAGGACAACATCTTCAATTTCGCGCTCCATCGGGAGCCGGAGAACTATAGCTTGATCACCGCGACCAAAGGCGCGGTCAGGGGCACTGGAGAAACGGGATGACCTTAGGATTGGAACGGGAGATCATGGATCGGGACGCCTATGGCCGGAACGTGGAGCGTTTCCGGGCGGCGGGGATCACGTTGCCGCGGATCGCCGATCTGGCCGATCCCGTGGCTCACTTGGCCGGAAAGACGGCGGCGCTCAATGGGGTCGATCCGGACGCGCCCGACGCCGGCAACCTGTTCCGTGTTCATTGGCACAACGACGCCGGCCGCTCCGGCCTGGCAACCGTTCCGCAGCATATCGTCCTGGAACAGGAACTGACCGGTGTCGAGGCCAGAATCATTGTCGTTCTTGGCAACCGCTTCCCGATGATCCGCGCGCACAAGGTGCTGGCCGCCTATGGCTGCCTGGTCCCGCGTCTCTTGTCCGGCAAGTTCGACGCCGCCCGGCACCGTGCGGTCTGGCCATCGACCGGGAACTACTGCCGGGGCGGTGTCGCCATCTCCCGCATTCTCGGTTGCCGCAGCGTCGCCGTGCTGCCCGAGGGGATGAGCGCCGAGCGGTTTCGCTGGCTTGAAAAATGGACCACGGACCCTTCGGACATCATCCGCACACCCGGGACCGAAAGCAACGTCAAGGAGATCTACGACACCTGCCACGAATTGTCTCAGGATCCGGACAACGTCATTCTCAACCAGTTTTCCGAGTTCGGAAACTACATCATCCATCGCGCCGTAACCGGCCCGGCCCTGATCCGCGTCTTCGACGCCGTTAATGGTGGCGGAGGCCTCCGGGCCCGCGCTTTTGTCGCGGCATCCGGTTCCGCCGGCACCCTGGCCGCCGGGGATCATCTGAAGCAGACCTTGGGCACGGACATTTGCGTTGTTGAAGCCGTGGAATGCCCGACCCTGCTCTACAACGGATACGGAGAGCACAACATCCAGGGTATCGGCGACAAGCACGTGCCCTTCATCCACAACGTAATGAACACGGATTTCGTGATCGGCGTCTCCGACCATGCGACGGATAGTCTAAACCTGCTGTTCAACACCACCGCCGGGCGCAGCTATCTAAGCGGGCGGATCGGCATCAACCAGCAGGGCATGGTATCGCTGGGCGATCTCGGTCTGTCCTCCATCGCTAATATCCTGGGCGCGGTTAAGTACGCCAAATACATGGGCCTGGGTCCCAATGATGCCGTGCTCACCGTGGCCACCGATGGCGCCGAGATGTATGAGACGGAACTGAACTCGGCGGAAAAAAGCCTCGCCGAGGGCCGGTTTGATGAACTGAGGGCGGCGGAGGTCTATGGCCGCTATCTGCTGGGTGCGGCGACCGACCACACCGTCGAATTGGACCGTCCGGGCCGGGAGCGCATCTTCAACCTCGGCTATTACACTTGGGTCGAGCAACAGGGCATTTCCCTGGCCGACTTCGATGCCCGCCGCGATCAGGCCTATTGGGATGGCCTGATGGACTTGGTGGCGGTCTGGGACGGGATGATCGACTGCTTTAATAATTCCTGACTGCGCGTCACTTTTCCGGCTAGCGGAAACTCCACATCCATCAGGGGGGTGTACTGTTTTGGGCGCCGAATATGTCCCGGTTGCCAGGGCTGCGGTAGGGGCGTGTGGCGGCTGAAGAGATGACCACAGCGACCGTGTGATTGAGCCTCCAGTGATAGGCCGGACTGGCCCGCAGGACTTCATCCAAAAAAAATACGCCCGGCCCCGCCGTTTCCTTCACCTCCGGCAGGCGGGCATAAAACATCTGCCGGGTGCCGGTCGTGGAGGTTTCCTCGGCCATCTCGGTCGGCGGCGCGACGGTTTGGACAACCACGCGAAGTTCGTGGCTGTGCGTGTCCATTAGACGCTGGTATTGGAGGCCGCCGACACCATCAATGTAATTTGCTCATGGGAATAATTTTGGGGGTCAAAGCCAACTCGGGTGCCCGCCAATTATTTTCGGTCGATCCATTCGTAGAGTTCAACCGCCGCCGGATCGCATTTGTGGCAATTGCCACAAGCCGGCTCGCTGTTGAGCCGGCGGATACGGCCCTTGCGCTCAAAGACGGCGAGCATGCCGCGCAGCGCCTTCGGGTCGGCATCGAATTTCAGGGCCATGTCGAGCAAGGCCGCGCGCCGGTGTTCCAGGAGATAATCGCGTAGGTCGGAAAGGATCATCCGCCGCTGCTCCTTCAAACGCCATCGGCGGTCGCCAGCGACCGCCGTTTTTCGCGCCGGGCGAAACGCTTTAAGCCGATGATCGCCGCCCAGAAGGCCGCCAACAACCCGGCGATCCAAAGCGTGGATGATTCCGGATGCCGGGAAAAGATCGCGGCCTGGTAAAAACCCGTCGAAACCATGTAAGCGAGACCGGTGGTCCAAAGCGCGACGAAGCCAGTCCAGGCCAGGCCGGTTTCCCGGTAGATCGCCGCCAGGGCCGCGGTGCAGGGCGCGTACAGCAGGATGAACAGCAGATAGGCGAAAGCGCCGGCGGCGCCGTCGAAACGGGCGGCCATGGCCGCGAAGGCGCCGGTGGCCGTGTCCGGACCGGCTGCCGCAATGGCTGGATCGCCCGCCGTTTGGATATTGACGCCCAGGGGGTCGCGCCAGGCGGCCAAGGCTTCCGCCAGATTGGCTGGCACCGTTGCGAAAGCCGCCTTGATCTCCCGCCAAAGGCCGAACGTTGCCGCCGTTTGGTCCTTGGCCGCCGGTTCCACCTCGGCCATCGCCGAATACATGGCGTCCAAGGTGCCGATGATCGCCTCCTTGGCCAACAGGCCGGTGAAAAACCCGACCGCCGCCGGCCAGTTTTCCTCGTCCAGGCCCATCGGCGCGAAGGCCGGCGCGATGGTGCGGCCGACCGCCGCCAGCACCGAATCGCCGCTGTTCTCATTGCCGAAGCTGCCGTCACTGCCGACGGTGTTCAAGAGGTTCAGGACCAGCACCATGGGCACGATGATCCTGCCGGCCCGGAATATGAAGTTTTTGGTACGCTCCCAACTGCGCATGGCCACGCCGTGCAGGGTCGGCAGGTGATACGGCGGCAACTCCATGACGAAAGGACTGCTTTGCCCTTGCAACAGGGTCTGCTTCATAATGAAACCGGTGATCACGGCGATGACGATGCCGATCAGATAAAGACCGAAGACAACATTCTGGCCACCGGTGGGGAAGAAGGCGGCGGCGAACAGGGCATAGACCGGCAGCCGCGCGCCGCAGGACATGAAGGGCGCCATCAGGATGGTCAGGATGCGGTCGCGCGGGCTTTCCAGGGTCCTGGTCGCCATGATCGCCGGCACGTTGCAGCCAAAGCCGACGATCAGCGGCACGAAGGCCTTACCCGGCAGGCCGACGGCGCGCATGAAGCGATCCATGACGAAGGCGGCCCTGGCCATATAGCCGGAATCTTCCAATACCGAGAGGAATAGGTAAAGGAAGGCGATGATCGGAATGAAGGTGGCGACCACCTGGATGCCGCCGCCAATACCGTCGGCCAGGATCGCTCCGAGCCAATCGGGCGCGCCCAGTCCGGCCAGTAGCCCGCCAAAACCGGTGACCAGCAGGGCGCCGGCCAACTGGTCGAAGAAATCGATGAAAGCACCGCCAATGTTGATGGTGAGCATCAACATCGCATACATCACCAAGAGGAAAATCGGGATGCCGAGAACACGGTTCAACACCACCCGGTCGATGCGTTCGGTGTGGTTGCGCGAAACCCGCGCCGGCCGCCGCACGCTTTCTTGCACCAGCCGGTGGGCGAAATCGTAGCGGCCATCGGCCAGCAGGATATCCACGTCGTCCGTCAGGCCGGCGCGCCAGGCCACAAGCCGGTCTTCGGCCACCAAATCGCCAGCCAGCCGTTGGGCCAGGTCGTCTTCCTCCAACAGCCGTGTCGCCAACCAGCGCAAATCGACCCCTAGCGTCCGGGCGCGGTCCCGCACCAGCGGCGAGAGTTCGGCGACCGCCTGCTCGAAGTGGTCGTCGAAAACGATGTCGGCGGCCGGGATCGGCGACGCGGCCACCGCTTCCGCCAGGGCGTGGCGCAAATCATCCATGCCGCCAGCCTCCGTCGCCACCAATGGCACCACCGGACAGCCGAGCCGAACGCTGATGACCGCCGCATCGACGGTCAAACCCTGATCCGCCGCCACGTCGGTCATGTTGAGTACCACCAGCATCGGCTTGCGCATCTCGATCAACTGGGTGGTCAGGTAAAGATTGCGTTCCAGGTTGGCGGCATCGACGATATTGATGATCAGGTCGGCTTCGCCGCCAAGCACGTAATCGCGGGCGATCTGCTCATCCAGGGAAACACCCGGATCGCCGACATCCAAGGAATAAGTGCCGGGCAGATCGACGATTTCATACCGGGCGCCGTCATGTCGGTAATTGCCGGTCTTGCGCTCGACGGTGACGCCGGGCCAGTTGCCGACCCTTTGTTTGGCGCCGGTGAGGGCGTTGAACAAGGTGGTCTTGCCGCAATTGGGATTGCCCACGACGGCGATCGTATGGTGCCTATCCTGGCTCATGCGTCCTCCACCAGCAGGACGGCGGCTTCATCCTTGCGCAGGCTCAGCTTGAAACCGCGCACCTCGATTTCCACCGGATCGCCCATGGGCGCCACCTGCAGGATTGAAAACCCGGTCCCCGGTGTCAGTCCCATCGCCAGCAGCTTCTTACGGTAACCGCGCTGGCCCTCGGCAAACCCCCGGACCCGTCCCCGGCTTCCAACCTTCATTTCCCTCAAACTGTTCACGGTCGGGACCTCATATCAAATGTCCGCCCATTTTATGCAAACGCAAATCATTCGTAATTGACCCAGGTCATGCTTGGGTATCCATCGTCATAAGAATCTGAATAACCGACGGCCCGGGCCAGAAGAGAATTTGGCTCATCCGGCGTGAGGTGTTGCTGGTTTCGTGGACAGACCGCCCACGAAGACGATGTCGTCAGGCGGCTCCGGATCATGTGTTTTTGTTCATGCCCGCGCAAAAAAACGGATACTATCAATGGCTATAATTCGATAGTTCTAGAATTATCGTTGACTCTTATAGCCACGAGCCTTACCCTGGTGGCATGGAACTGGAAAAAGCCGCCCTTTGCCTGGAAAAGCTGGGCAACCCGACCCGCCTTCGCATCGTCCGCCTGCTGGTCCGGGCCGGCGACGATGGCCTGAGCGTCGGTGAAATCCAGCGCCACCTGGAAATTCCCGCCTCCACCCTTTCCCATCACCTTCTGCACCTGGCCGGCGCCGGTCTGGTGCGCCAGGAACGGCAGGGAAGGGTGCTCCGTTGCCGGCCCGGTTTCGGCCTGATCCGCGACTTGATCGACATGCTGACCGAAGAATGCTGCGCCGGCGTTGAAACCGTATCCACGGATCTGAAAGCTTCCTGACCCATGACCGCCCTGACCCTGGCCGTTCGCACTTTGGGCGATACCCTGGGCCGGGTGGACCGGGTCGCTTTGGTCACCATCGGCATCCTGGTCTTCCTGGCCATCGCCGTGCCCGGTCAGGCGCGGGCCAGCGTCGTCTTTGCCCTGGATTCCCTGATCTTCATCGCCCCCTTCCTGTTGTTGTCCGTGGCCATCGCCGCCAGCGCCAAGGCCTCCGGCCTGGATCAGCAGATCGCCCGGGTTTTCAAGGGCAACCAGATCAGGGTTATCCTCATGGCCGCCGTCTTCGGCGCCCTTTCGCCTTTTTGTTCCTGTGGGGTCATTCCGCTGATCGCGGCGCTGCTGGCGGCGGGGGTGCCGTTGGCGCCGGTGATGGCCTTCTGGGTCGCCTCGCCGATCATGGACCCGGAAATGTTCATCCTCACCGCCGCCGTGCTGGGTCCCACTTTCGCCGTAGCCAAGACCGTCACCGCGCTGGTCATGGGCATGGGCGCCGGCTTCGCCACCCATTACCTGGACAGCAGGGGAGCGTTCCCGCAGCCTTTGCGGGGTGCCGCCCTGGGCGGATGTGGAACATCGTGCGGCGCGTCACCGGTGGCCGAAGTTCCCCAGGTGGCCTGGAAATTCTGGCGCGACGGCGGCCGGCTGGCGGTCTTCCGTGGCGAAGGGCTGAGAACCGGCTGGTTCCTGTTCAAGTGGCTGACTTTCGCCTTCATCATCGAAAGCCTGATGGTCGCCTATATCCCGGCGGAGACCGTGGGCGACTGGCTGGGCGGCGGACAATGGTGGTCCATTCCCCTCAGCGTGCTGGTCGGCGTGCCCACCTACCTCAACGGCTATGCCGCCATTCCCACCATTTCCGGCCTCATGGATCTGGGCATGGGTCCCGGCCCGGCCATGGCCTTCATGATCGCCGGGTCGGTAACCAGCATCCCGGCGGCCATCGCCGTATACGCCCTAGTCAAGAAACAGGTGTTCGCCCTGTTCCTGGTCTTCGCCCTGACCGGCTCGACCATCGCCGGTTTCGCCTTCCAGGCGTTCATGGCCCTGTAGGCGGTGGGAATGATGCGCCCCGGCACCTGATTTCTTACGATCCCTGGGTTTGGCGGGCGTTGGGGTGGAACAGTTGCTGGCCTTCGACGGTGAAGGCGGCGATGGCGGCCTGGCCTTGCGGCGAGACGATCCAGTCGATGTATTGTTGGCCCATGGCCGCCTTGACGTGGGGATGCTTGGCCGGGTTGACCAGCATGATCCCATAGGGGTTGTGCAGGGGCGGGTCGCCCTCCACCATCACCGCCATGCCGGCCCGGTTGCGGAAACTAAGCCAGGTTCCCCGGTCGGCCAGGGTGTAGGCGCCCATGGCGAAGGCGGCGTTGAGCGTGGCGCCCATGCCGGAGCCCGTTTCCCGGTACCACTGGCCGGAAAATCCGGCGATGTCGATGCCGGCCATGCCCCAAAGGGTCAGCTCCCGTTTATGGGTGCCGCTGTCGTCGCCCCGGGAAAGGAACAAGGACTTGGATTCAGCGATGCGGATCATGGCGCCCCGGGCCTCGCCCACGGAAACGATTTTCGCCGGGTCCTCCTCCGGCCCGACGATGACGAAATCGTTGTACATGACGTCGTACCGCTTCACCCCGTGGCCGTCGGCGACGAACTTGTCCTCCGACGGCCGGTGATGGACCAGCAGAACGTCCACGTCGCCATCACGGGCCAGGCGGACGGCCTGGCCGGTGCCGACGGAGAGCATGCGCACCTTGATGCCGGTCTTTTTCTCGAACAATGGATTGATCGCGTCCATCAGGCCCGAGTTCACCGTCGAGGTGGTGGAGGCGATGGTGATGAATTTTTCCTGCGCCACCGTGGGCGGGGAAATCGAAAGGAATAATGCGGCCAAAATACTAAGAGTGAAAAAATACCGTTTCATGCAGTTACTCTCCTTCTTCTCTGTCTTCGTTTTCTTCAGCTCCCTCGCCCCGCCGCCACCACAACAGTTCACCCTTGATGAAGGCCTGGGCCAGATCGTTTTCGGGGGCGGTGAAAAACCGGTCCACCGGCGCCCGCTCCAGGATGCGCCCCCGGTAGATGAACAACACCTCGTCCCCCAACCGCCTGGCCTGGCCCAGGTCGTGGGTGGTCATGACGATCTTGGTGCCGGCGTCATGAAAGGCGCTGATGATTTCCTCCACCGAATGGGTCGCCGCCGGGTCCAGGCTGGCGGTGGGCTCGTCGAGAAACAGGACCTGCGGATTAAGCGCCCAGGTGCGGGCCAGGGCCAGGCGTTGCTGTTCGCCGAAGGAAAGCACCCGGGCCGGGCTGCGGGCGAAACGGGAAAGGCCGGTGCGGGCCAGGGCCTCGGCCACCAGTTCCCGCCGTTCATTGCGGGGCAGGCCCTTCAGGTGCAGGGCGTAGTCCACGTTGGCCGCCGCCGAGCGGCGCAGCATCACCGGGCGCTGGAAGACCATGGCCTGGTGGGGTGTCGCGTCGCCACCGCCGTTCCACAGGACCTGTCCTGCATCCGGCTTGATCAGTCCGTGGCACAGGCGCAGGAACAGGCTCTTGCCGGCGCCGTTGGGGCCGACGATAATCGTCCGCGGTCCGGCTTCGAAGGTGGCGCTGATGTCCTTGATCAGCCGTTGCCCGCCGGCGGTGAAGGAAACGCCACTCAATTCCAAGGGCAGGATGGAAGTTCGGGCGTCCACTATCCGTGCTTCCTTATGGCCGCTTCTTTGAGCATGAAGGCGGCGGCGTTCACCGTTCCCGAGAGAACGATAAGAATGACGCCCAGCCCCAGGGCCAGGGCCAGGTCGCCCTTGCTGACCTCCAGGGCGATGGCCGTGGTCATCACCCGGGTCACGTGATCGATATTGCCGCCGACCATCATCACCGCGCCCACTTCCGCCGAGGCCCGCCCGAACCCGGCCAGCACGGTGGTCAGCAGGGTGTACCGGCCGTCCCACAACAGGGCCGGCACCGCCCGCGCCGGACCGGCGCCGAGGGAGCGCAATTGTTCTTCGTACTCGGACCACAGGTCTTCGATCACCTGGCGGGTCAGGGCGGCGATGATCGGTGTCACCAGCAATACCTGGGCGATGATCATGGCCGTCGGCGTGAACAGCAGGCCAAACACTCCCAACGGCCCGGCCCGGGAAAGGGTCAGGTAAACCACCAGCCCGACCACCACCGGCGGCAGGCCCATGAGGGCGTTCAGCAGAACAATCACCCCGCCCCGGCCGGGGAAACGGAACAGGGCGACGGCGGCGCCCAGGGGCAGGCCAATGGCCGTGGCCAGGAACACGGCCAAAAGGCTGACCTTCAGGGACAGAAGGACAATCTCCGCCAGGTCCGGGTCCAGGCCGACGACCAGTTCAAAGGCCTGAATAAAGGCGTTGCCGATGTCGGTCATGGGCCGAAAAACCGGAGAAACCGGCTCCCGCAATGGTGACAAGGGTTGGGGGCAGAGCCAATTTCCACCCCTCGTACTAGAAATTTGGTAAATAACGCAGGAAAATGCAAGAAAATACGTAAATAGTGTAAATTTGGTGTTGGCATTCACGGGAAATTTTGCCTTCGCCACCGCTCAGGCCTATGCCACGGCGAGGCGCCAGCCTATATGGTGCGGTAAGACCAAGGAGCGGTGATCGTGACTCATACGGATCGTCCATGCGACCCGCCGGGAGGCTCAATTGTGACCGATGAATTCCTTGTCCGGCCCAATCCCGACGATCCCCGCCTGACGCGGAAGGTGAAAGGTGTCGATCATGCCGGCCGGCCGATCACCACGTCGGTCACCGTCGAGCGGCCCCTGACCCTGTTCCTCAACGGCCGTGAAATCGTCACCATGATGACCATCGGGGATTATCCCGAATACCTGGCCATCGGTTATCTGCTGAACCAGAACATGCTGCTGCCCGATGACGAGATCACCCGGGTGGATTACGAGCCCGATATCGACACGGTGGTGGTGCGCACGGCCCGGGAAACCGATTTCGAGGATAAGCTGAAAAAGAAAACCCTGACTTCAGGCTGCGCCCAGGGCACGATCTTCGGCGATGTCATGGAAAAGTTCGAAACCGCCACCCTGCCGGCAAACGCCATGCTGCGCACCTCGTGGCTCTATGGATTGGTGAAGAAAATCAATACCGCCCCCAGCCTGTACCTGGAGGCGGGCGCCATACACGGTTGCGTGCTGTGCCGGGAGGACAGGCCCCTTGTCTACATGGAAGACGTGGGCCGTCACAACGCGGTCGACAAGATCGCCGGCTACATGTACCGGCACGACATGGACGGCGGCGACAAGATTTTCTACACCACCGGACGGCTGACCAGCGAGATGGTGATCAAGACCGTGCAGATGGGCATACCCATTCTGGTTTCCCGTTCCGGCTTCACCGCCTGGGGCGTCGACCTGGCGAAGAAGGCGGGCGTCACCCTGGTCGGCCGGGCAAGGGGCAAGCGGTTCGTCGCCCTGGCCGGGCAGGACCGCATCGTCTACGACGCCGACCCGCGGGGGAAGGGAGAAGAGCCGGTCCGCTTGCGGCGAAAGGGCGGCGCATGATGGCCGGGCCCGAGGCGATAGCCGGTGTCGTCCTGGCCGGCGGCCAGTCCCGGCGCATGGGCGGTGGCGACAAGGGCCTGAGGGTGATCGGCGGCCGCCCCATGCTGGATCATGTCGTGGAACGGGCCAGGCCCCAGGTCTCACGCCTGATACTCAACGCCGGCGGCGGCCGGGCAAGGTTCGCAAGCTATGGCCTGCCCGTGGTGCCCGATGTTGTCGAAGGATTCGCCGGCCCCCTGGCCGGCATCCTGACCGGGCTGCAATGGGCCGCCGAAAACCAGCCGGAGGCCCGGTGGGTGGCGTCCTTCGCCAGCGACGCCCCGTTCCTGCCCGCCGATCTGGTGGCCAAACTATGGGCGGCGGTGGAAAAAGAGGGTGCCGACATGGCTACGGCCCGGTCCGGTGGCCGCGCCCACCCCGTTTTCGGCCTGTGGCCGGTATCGCTCAAGGACGATCTACACCGGGCCATGACCGAAGACGGCGTGCGCAAGATCGACCTGTGGACGGCGGGGCTTTCGAATGCGCATGTGGATTTCCCCTGCGACCCCATGGATCCGTTTTTCAATATCAACCGGCCGGATGACCTGGTGGCGGCGGAAAGGTTTCTGGACTTGGGAAAGAAAGGGCGCGGCATGAACGCCGTCCGCCAACAAGAGAGGCATCATGGCTAAGGATTCAATATCCGTCGGCGTGGTGGTGGAACGGCGGCGCATCGGCAACCCCTGGCAGGAGTATTCCTGGCGGCCGGTGGCGGTGATTCCCGGCGCGCCCTTGGTGGAAGAATGGCGGGTGTTGGGAAAAGGCGAAGACGATGGCCGGGAGTGGACCCATTTCCTGGCCGGGAACCTGAACCTGGAACTGCACTCGGGCGAGACCGAGGGGTACCGGGTGAACCTGTCCAACCGGCCACCGGTGGTTTATGTGGTGCTGAGCACCGACGACGAAGACTGCGAAGAAGAGGTGTCGCCGTTTCTGGTCACCGCCTGTCCTTTCGAGGCGGAAGGATACGTGGAAAGCGGTGAAACCATCGTCGAGAGCGTCGCCATGCCCGAGGAAATTCTCGCCTGGGTCGGCCGGTTTATCGAGGAACACCACGTGGATGTGCCTTTTCAAAAGCGTAAACAGAAAAAGGCCTACGATCCACGCAAGGGCGGCTTCCAGCGCCGGCAGCCGGGAGGCGGCGGTGAGTAGGAAAGGCCAGGGCAGCAAGGACGGCGGGGAAGGGGGGCTCAGCCGCTGGTCCCGGCTGAAGCGCCGGGATCGGGTGGCATTGGCGGGGCGGGGCGGCGCGGTGCCCAAGCCGGCCGCACCGGCGCCCCTGCCTCTGGATCATCCACCCGAGACCCCTTCCGAATCCATTCCGCCGGGCGATCCAGCACCGCCGCCGGAGGCGGGCGCAATTCAAGCGGCCAACCCGCAAGACGTGGATGACCTGCCGAGCGTGGATGAACTGGACAAGGATTCCGATTACACGCCATTTCTCGCCGACGGGGTTCCCCAGGACTTGGCCCGCATGGCCCTGCGTAAGCTTTGGCGCAGCGATCCGGTTTTTGCTTTCCGCGACGGCCTGGATGATTACGACGAGGATTACACCATCATCGACAAGATTCTCACCGCCGTGGACGAAGGTAGCAAGAGAATCGGCCAAGCCCAGGAAGAAGAGGCCGGCGAGGAAGGAACTTCATCGCCGTCCGAACCCACCGAATCCATTGAAGACGCTAACAGCCAGCCAGCCGCAAGCGATACGCCAGCCGCAAGCGAAACGGAAGATGGCAATGAAAAAAAAATCGCCGCCGCTCCCGCCGGTGGGAAGATGGACACCGGGGGGGAAAATGTGGTGTCCGAAGGGTCGGCGGCAACGGCGGCGGCGGAAAAGCTTCCGCGGTCCAACGGGGATGTTTCCAAGTAGGAACACTTGGAATAGCCGGCTTGGGTGAACCGGCCTGAGAATCCCCGGCAGGAGAGGCACAGTTATTTTTTCTTCTGCGCGGGTGTCTTTCCCGTCAAAAAAAAGTTTCGCATGAATTGGATTTGACTACATTGATGAAGGTCAATGCAGTCCACAATACCAATCGAAACCAGTGTTCGATGTTGACGGCCAAGGCTGGCGGCCAACCGGTGCGCTTAGAGTCTGTCCGAAAAGTTTATGCGTTTAAACATATCTTTCTCAGCATCAGGCGAATTGACGCCAAGAGGAGGAAGGCCCGGGCGGTTCTGGTGCGGTTCTCAAAATCCTTGGCCAGACGGCGGCACCTTCCGAGCCAAGCGAAGGTTCTCTCCACGACCCATCTTCTGGGGATGATCTCGAAGCCGGTCGCGGTATCGGATCGTTTGACGATTTCAGTTTCCAAGTAGGGCAGGATTTTCTTCCGGGCCTGCTCGAAAATCGGCCCCTGGTATCCGCCGTCGGCAAAGAGTTTCTTCAGAAAGGGAAACCCGCCGAACAAGGTCCCAAGGACCAGAATGCCGCCGTCCCGGTCCTGGATATTGGCCGGATGGACCACGGCGTGAAGCAACAGCCCTACCGTATCGACAAGGATGTGGCGCTTCTTACCCTTGATTTTCTTGCCCGCGTCGTAGCCCGACGGATCGATGCAGGCCCCCCTTTTTCAGCCCCTTTTACACTCTGACTGTCGATGACGCCCGCCGTCGGGCTGGCCTCGCGCCCCATCGCTTCGCGGCATTTGACGTACAAAGCATGATGGATACGATCCAGCGTCCCGTCATAGTCCCAAAGGTCAAAATATTCGAACAGGGTGCTGCGTGGCGGCAGGTCCTTGGGCACGGCACGCCATTGGCAGCCGGTGCTCAGGATGTACATCAGGCCGTTCACCACTTCACGGACATCGACGCTCCGCTTACGCCCACCATGCTTGGCCGGTGGGATCAAGGGCGCAATATAAGCCCATTCGTCAGCCGTCAGGTCACTTGGGTAGCGAAGCTTGCTGCGATCATAGGAACCACGGTTTTCTGATGTCCACATCGGTCTTATCCTCCGTTCGGTGATAAGACCCTTGAATCACATCTGACTCATAGGATTCAATAACTTTTCGGACGGACACTTAGGTTTTCCAGGTTGTTGGCCAATATGATTCGGTACACCTGAATACAATTGAATGCGATCGGAAGTTGCATGCTTCCTAATATAAGAAATCAGAAATATAACGAAAAGCGTTTCATTTTGGGAAATTAAGCAACTTATTGTAGATTATTTAGCGATTCCAATTGACAATTGTTAGCAAAGGATTTGGAATCAAAGTCATGGGTTTCTCTATTTTGGTGATTTCGAACACCTGAACGGGTAGTTGCCCGTTCCGGGGGAGGCGGGGAAACCGAAAAGAAAAAGTAGAACGAAAAGAATTAAGACACCATGAGGGCAAGGCAGGCACGGGCCATCGAAGCGGAATCCATTTCCGAGGAAGATTTTTTGCGGGCCCATTTTTATGGGTTGTTGTCCCATTTGCTTGCCCGGCCGCCGAGCAAGTCAACCTTGGACAAACTTACCGCCCTTGAAGGGGACGAGACGGAAATCGGTGAATCCCTGGGCACCCTATCCAGCGTCGCCCGCAAAATATCGGCCGGTGAAGCGGAGGATGAATACAACGCCCTGTTCATCGGCGGCGGCACCGGCGGCGAACTGACGCCGTTCGCGTCCTATTATTTCGCCGGCGCCCTGTTCGACAAGCCCCTGGTCGTCCTGCGCGGCGACATGGAGAAGCTGGGCATCGCCGCTTCGGATACCAACAACGAACCGGAAGACGCCATGTTCATGCTCATGGAAATGATGCACGGGCTGATCACCGGGACCTTCGGCGAAGCCGCCAGCCTGGAAACCCAGCAGGAATTTTTCCGGGTTCACCTTGAGCCGTGGGCGGTCAAATTCTTCACCGATCTGGAAGGGGCCAAGGCCGCCAATTTATATATGCCCGTGGGCGCCATGGGCCGGATATTCATGGATATTGAAGCAAAAGGTTTTGCAATGCTGGCGCACTAGGGCGCCCAAAAAAACGCACCCAATAAAAAAGGAAGACCGTTCAACCTTCACTGCTCGAACAAGACGGGAGAAAAAAGAATGAAACGCAGCAAAGAGCCAAAATCCCTTCCCCGTAGGGAGTTTCTGAGATCGGCCGGGCTGGCTACCGGCGCCGTGGCCCTTGTGGTTTCGGCGGGTTCCAAGGCCCAGGCGGCAACCGGATCGGCGCCCGAGGGGGCGAAATCCGGCTATCAGGAAACGGATCACGTTCGCAAATACTACGAACTGGCGCGGTAACATTTAAGCCAACTAGGGAGAATCTCATGCTCATCAAGAAGAGCGCCGGGGCCGCTACCGGCTCACGACTAAAGAAATCGCTGGCTGGCGTCATTGGGGGGGGCATGGATCGCCGGACCTTCCTCAGACGTTCAGGACTGACCGCCGGTGGCGCGGCGGTCGCTTCCGCCCTGCCGCTGGGCACGGTGAAGAAAGCCGAAGCCCAGATCGCCGGCGCCGGCGTTACCAAGGTCAATACCGTCTGCACCCACTGTTCGGTCGGTTGCGGCATCATCGCCGAGGTGGACAAGGGCGTCTGGGTCGGCCAGGAGCCGAACTTTGACAACCCCTTCAATCTCGGCAGCCACTGCGCCAAGGGCGCCAGCGTCCGGGACTTCGCCCGCGGTGAACGCCGCCTGAAGTATCCGATGAAGCTGGAAGGCGGAAAATGGAAACGGGTTTCGTGGGATGAAGCCGTCAACCAGATCGGCGACAAGATGCTGGAAATCCGCAAATCGTCCGGTCCGGATTCGGTTTACTGGCTGGGATCGGCCAAGTTCAGCAATGAACAGGCCTACCTGTTCCGTAAATTCTACGCCTTCTGGGGCTCCAACAACGGTGACCATCAGGCCCGCATCTGTCACTCGACGACAGTTGCCGGCGTGGCCAACACCTGGGGCTACGGCGCCATGACCAACCACTTCAACGACATCCAGAAGTCGCGCGCCATCTTCCTCATCGGTTCCAACCCGGCGGAAGCCCACCCGGTCGCCATGCAGCACATCCTGAAGTCGAAAGAGCAGAACAACGCCGCCCTTATCGTCTGCGACCCGCGCTTCACGCGGACGGCGGCCCATGCCGACGAGTTCGTCCGCTTCCGCCCCGGCACCGACGTTGCGTTGATCTGGGGTATCCTCTGGCACGTCTTCGAGAACGGATGGGAAGACAAGGAATTCATCCGCCAGCGCGTTTACGGGCTGGAAGATGTCAAGGCCGAGATCAAGAAGTGGACACCGGAAGAAACCGAACGGGTGACCGGCGTTCCCGGCACGCAGATGAAGCGCGTCGCCAGGACCATGGCCAACAACCGCCCCGGCACGGTGGTGTGGTGCATGGGCGGGACCCAGCATCATAGCGGCAACAACAACACCCGCGCCTACTGCATCTTACAATTGGCGCTGGGCAACGCAGCCACGTCGGGCGGTGGCACCAACATCTTCCGTGGTCACGACAACGTCCAGGGCGCCACCGACTTTTGCATCCTGTCCCACTCGCTGCCTGGTTACTATGGGCTGTCGAATGGATCGTGGAAGCACTGGGCGCGGGTCTGGGATGTTCCGTTTGATTACATCCAGGGCCGCTTCGATACGCCCAAGCACATGAACATCAAGGGTTATCCGGTGTCGCGCTGGATCGACGGTGTTCTCGAAAAGAAAGAGAACATCTGGGAATGGCACGGCAAGGGCGACAAGAAGGTCAAGTTGCAGCAACGCGACAACACCCGCGCCATGGTCTTCTGGGGACACGCCCCCAACTCGCAGACCCGTCTGCCGGACATGAAAAAGGCGATGGAAAAGCTGGACCTGATGGTGATCATCGATCCGTACCCGACCATGGCCTCGGTGATGTCCGACCGGAAGGACGGCGTTTACGTGCTGCCGGCGGCTTCCCAGTTCGAAACCTACGGTTCGGTGACGGCGTCCAACCGTTCCCTCCAGTGGCGTGAAAAGGTCTTCGATCCGTTCTTCGAGAGCAAGCCGGACCAGGACATCATGTACCTGTTCGCCAAGAAGCTCGGCTTCGCCAAGGAGTTCTTCAAGAATATCAAGGTGAATGGCGAATCGCCGCTGGTCGAGGACATTACCCGCGAGTTCAATCGCGGCATGTGGACCATCGGCTACACCGGCCAGTCGCCGGAGCGGCTGCGTGCCCACATGGCCAACCAGTACACCTTCGACCGGGTCACCCTGCAAGCCGTGGGCGGCCCCGTTGACGGCGAATACTACGGCCTGCCGTGGCCCTGCTGGGGAACGCCCGGGATGAAGCACCCGGGGACGCCGGTCCTCTACGACACCTCAAAGCCGGTGGCGGAAGGCGGGCTTTGCTTCCGCGCCCGGTTCGGCGTCGAACGCAACGGCGTCAACCTTCTGGCCGAAGGTTCCTATCCGGTGGGTTCGGAAATCAAGGACGGGTATCCGCAATTCACCATGGCCATGCTCAAGAAACTGGGTTGGGACAAGGACCTGACGGCCGCCGAAAGGGCAACCATCGAAAAGATCGCCGGCGACAAGACCAATTGGAAAACCGACCTTTCCGGCGGTATCCAGCGGGTGGCGATCAAGCATGGCTGCGCCCCTTTCGGCAACGCCAAGGCGAGGACCCTGGTCTGGACCTTCCCGGATCCGGTGCCGCTGCACCGCGAACCCCTGTACACCAACCGGCGGGACCTTCTGCCCGAATATGCCACCTACAAGGACAAGCAGGCCTATCGCCTGCCGACCATGTACGAATCGATCCAGAAGGTCGATCACTCCGGGAACTTCCCCACGATTCTTACCATGGGGCGTCTGGC
>JAJRSS010000012.1 GCA_024278615.1 Alphaproteobacteria bacterium
CAGGCATCCCTGTCGGCCCGGCAATCGCCTTGTTCCCACCAGGCTCCCACGGCCGTCAACAGGGTCCCTACATCCTGTCCCGGCGGCACGCCAAGGGCGATCACGTCCTTGCCCTTCAGGGGGAAATCCAGGGGCGGCCAGGTTTCCACGACTTCGACCAGGCGCATCCAGGCCTCGGTCCGATGGGTGGGCGGACGCAGGCCAAGGGCCCTTTCCCCCGCCCAGGCCAAAAGCACCCGGTCGAGAAACCCGCCCGGGCCCAACCGGCGCAGAGCCCGCTTTGCCGCGCCGTCGTCCATGCCGGCGTTTACCTGGGCGGCGTCCTTCGCGAACATCGCCGCCAGCCTTGTTTTTTCCCGATTGGAAAGCCGCAGCCTGCCGGCCACGGCTTGCGCCCCGGCTTGATCCACTTCCAGGACGGCCGCCAACCGGCGAACCGCGTCGGGGGCCACCGATTCGACCTTGATGGCGCGGGTTTCCAGCCACCCCATGGTGCGAAGCCGGCCCATGTTTTGGGCTTCCGGCAGGATCGGCTCCAACACCCGGGCTCCGCGCATGACGCCAAAGACATCCGCCGGATCTTCGGTGAGCAGGATGCGGAACATCTCGCTCCTGATCCGTTCGGCGGACAATTCCGTAAGACGGGGCGCCATGCCGCGGCAGGCGGCGAGGGCTTCTTCATCGGGCGGAGGGCGGCCGAAGACGCCGTTGAAGCGGAAAAAACGAAGCACCCGCAGCAGATCTTCCTCGATCCGTTCGCGGGCTACGCCGACGAAGCGAACGCGCCCGTGGGCCAAATCGTCCAAGCCGCCGAAAGGATCGAAGACATCGCCGTCAGGGGTGCTGGACAGGGTGTTGATGGTCAAATCCCTTCGCCGGGCGTCGGCGGTCCAATCGTCGGTAAACGCGACCTTGGCGTGGCGGCCGTCGGTTTGCACGTCAACGCGCAGGGTGGTGATTTCAAAGGGCACCCGGTCAACGACAGCGGTCACCGTTCCGTGCTTCAGGCCGGTGGGAATGGCCTTGATCCCCGCATTTTCCAGCAATTCCATTACCCGTTCGGGGTCGTCGGGAGTGGCGATATCCACGTCCTTGACCGGGCGTCCGGCCAGCGCATCCCTGACGCAGCCGCCAACGAACCGGACCTGCTGGCCGGCGGCGGTCAGGGCGGCGATCACGGCCCGGGTTTGGGGCCGCGTCATCCACGGCTGGGGTGGGATTTTACCCGTCGGTTCCACCGGATCATTCATCGATTGGCGCCTAATCCGGACGAGATCACCTGACCCCACCGGGAATGACCTTGCCGTCTTCGTAGCGGGGCGAATAATAAACGCCGCCCGGCTCGGATCCTCCGGTCAGCCCCCAATAGGCCAGCCCCGCCACCATCAAGACGAAACCGGCGAGAATGAGCCAGAACCAGGGACCTTCCTTCAGGCCGGCTTCCCTTTCCCCGGACTCTATCCCTTGTGCTTTTTTCCGCCGCCGGGCCCACCATACCCACACAAGATAGGCGGCGGTGGGCAGCACCAGAGGCAGAACATAAGTGAGCAGCATACGGGTCATGGGCTTGATATCCGTTCATACAGGTTTACCAGCATACCCGCCGTCGCGCCCCAGATGTAATACCCGCCATAGGGTATGGCGTAATACTCCCGCCGCCTTCCCTCGAACACCTGGTTGTGGCGCTGGTAGTTGGCCGGTTCGAGGAAGAAATCCATAGGAACCTCAAAGACTTCGGCGACCTCATAAGGGTCCGGGTCCAGGTCGAGGGGCGGCTCGACTACCCCCACCACCGGTGTAATGCGAAAGCCCGTCCCGGTGGTATAATTATCCAGCCTGCCGATGATATCCACCCGCCGACGGTCAAGGCCCACTTCTTCCTCCGTCTCCCGAAGCGCCGTCTGCTCGGCGTCGCCATCGTCCTTTTCGATATGGCCGCCGGGAAAACTGATCTGACCGCCATGGTGCAACAGGTGTTCGGTGCGCCGCGTAAAAAGCACGGTCATGCCCTTCGCATGATCGATCACCGGCACCAGCACCGCGGCGGGCGTCAGTGGCGCCGAGGGCTCCGTTCCGGGATTGAGATCGTGGTCGCCGCGCCGAAGGGACGGGGCGGCGGACGGATTTTGCCCTTCGCTTTCGGATGATCCCCTAGACGATCCATTGGCCAGGCACCGGCAAAGCCGTTCCCGGGTCATCGGGGAGCGGATCACGGCCTTATCATTCACGAGGCGCCGTCCAGTTTGCCCAGGAAAAAAAAAGTTCCACTGCTCCAGACGCCGAAGACGCGCTCGCCCTCCCTGTCCCGCTCTTCGCCCAGGTCCACCAGTTCGTAATAGACGGACCTGGCAATCCGGGCCGTGAGGCCGCCACGGACGGTCAGGTAGGGCGATGGCCCGCCGTTTTTCGGGTTGGTGACGACATCCAGGGGATGAGCTTCATCCATGATCACAATTTCGTCAATATTGGACCTGAAACTGATCACCTGGTCACGGCCACCGCCATCAAGGAAAAGCTCAACCGCCAGGAAAGGCGCGTCTTCCACCCGTATTCGTCCTTTTTCCGCCGGGGTGATAAGCCAGTATTCCCCGGCCTTATCCCGGGTCAGGGCGGAAGAAAAGAGGCGGACGAGTTCTTTGCGGCCAATGGGCGAGCCGTGGTAATACCATATGCCGGCCCGGTCGATGCGCATGTCCAGGTCGCCACGGAGAACGGGGCCGGCATCCGGCCTTTGGACGCCATTCGCGGGAGTCGGGGCGTCATCGGTTTTGGAAACGTTTACGGCCATGGATCCTGTTCCACCTTACCTTATATATTGAGAAACAGCGGAGACTTTTACAGTGACCTCTCCCGCCAATTCCCCCAATTTCTCCCGTTCCTCCGGTGATAATGCGGAATTGAACGACCCATCGCAACTGGTCGAAGCCATGGAAACCCTGGGCCGGCGGATCGCCGCCGTCCGGGAAGGCATCGACCGGGTGATATTCGGCCAGTCCCAGGTGGTCGAGGAAACCCTGATTACCTTGCTGTCGGGCGGCCACCTTTTGCTGATCGGCGTGCCCGGCCTGGGCAAGACCCGGCTGGTTGAAACCCTGGGCGCCATCTTCGGCCTGGAG
>JAJRSS010000013.1 GCA_024278615.1 Alphaproteobacteria bacterium
CTTTCACCATGGGGCAGGCCATGTTCGCGGGCAATCGACTTCGCCCCGTCTATGAAGTTGCAGGCCCGTTTGATGCGCTTCCAGTCGTCATCGGTCAGAACCTCGCCCCGCCTTTCCTTGACCACTTCGCTCAGCATGTTGGCCGCCGCTTCGAGCAAGGTATAAGGGATGGCCTGGCGCGCCGGGGTATTTTCAATCTGGTATCGGGACGGGGCGTCCGGGCGCAAGGGAAACGGAATGATTTCTGTCATTTTCTAACCCCCTGTCATTCTATTATTTCCGGTTCCGGGATTCTCGAGCCCCGACCGGGAACCGCACCGGCGCCTTGACCGTCATGCAGCTTGTTTCCCAAAAGGTGCGGCCTAACGCCACCGTGGTCAAGGGGCTACAACGCGATATTCGCAAGGGTTTGTTTTTTATTATATTTTCACCATCACTTTCACTTGAATACCTATGCCGGCACCAAAAAGAAAGCGCGCCCGAATGGCGCGCTTTCCGTTTTACATGGCTTAGTGCCGATTTCGCTACTGAGTCCGGACTTCTTCCAGGAACCTGGTGACCTCCAAGCCGAGCTGTTCCGATTGCTTCGACAGATCACCGGCGGCCTCCTGGACCTGGCTGGCGGCATGGCCGGTTTCCGAAGAGGCCGTGGTTCGGACGTGCCGAGGCGGCGGGAATCAACCGGCCGGGATTATCGAAGTCCCATTGACCGGCGATGATGCGCCGCCCCCAAGACAAGGAAAAAAGCGGCAAGGAAAAAAGCGGCAAGGAAAAAGAGGCCGGAAGGGAATGGCCGGCCAACGGGAAAATCCCTGGGGGCGGCGCCCGGCCGGGATTTTTCAAACAAGACTTGTCTGGCTTTTTATCTCCCTGGCTGTGCTTTTTTAGCGGCATGGCTTAATATCCCCGCCCATGTCAGAACTTCAGTTCACTCCCGACGTGCGGTTCGAGCCCTGGTGGCGGGAAGCGGCCCCCCCGTCAACCCCGTCTCTTGAACCCTTACCCGCCCGAATCGACGTGGCCGTCATCGGCGCCGGCTTTACCGGCCTGTCGGCGGCCCTGAGCCTGGCCCGGGCCGGGCGCGGCGTCCTGGTCCTGGAAGCCGGCGATCCGGGCAACGGGGGCAGCGTGCGCAACGGCGGCATGGTCGGCAGCGGCCACCGGGTGGGTTTCGGCGAACTTGCCCCCAAATACGGCCGGCAAGCCGCCATCGACATTTTGAAGGAAGGCATGGCCTCCCTGGATTTCACCACCGGCCTGATCGAGCGGGAAAATATCGACTGCCAGTGGGTCCGCAGCGGCCGCTTCCGGGCCGCCTGGCGGTCGACGGATTACGAAACCCTGGCCCGGGAAATGGAAGAGGTGCGGGGCCTGATCGGCCTCGATGCCGACATGGTGCCCAGATCGGAACAACACCGCGAAGTGGTGACCGATTCCTATCACGGCGGATGTGTCTATCACGCCCACGGCGCCCTGCACCCGGGCCTGTTCCACCAGGGACTGTTGGACCGGGCGCGGGAAGCCGGCGCCCAGGTGGCCGGCGATACCCCGGTCACCGCGATTACCAAAAACGGCCCAGGAAACGGCAAAAACGTCACCATCGCCACCCCCCGGGGCGCCATCGAGGCCCGGGACGTGATCGTCGCCACCAACGCCTACACCGGCCCGGCGACACCCCGCCTGCGCCGCCGTATCGTGCCCGTCGGCAGTTACGTAATCGCCACCGAACCCCTGGACCCGGGGGTGGTCGACGGCATCATCCCCAACCGGCGGATGATCGTCGAGACCCGGTTCCGCCACTGTTATTACCGGCCGTCGCCGGATGGCCGGCGGATTATCTTCGGCGGCCGGGCAGCGCTTCGCATGATCGGCGAGACGGCCAGCGCCGCCGTCCTCAGGAGCCTGATGGTGGGCCTGTTTCCGGCCCTGGCGGATGTGAAGATCAGCCACTCGTGGTCCGGGTCGGTGGGCTTCACCCGCCAGACCCTGCCCCACATCGGCGGTCACGACCACATCTTTCACGCCATGGGCTATTGCGGTTCCGGCGTCGCCATGGCCCCCTACCTGGGCCACAAGGCGGCGATGAAGGTCCTGGGTTCCGACGAGGGCCGCACCGCCTTCGACGGCCTGCCCTTTTCCGCCGTGCCTTTCTATACGGGCACGCCCTGGTTCCTGCCCTTCCTGGACGCCTATTACAGTTACAAGGACCGCCTCCAGGGTTCCCAATAGGCCTGAGTCGCATCAGCGAGTGGCCGAAGGCATAATGAAACCCGTTTTTCCCGCCGCCTTAACAGGAGCAGGAACATGACCCCGCCGTTTACCGCCGCCTGCATCCAGAACCGCGCCGGACCGGACATGGACGCCGGCCTTGCCGACGCCGCCGGCCTGGTGCGCGACGCCCGCGAGGCGGGCGCCGATTTGATCTGCCTGGCCGAATATTTTTCCTGCCTGGACGTCGCCCAGGACCGGTTCGAGGTCGGCGCCCGGGCGGAGGAAGACCACCCCGCCCTGCCGCTTTTTTCCGGCCTCGCCCGGGAACTGGAGGCGTGGATCCTGGTCGGCTCGCTGGCCATCCGCCCGCCTGATGGACTGGGCGATGGACCGGGGAAAGGAAAAATCCTCAACCGTTCCTACATGATCGACGCCACCGGCGTTATCGCCGCCCGCTACGACAAGGTGCACCTGTTCGATGTCGACCTGAAGGACGGCGAGAGCTACCGGGAATCGGACACGGTGGCGGCCGGCGGCGAAGCGGTGCTGGCGCCGACGCCGTGGGGATTGCTGGGCATGAGCGTCTGTTACGACCTGCGCTTTCCCCACCTGTACCGGACCCTGGCCCAGGCGGGGGCGTCTTTTTTGACCGTGCCCGCCGCCTTCACCAAGACCACTGGCGAGGCCCACTGGCACGTTTTGCTGCGCGCCCGGGCCATCGAAACCGGGTGCTATGTATTCGCCCCGTGCCAGTACGGCGTCCACGGCAAGGCCGCCACCTATGGCCATTCGCTGATCATCGACCCCTGGGGCCGGGTGCTGGCCGACGGCGGCGAAGACCGGGGTTTCGTCACCGCGCAAGTGGACCCGGCCCAGGTGGAGGAAGCCCGGCGCATGATCCCGGCCCTCAAACACGACCGCCCCTTCGATGGGCCCAAACGGTTGACGGCTTCCAAAGCGGGGTGAGGCGGGGTACGAGTTTGGTTTTCGGTCGAACTCGAACGTTCAATTGGCATTTACTTGCGACTATGATGCAACACTGAATCGAATTAGCTGCGGCCAACCACCCCTGTATTTTGTGATTGCATCCAGATATGCAGGCCTGTTTAACTGCCGGATATTTTTTTATTAGGACTTCGATTGGACAATCAAAATAAATGCCCTTCCAGTTTCCCATTCCTAGCCAAAATGGCGAGATACCGATCAGTATTGAGCCTGGATCGTCCGTGGTTTTTGTGGGCGCAAACGGCGGAGGGAAAACCCGGCTAGCCGTGCATATTGAAAATACTTTCAACCTTAATGCGCACCGTATTTCGGCGCACCGGGCGCTCACCCTTAATCCTAGTATCGCCAAGATCAGTGAAGAGCTTGCTCTGTACGGCCTGAGGACAGGTAATCCCGACACTAACGCCAACGTTGGCAATCGACCTGGCAGCCGATGGGCCGGCAACATGGCCACTTCGCTTCTTAACGACTTCAACTTTTTGGTACAGGCCCTGTTCGCCGAACAGGCCAACAAAGCGCTGGAAACACATCAAAAGAATCGTGCTGGCGATCATAGTCCCGCCGATTCCACTAAGTTTGAGCGCCTCGTTAAAATATGGGAACAGTTGCTGCCGCACCGGCAACTTCATATTTCAGGTGACGACATTCAGGTCACCGTTCACGGATCGAACGTGCGCTACAAGGCGGAGGACATGAGCGACGGCGAGCGGGCGATTTTCTACTTGATTGCTCAGACTCTCGCCGCCGCTGAGAATTCGCTTCTCATTTTCGATGAGCCAGAACTCCATGTGCATCGTTCGATTCTAGCCAAGCTCTGGGACGAGTTGGAGGCTTCCCGACAGGACTGCTCCTTCGTGTTCATCACCCACGACCTCGAATTTGCCGCAACTCGTGTGGCCCAAAAGTTCGTCATCCACGATTTCGATCCGACGCCTTTTTGGTCCATCGAAGCGGTTCAGGAAAACTCGGGGTTCGACGAGGAAATCACCACTCTTATCCTCGGTAGCCGACAGCCCATTCTCTTTATAGAAGGCGATGAAAATAGCCTTGATCTGGCGATTTACCGATGCTGTTTTCCCGACTGGACCGTTATTCCAAGGGGATCTTGCGAGGAAGTCATCCATTCCGTTGTAACGATGAGGCGCAATCAAGAGCTTACCCGCGTGGCCTGCTCAGGCATTGTGGACGCCGATAACCATCAACCCGATGACGTTGACTATTTGAACGATCTCGGTATTGAAATATTGCCAGTCTCTGAGGTCGAAAACGTAATCCTTCTACCGACCGTCAGCCGAGCCATCGCAGAGAGCGAAGGCTACCAAGACGTTGATCTTGAAACCCAATTAAGTGAATTGAAAACGGCTGTTTTCGACAGATTTTGTTGAAAAACCCCGCAGTTGAAACGGCCTATTTTACTTCCTGAGTTGTTTTCACATGGTTTGCTCTGTTGCCCGATCAGCTTGCGGGCGCTGGTTGCGCCATTGGGATCA
>JAJRSS010000179.1 GCA_024278615.1 Alphaproteobacteria bacterium
CGGATAACGCAGGCCCTTGCGCTCGTACAGGCCTCGGTTCTTGCCAGTCCACATAGCCACCTCCCGAAAAACGAATCAGTGGCCACAACAGAATCATAAATGATTCACCCAAAGCAACTTTTTCCCGGACAGACACTTAGAAACCAGGGGCACCCATGGTTAAAGGGCAAAAAAACGGCAGAAGAATTATACGCAAATAGATGTGAATTCCCGTTTCCCGTGACTGTGTTGAGTCCCCCGCCGGCCAGTGTGCCGAAAATCCAGTCTTCCCGGCCGGGCTCCTTCCACCGTCCATGAGCTTTCCCTGCATGCCATTATGCTCATTGAACTGATCATTGGCCTGATCATTGAACTGGCCGGTCCAGCATTTCCAGATGAAGGTCCTTGCCGGTGTAGGGGTGCCGGGCCGCCACCTCTTCGTCCAGCTCCACCCCCAGCCCCGGCCCGGTGGGCGGGATCACATAGCCGTCTTCCCAGGTGATGGGCCGCTTGAGGATTTCGGCGTGGAAGCCGCCCCAGGTCTGGATACTTTCCAGGATCAGGAAGTTGGGGCTGCACGTGCTGATCTGGATATTCGCGGCGCCTTCGATGGGGCCGCAATACAAGTGCGGGGCGATCTGGGCGTAGTGGGCCTCGGCCATGCCGGCGATCTTCTTGGCTTCCAGAATACCGCCCACCCGGCCCAGGGCCATTTGCAGGATGGAAGCGGCCCCGGCCTGAAGCAGGCGGGCGAATTCATACTTGGTGGCCAGCCGTTCGCCGGCGGCGATGGGGATGGTGGTGTGGCGCGCCACGCGGGCCATTTCGTCCATGTTCTCCGGCGGCACCGGTTCCTCCAGCCACAGGGGGTCGTAGGGCTCCAGCCGCCGGGCCAAGCGGATAGCCGATGATGGGGTCATTTGCCCGTGGGTGCCAAACAACAGGTCGGCGGCATCGCCCACGGCATCGCGAAGCAGGCGGACGAACCGTTCCGACCGGTCCAGGGCCTCGAGGGAAAGCTGGCGCGGATCGAAGGCGGAAAAGGGCCCGACGGGATCGAACTTGACCGCGGTAAATCCCATCTTGACGTATTCGGCGGCCCGTTCGGCGGCCAATTCGGGGTCCCGGTAAACGTCGGTCCGGTCGCCGTCTCGCGGATACAGATAAGAGTAGGAACGGAGTTTTTCGTGAACCTGGCCGCCCAAAAGCTCATAAACCGGCCGGTCCAGTTCCTTGCCGATGAAGTCCCAACAGGCCATTTCGATACCGCTGAGGATGCCGGCGACGGAGGTGTCGGGGCGCTGGGTAAAACCGCTGGAATAGATGATCCGCCACAACCGTTCGATCTTGAACGGGTCGGCGCCGATGACATGGCGCTCGCAGACGTCGTCGATCATGCGGGCCACCACGTTGGGGTGGAAAGGCACCGAATAAACCTCGCCGATGCCTTCGACGCCGCTGTCGGTGACCAGCTTGACGAAGACGAAATACAGGCCGCCGAAGTGGGGTGGCGGGTTGCCGACCACGAAGGTCTTGGCGCCGGTGATCCTCATGGCCCGTTACCCTCCCGCCGGCCTCTAGTTACCCTTGTTCAACAAGTCCTGTTTTTGCTGGGTGAATTCCTCTTCCGTCAGGGCGCTGGAATCGAGCAGTTGCTTCAAGCGCTCCAATTCATCGTAGCGATCCATCCGGTTTTCCGGTGCGGGGGGCGGAGGTTCTTCCGCCTCTTCGTTTTGGGCCGCGGCGGCGGTCTCCATCGCCGGCTCGGCCGCCGTCACCGGCGCGGCCCAGAACAGGCCGCCGATCCACAGAAAGACTTTTTTGATGCCGCGCCATATCTTGGGCAGGATCCAGATCATGAACAGGATGAAGAAGATCATCGCCGCCAGGAACAACCAGGGATGATTCATCGCCGCCCACAGGCCGCCGACCACCGCCACGTCTTCGGTGATCGACGCGATCCAGTTGGTGAACGGTTCCGGCGAAGAATTGATGACCACCCGGCTGCCGGCCTTGGTGGCGTGAGAGGCGGCGGCCAGTCCACCGCCCAGGATGTAGGCGGACAGTTCCATGGCCGGACCAGGATCACCGACCGCCGCCGCCGCCATCAGGGCGCCGGCGGGAATGCGGATGAAGGTATGAACACTGTCCCAGGCGGTATCCACGCCGGGCACCTTGTCGGCGACGAATTCGACCATATACATGGTGCCGGCGACGGCGATAACCAGCGGGTTCTGCAGTACCATCAGGTCGGGCGGCAATTCCATGGACCCGGTCGCGCCGCTGATTCCCAGTACCGCCATGGCCGCGTAGAGGTTGATGCCGCTGGCCCAGGCGACCCCCATGGTCAGGGCGAGAACGCTGGCGATATGTTAATACTGTTCCATGATCTTCCTCTTTTACGATACCACTTCCGTATGAATATGGGCCGTTCCGCCGGGACGGCAAGGAACCCCCGTTGCCGGCTTTTTTTCCGCCCTAATCCTTTACATATTCCATTGCCGTTGCCAACGCCTGGCGGAAGCGGTGCTTGAGCACACCGCCGTCCTTGGGCGGCATGACCAGGGGCAGGGTTTCGGCGCGCACCTTGAAATCAACGAACACCGGCCCATCATCCCGCCTTAGCCGGGTCACGGCAGCGGCGACATCCTTCTCCTCCGCCACCGTGGTGGCGGCGGCTATACCGGCCGCCCGGGCCATGGCCGCGAGGTCGGTGGCGCCCGCCGTGTGGCTTTCCTGCATGCCGGTCTCGCCGTAGCTTTCGTTGTCCAGCACGGCCACGGCCAGGTTGCGGGGGCCGGCCCTGGCCAGGGTGGCGAGGGCGCCCAGGCCCATGAGCATTTCACCGTCGCCGGTAATCACCAGCACCCGGTGTTCCGGCCGGGCCAAGGCCAACCCCAGGCCAACCATCGCCGCCCCGCCCATGGCGCCCCACAGGGGGAAGGTCAGGGGATGATCGCCCGCCGCCGTCACGTCCCAGGTGGGTTGTCCCAACCCGGACACCACCAGCAGCCCATCCCGGTTCGCCACCAGTTTTCGCGCCACCTCGCGGCGGCGCAGGGAGTAGGTTTCTCGCCGTTGCCTGCCCGTATCCGCTGTCATCGTCTAATGCTCGAATGTCTTGGCGCCGATCATGCCCTGCGAGAGCAGGACCGCCGCCGGGGTTTCGGTTTCAAAGGCGGTACGGGCGGCGGCATCGACGATGGCCCCGGCCGCCGCCGGATCATCGACGGTAAAGACCCGCGCGCCCATCAGTTTGAGCGCATCGGCCGCCGCCTGGCCCATGGGCACCTGCCAGGGGTTGAACTCGCCGTCGCCGCCCCGCATGGCGGCGATCATCAGGACGGGGAATTCGCAGGTGCGGGCCAGGGAAAGCATGTTGATGCAATTGCCGATGCCGCTGCTCTGCATCAACAACACCCCCCGGTCCCCGCCCAAGGCGGCGCCGGCCAGCAGGGCGACGCCCTCTTCCTCCGATGTCAGGGAGACGGAAACCATGGCCGGGTCTTCACCGCACAGGACAATCAGCCGGGCGATGCCGGCGTCGGGCACATAGGCCACTTGGCGGACCCGGTTGGCGGTGAGTACCCGGTGGACGTCTTCGGCCCATTCGGGCCGGCGGGAGGGTTCGGCTGTCGGGTTCAATTACGGTTTCTCTACTATTCCGGCCAGGCAATTTAGTCCGTATCCGACCTGTCATCCAGTCCTCGGCGTCCCTGGAAACAGTTAAAAGGCATTTGAAGGCTGTTAAAAGGCGTTTGGAGGCGGCTACCCTAATATTGTCGCATGAAAACGGGGCATTCCGGAAACGGTAAACCCGGGATGGACAAGCCCTTCCGCCGCGTCCGCATCAAAGCGCCGGCGCCGGCGCTTGGAGCACAATTCTTCCTTGCTAAATACTCCTATTGATTCGCCCTTTGATCAGAGTTCGTTCAGGGCCGCTTCGAACACTTGGTCGACGGTTATGGCCGCCATGCAGCGGTTGTCCCGGCAGGTGGTCTTGCGGTGGTTGGCGGCGCTGACGCAGGGTGAGCACGCCAGTCCGGCGTAAAGGGCGGTGGCCCGCCCCAAGGGCTTGTACAGGTGCGGGGTTTCCGGGCCGAACAGAACCACCACCGGCATTTCGGTCAGGGAGGCAAAATGGCCGGGGCCGGAATCGTTGGTCACCATCAGGGCGGAAAGGGAATAGAGCGCCGTCAGTTGCAGGAATTCGACGCCGCCGGCGAAGTTGACGCAACGGGGAGACCCCACCGCCTTGACCAGGCCGCCGGCTTCGTGGCGTTCCTCCGGCGCGCCGGTGATGAGAACGACGATGTCTTCGGCGTCAGCCAACAGGCGGCGGATCAGTTCTACATAGCGGTCCGCCGGCCACCGCCGTTGGGGCAGCATCTGGCTGGCGTTGGGGTTGACCAGCAAGATGCGATTCCCGCCGGGATCGAACGAAGGACAGGCGGCCTGAATTTTTTCAAGCACGGCTTTCTTTTCGCCTTCGCCCGCCTCGATTCGGGTAACGGCCACATCTTCATCGGTGATCAGCGTCCTGGAATAGGGGTCTTCGGGCGTCGCCGCCGCGTCGCCGGCCAGGGCGTTGACCAGGGCGTTGACCTGGGCGATGAAATTCTTGGCGATGTGAATATGCGGGTTATAAGCCACCCGGTGAGTCAGCATGCCGCCCCGGTAGAGGCCCTCGTTGTGATGGGCGTGAAACCCTATTCGGTTCGAGGCGCCGCTCAAGGCGGTCAGAAGCGCCGAAAATCGGGAGAACAGTTCCAAATCGAATACGGTGTCGATCTTCTTTCGCCGCGTCCACACCAAAAAGCGGACCGCATCCACGGCCAGGGCAAGAAAGGCGCCGTCGCGGATGGCGAAGATATTTTCCCCGGGCACCGTTCCGGACAACGAAAGCCCCGGCCTGTTTTTGGCGAAGATGACAAAATGCAGCTCGGCGCCGAAGGCGCCTTGCGCCTTCTTCATGGCCGGGTCGGCAAGCACCGTGCTGCCCATTTCGGATAACTCGAGAAACAGTATGTTTTTCGGTTTGTCCTGGGTTTCGACCCGGGATTTACCCAGCAAGGCACTGCGGAGGCGAAAGGCAAGGGAGACGGCAAGGCACAGCGGAACCCCCGCGAAGTAGTCGATCCGCCGCATGAGGTCCACGTTCATGGCAGGTGCCGGCCTTTCCGCCCAATCTGGATCCCTAATGTCTGGATCCCCAATGTCTGGACCCCTAATAAAGACGCCAGGGGTAACTATTTGGTAAAAAAAGGATGTCGACGACCGCCGGCGCCGAAAAGGGGGTGGGTCAATGTGTTAAGCATTTGCCGCTACAGTGGCCGGCGCCACACCGATTGACCCTCCAGGATGCCGTGGAGACCCCGCCCTTGGCCCGCAAATGGCTGACCCGAAGACGGTTGACCGTTTACCCGTGGATGATCGCCGGCGGCTATCTGATCACCGCGATTACTTTCCACGTCATGGCCATCAACCAGGCGGCGGAAGGCCGGCCGGTGATGATCACCGATTTCAATACCTTCTATGCGGTTTCCCTCCTTCTCGACCGGCTGCCGGCGGCCCAGGCCTATTTCGGCGGCGTTCTTCACGGGTTCGAAAAAGAGGCCGCCCAGTTGGCCTTCGGCGGCGTCCTCAACCCGGAACAGGTGGAACAGGTGGGGCTGTTCCGTTGGAACTATCCGCCGACCTTCCTGTTGATCATGCCCCTGTTCAAGCTGGTTCCCTACCTGTGGTCGATCGGGCTTTGGATCGGCGTGACCCTGGTCCCCTTCGTCATCGCCGCCCGGCTGGCCATCCCCGACCGCATCCCGGCGGGCGGCCATTCGCCGGGCCTGATCCCGGCAGGCCCCATTTCGGTAGGCCACATTTCGGTAGGCCCCATTCCGGTAGGCTTGGCCCTGGCCTATCCCACCACCATCATCAACGGCATGTTCGGCCAGAACGGATTCCTTACCGCCGGCCTGTTCGGCCTGGGCCTGGTGCTGCTGGAAAAGCGGCCCCTCCTGGCCGGGATCTGCATCGGACTGCTCAGCTTCAAACCCCAGTTCGGAATCCTCTTGCCCATAGCCCTGCTGGCCGGCGGCCATTGGCGCGCCATCGCGGCGGCGGCGGTCACCTTCGCCCTGATGGCCGGCGCCAGTGTCTTGGCCTTTGGCGTGGAACCCTGGAGCGCTTTTTTTTCCGAATCCGGCGCCATGCGCGGGCTGATGGAAACCGGCGGCGTCGCCTGGACCATGATGCCGACCTCCTTCGCCTTCGTGCGCCTGGCCGGCGGCGCCGTCACCCTTGCCTACGGGGTGCAGGCCGTTGTCGCCGCGGTTGCCGCGGCAACGGTCGTCTGGGCATGGCGGCGGCAAGACTTTGGGCGGAAAGACCTGGGGCGGGACGCCGGCCAGTTGAAAGCGGCGATCCTCATCCTCGCCACCCTGCTGGCCACCCCCTTCGCCTACGCCTATGACCTGACCCTGCTGGTCCTGCCCCTGATCTGGTTGGGCTGGGACATGGCCCAAAGAGGGTGGAAGCCCTGGGAGGGCGTATTGATCGCCGCCGCGATCCTGCTGCCCCTGCTGACCCCCATCCTGGCCAACGCCACGGCGGTCCAGGTGGGGCCGCCGGTCATCGGCGGGCTGCTGGCCCTGGCCGCCAGGCGCCTGCTGGCCGTGGACCAGCCCCCGGCCGCGACCGATTGAAATAAAGCCGGCTTGACGAATTCACCGGGCCGCCGGCCGGGCGCCGATTGGGCTCCCACCGATAACCGTGGGAAATGGGTTTACGGCCCTCGCCCGGTCGAATAGAAACGTCGGTCAGGGGAGCCGTTCAGGTTCCCCGAACATTCATGATCAGAGAACCGGCCGGTGGGGATCCCCGCCGATGGGTTCCCCATATTTCAAGGAGGCGCCATCCATGGACCCGAGGAAGGTCAAGACCGTCGCCGATGCGCGCCGGATCGTCAAGGAACGGGGCTTGAGCCACGTCAAGGTCGGCGTGTTCGACGTCGACGGCATCCTGCGCGGCAAATACATATCGGCGGAAAAATTTTTCTCGGCGCTGGATAACGGATTCGGCTTTTGCAACGTGGTTCTGGGCTGGGATTCCAAGGACCAGCTTTACGACAACGTCACCTACACCGGATGGCACACCGGCTACCCCGACGCGGCGGTGCGCATCCTGCCCGACAGTTGCCGGGAGATCCCGTGGGAAGACGGCATGCTGTTCTTCCAGGGCGAGTTCGAAGGCGCCGGGGCGGAAGTCTGTTCCCGGGGCGTTTTGCGCCGGGTGATCCGGAAAGCCGCCGAGATGGGGTACACCACCTATGCCGGGTTCGAATACGAATTCTTCGTTTTCGACGAGACGCCCCATTCCGTGCGCGAAAAGAATTACCGGAACATGCGGCCCATGGCTCCCGGCTTCTTCGGCTATTCGGTGATCCGCAATTCGGTCCATTCCGATTTCTACCAGGAATTGCTGGACACCAGCCAAATCATGGACTTCGGCATCGAAGGCCTGCACGAGGAAACCGGCCCCGGTGTCCTCGAGGCGGCGATCACCGTCGACGAAGGCCTGGCCGCCGCCGACAAGGCCGCCCTGTTCAAGACCTTCACCAAGGTCATGGCCCAGAAACTGGGCATGATGGCCACCTTCATGGCCAAGTGGTCGCCCGACTGGCCGGGCCAAAGCGGCCACATCCACATGTCGCTCAAGGACCGGAAGGGCAAATCGGTCTTCCACGCCGCCAAAAAGCCCGACGGCATGAGCGACAAGATGCGCCACTTCGTCGGCGGCCAGCAGAAACTGCTGCCCGAATTGCTGTCCATGATCGCGCCGACAGTGAATTCCTTCACCCGCCTGATCCCCGGCTTCTGGGCGCCGACGGAAGCAAGCTGGGGCGTGGACAACCGCACCTGCGCGCTGCGCGTCATCGAAGGCGGCGCCAAGTCCCAGCGGGTGGAATTCCGCATCGCCGCCGCCGACGCCAATCCCCATATTTCCCTGGCCGCCGCCATCGGCGCCGGCCTGTGGGGCATCGAGAACAAGGTCGAACCCACCGCCCCGGTGATCGGCAACGCCTACGACCAGACCTTCGCCAAGCGCCTGGCCCTGCCCCGCACCCTGTGGGAAGCGGCCCAGAGGCTGAAGAATTCCGCCCCGGCGCGGGAACTGTTCGGCGACGCCTTCGTCGAACACTACGCCGCCACCCGCGAGTGGGAAGAGCGGGAATTTCGCAAGCATATTACCGATTGGGAGATGGATCGTTACTTCGAAATAATTTAGATTGAAGAATATGTGAACCGGAGCGCAAGCTTCCCCCCTGAAACCCAGCCGGCGACGCCGGCGGACCCCTCAAATCTGGACCTATCCCCATGGCTAATTCCTTAAGAACCATCTCGCCCATCGACGGCAGCGTCTATGTCGAACGCCCTTTCGCCACCGAGTCCGAAATCGCCCAGGCGCTGGCCACGGCGGCCCAGGCCCAGGCGGCCTGGAAACAGACCCCGGAACCGGAACGGGCCGCCATCTGCACCCGCGCGGTGGATGCCTTCGTCGCCAAAAAGGACGCCATCGGCGAGGAACTCAGTTGGCAGATGGGCCGTCCCATCCGCTTCGCCGGCGGCGAGGTGGCCGGCTTCGAGGAGCGGGCGAGGTACATGATTTCCGCCGCCGCCCATGCGCTGGCCGACGTGCCGATCGAGGAAAAGGAAGGCTTCACCCGCTTCATCCATCACGAGCCCCTGGGCCTGGTCTTCGTCATCGCGCCGTGGAACTACCCTTACTTGACGTC
>JAJRSS010000180.1 GCA_024278615.1 Alphaproteobacteria bacterium
CACGTCCGTGCGGCCTTGTTGCATGAGTCCGGAAATGTGCAGGGCCAGGTTGCGGACCGGCGATTGCAGGTGGTTGGATTTCGCCTCTTCCTCCAACGCACCCAATTTTTCCACCAGTTCCCGGCGCAGCACGCAGGCGCCGGGCGCCAGCCGTTCCAGGGTTTCCGTAAAGGGCGTAAGCGTGGAATCGGAATGGGCATCGGTTTGGGGCATGGGCGTCCCGGCTGGAAAATAACGGTTTCGTACAAAGGCCAAGCACATGGCCTCGCTATTAGGTGGCCCTTAAGTACAGAAACCGGGACTCAATGTAAAATGCGGGGCGGCGGGAAGGACGAAGACGGAGACTCAGGACTCCCGCCGCCGCGCTTTCATCTGGATTGGAGCGATGCGGCCGTTCTCCAGGTTATCCAGTATGTTCCTGAACTTGACCGGGGCGCTGGCGCCCATGATCAGGTGAGCGCCCAGGGGTGGCGGCCCATCGCCTACGGCGGCCAGTCTTTTTCGCATGAATTCCAACCCGAATTGGGTCAGGTCTTCCGTTTCCACCACCTCGAACCCGGCGTTTTCCAGCAAGGCCGGCATATCTTCCGCCGTTTCCAGGTGGCTGGTATCCGGCGTTTCCGCCCACGGCACGGGATACGCCAGGATTTCACCGCCCTTCTTCATCACGTCATAGAGGCAGAAGACGGCGCCCGGTTTTAGCACCCGGGCGATTTCGCCGTAGAGGGCCGCCCGGTCCGGGATATTCATGGCCATATGAATGCTGATCGCGCCATCGAAAGTGGCGCCGCCGAAGGGCAGGTCCAGGGCGCTGGCCACTTCAAAGGCCACCTTTTCCGCTTGGCCGGTCAATTCGGTCAGTGCCCTGGCCGTTTCAATGTATTCGGGGGTCAGGTCGATGCCGGTCACCCGGCACCCGGTTTCGGCGGCCATGGTGCGGGCCGCGCCGCCGATGCCGCAGCCCACGTCCAGGATGTGCCGGCCTTCACCGGGATCGAGTCGGGCCATGACCATTTTGGTCGCCTCGCGCCCGCCGATGTGGAATTCGTCCACCGGCGACAGGTCTTCCGGCCCCAGGGCGTCGCGGTCCAGGCCGGCGGCTTGCAGCCCGGCGAAGATCCGCTTCAGCAGGTCGTCGCGCCCATAATGCCGGGCCACCGCCGCTTCATTGTTATTCACGGGCCACCTCCGTTACCGCCGGGTTCAGGTATCCAGGACGCTGAGCGAAGGATCAAGATTTTTTTCGTGGTGCTTCCGCCGCCCCACCGACGAGCCGTGGACGGGCTGGCGTACCCGCCAGCGACTGGCCGTGCCCGCCGGACAATTCTTTTATGGGGTTGGACGCCGGCCCCTATCCGCCAAAAGCCATCACCCCAGCGCCTGGACGATTTCCTCGGTCATTTTTTTGGCGTCGGCGAACAGCATCATGGTGTTATCGGCATAGAACAGCGGATTATCGACGCCCGCATATCCGGGGCTGAGCGAGCGCTTGACGAACAGCACCGTTGCCGACTTTTCCACGTCCAGGATAGGCATGCCGGCGATGGCGCTTGTCGGGTCAGTCTTGGCAATGGGATTGGTGACATCGTTGGCGCCGATGACGAAGGCGACATCGGCGGTGGCGAATTCGTGGTTTATCTCTTCCAGCTCGAACACCTCGTCATAGGGCACGTTGGCTTCGGCCAGCAAAACGTTCATGTGACCGGGCATACGGCCGGCCACCGGATGGACGGCGTAGGCCACTTCCACACCCTCGGCCTTGAGTTGGTCGGCCATTTCGCGCACCGCATGTTGGGCCTGGGCCACGGCCATGCCATAGCCGGGGACGATGATTACCTTGGAGGCGTTCTTCATGATGAAGGCGGCATCGTCAGCCGAGCCCGCCTTGGCCGACCGGCCGTCGGATGTGGTGGTCCCGGCCGCACCGCTGCTCTCACCGCCGAAACCGCCCAGCAGCACGTTTATGATGGACCGGTTCATGCCCTTGCACATGATGTAGCTGAGGATGGCGCCGGAAGAACCCACCAGGGCGCCGACGATGATCAGCGCCACGTTGGAAAGAGTAAAACCGATGCCCGCCGCCGCCCAGCCCGAATATGAATTGAGCATGGAAACCACCACCGGCATGTCAGCGCCGCCGATGGGGATGATGATCAGGAATCCGATGGCGAAGGACGCCAGCACCAACAGCCAGAAAACGGTCTCCGATCCGGTGGTCACCAGCACGAAGATCAACACCGCGATGCCGATGCCCACGAGGGCGTTCAGCTTGTGTTGACCGGCGAAGGTGATGGGGTTGCCTGACATGATGCCCTGCAGCTTGGCGAATGCGATGACCGAGCCCGAAAAAGTGACGGCGCCGATGGCGGTGCCGAGGCTCAATTCGATCATCGAGACGGCGAAGATGTCGCCGAACACCCCAATGCCATAGGCTTCCGGGTTGTAGAAGGCGGCCACGGCGACGAACACGGCCGCCATACCGACCAGGGAATGGAAGGCGGCAACCAGTTCGGGCAAGGAGGTCATCTGGATTTTCTTGGCTACCACCGTGCCGATGCCGCCGCCGATCACTACCGCCAACAGGATATAGCCGTAACTGACGACGTCGGGGTCCATCAGGGTGGTAAGCACAGCAACAGTCATGCCGGCTATGCCGAACATGTTGCCCTTGCGCGCAGTTTCGGGCGACGATAAACCGCGCAGCGCCATGATGAAACAGATAGCGGCGATCAGGTAGGCGAAGCCGGTCAGATTTTCACTCATGACGCGACTCCTGCTTTACGTTCTTTCTTCTTGAACATGGCCAGCATGCGCTGGGTAACGATGAAGCCGCCGAAGATGTTAACCGATGCCAGCATCACGGCCAGAAAACCCATGACCGACGAGAAATCCATGCCCGCCGGGCCGACGGCAAGAAGACCGCCGACCACAATCACCGAGGAAATGGCGTTGGTGACACTCATCAGCGGTGAATGAAGGGCCGGGGTGACGCTCCACACCACGTAGAAGCCAATGAAACAGGCGAGTACGAAAACGGTGAACAGGAACAGGAAGGGGTCTCCTCCCGACGTTTGCTGAACCACCACGTTGGCGGCTTCATCGGCCAGGCTCAAGGCATCCTCGGCCAGACGGGCAGCCTGGTTGGAAAGCTGCATCGATTTTTCGGCGATGGAATCCAGGGACATGTCTATGTACTCTATTTTTGGATTTGGCTTCTTGGGGTCAGGTCTCTATGGCTTCTTGGTGTCGGATTCTTCGTCTTTGCTGTCGGCTGGCTTGCTTTCTTCCGCCTGCTTCTCTCCAGCTTCCTTCACCGGCGCCTTTTCATCTTCCTCTTGGCCGGTCAGCAGGGGATGCACTACTTGACCGTCGCGGGTGATGCAGGTGCCGGTAACGGTTTCGTCCTCCCAATCCAGGGACAGGGTCTTTTTTTCCTTGTCCACGTGGGGAGTAATGAAATTGAGCAGGTTCTTGGCGAAAAGGGCGCTGGCGTCCTCGGCAAGGCGGGCCGGCACGTTTTCGTGGCCGATAATTTTCACCCCGTGTTTTTTCACTACCTTGCCCAGTTCGGACAGCGGGCAGTTGCCGCCCGCCTCTACCGCCAGATCAATGATGATCGAGCCCGGTTTCATGGTCTTGACCATTTCCTCGGTGACCAGCACCGGGGCCGGACGGCCGGGGATCAGGGCGGTGGTGATGACGATGTCCTGCTTGGTAATGTGTTCGGCCACCACCTTCTTCTGCTTTTCGAAGTACTCGGGCGGCATCGCCTTGGCATAGCCGCCTTCGGTCTGGGCATCCTTTTCCATTTCCGGGTCGACGACCAGGAACTTGCCGCCCAGACTTTCCACCTGTTCCTTGGTCGCCGGGCGCACGTCGGTGGCGGTAACCACGGCGCCCAGGCGCTTGGCGGTGGCGATGGCCTGCAAGCCGGCGACGCCGACGCCCATGATGAACACTTTGGCCGGGGCGATGGTGCCGGCGGCGGTCATCATCATGGGAAAGGCGCGGCCAAATTCACTTGCCGCGTCCAGCACCGCCTTGTACCCGGCCAGATTGGATTGAGACGATAACACGTCCATGCTCTGAGCCCGGGTGATGCGGGGCATCAGCTCCATGGCGATGGCGGTAATCCCCGCATTGGCCATGGCCTGCACGTCTTTTTTGTTGGCAAGCGCATTCATGTGAGCGACGACAATGGCGCCTTCCTTCATGGCCGCCAGTTCGTTGTCTCCAGGCCCGTTACCCGTCAAGGGGCGTTGGACCTTGAATATGACATCGGCGGACTTGACCGCCGCCGCCCATCGGTGGCGATGGTGGCGCCGGCTTCCTTGAAGGCGGCATCGGTGAAGGAAGCGCCCGAACCGGCACCTTTTTCCACGGTCACGTCGAAACCAAGCGCGACCAGCTTCTTTACGACATCAGGCGAGGCGGCAACCCGTGATTCCCCGGGACGGCGTTCCTTGGGTATGGCGATCTTCATTTGCGGGAGTTCCCTAGAACTGGCGGCGTAAGATTATCGAATGCATATCCGGATTTATGCCCCGTCACGGCCCATTTAACAAGGGCCGCGTCGCCCGGATTGGCGCTTTATTCATGCACTGGAAGATCGGAGAGATTGGTCAATCCCTCCCTAACCCCGGCCCCTAGTTCCTGACAGCAATGGTTTTCTGATAAAGGCCGCCGAACAAGGTTTCGGTGGTCCAGGTGAATTCGCCGGCCTTTTCCGGCGCAAGGTCTTTGATGGTGGTACGCCACAGGCCCTTGGCATAGGGCTCCAGGGTGTCGAAGATCAAGCTCATGACCGGCTTTAAGGGATGCAGCCAGTGGGGCTTGTGATAATCAACAAACACCGCCTTGCCGCCGGGACCTACCGATTGCAATAGGGCGTGGGCGGCGTCGCGCTTGTCCGGGCCGGGCAGTTCGTGCAGCAGGAAAAAGGAAATCACCGCATCATAAGTTCGGCCCGACGGACGGCGGGCATCACCCCGGTGGATCTCTGTCCGGGCCTGGTTTTGTGGCGAACCGGCCAGCTTGCGGCGGCAATTGGCGACCTGCACGGGGGCAATGTCCATTACCTCCAGTTCGCTATCAACGCCTAGAAAACGGGCCAGTTCGGGGATGAAGCTGCCGTAAACATGGGTGGACTGAAGGACCGATTGCCCCGGCGCCAGTTCATCGAATACCGCTTGGCGCAGGCGTTTCCTGTTACCCCACAAAATAAGCGAGACGATCCAGTCCCGGTCCAACATTTGGACATTGCCCGGGTCAAGATAGGCCCAAGTGTATGTATCCTTCAGGTAATCCGGCAGTTCGTCGGACTCGGCGGATACTGGCGGAACGATATGGATAGGAGGCCGGTTCCCAATGAGGGCGGCGGCTGGACCGGCGACAGCGCGGTTGATTTGGTGGTGAATCTGAGATCCCATGACGCCCCTCTTGTTCTCGCTTGGAGGTTGAATATCTCTATTCGCATTATTATACGGTAATTATAAATGAAATGCCATCGCGGTGGCGACCACCTTCGCATGGCAGCATCGCGCTATTCGCATGGCAGTTTACGATTCCCTTTGACCGCCGACCCGGCAAAGAGGAGAACGGTCCTTCTCCTGGAATCACCATCACGAGGGGATGCACCATGGACAAACCGGTTTATTACGCCGCCACGGAAACCGGCGAGAAGGTATTCCAGGTAGCCGCGCCGGGGCTGAAGTTTGGCCCCGGGGCCCTGGCCGAAGTCGGCGGTGACGCCCGAGACATGGGCATGAAGCGAGTGGCGCTGATTACCGACGCCAACGTAGGCGCGACGGAATCGGCGGTGGTGGTCATGGAAAGCCTGAATAAGGCCGGACTGGACGTGGCCGTGTATGACCAATCCCGTGTCGAGCCCACCGACTCATCTTTTTTACAGGCGGCGCGATTCGCCGGCGAAGGGAATTTCGACGGCTATATTTCCCTGGGCGGTGGCTCAGCGATCGATACCGCCAAGGTGGCCAACCTGCTGGCCTGCTATCCCGACGACCTGATGGCCTACGTCAACGCCCCCATCGGCGCCGCCAAGCCGGTGCCGGGACCGGTCAAGCCCCACATCGCCTGCCCCACCACCTGCGGCACGGGCAGCGAGACCACCCAGGTGGCGGTCTTCGACCTGGTGGCGCAACAGGTCAAGACGGGCATTTCGTCCAAGTTCCTGAGGCCGGTGCTGGCGGTGGTCGACGCCACCACCATCGACAGCCTGCCGCCGGGTATCGTCGCCGCCACCGGCTTCGATGTGTTGACCCACGCCATCGAATCCTACACCGCCAAGCCCTATACGGCCCGGCCCCGGCCAGGAAGCCCGGCGGCGCCGGGACCCCGCCCGCCCTATCAGGGCGCCAACCCGTTCAGCGACATGGGCAGCCTGAAGGCCATCAAACTGGGCGGCAGGTACTTGGTGCGGGCGGTCAGGGCCCGCACCGACACGGAAGCCCGGGACGGGCTGATGTTGGCGGCGACCCTGGCCGGCATGTCTTTCGGCAATGCCGGTGTCCACATTCCCCACGCCATGTCCTATTCGGTGGCCGGGCTGAACCATACCTACCGGGCCCCCGGGTATGAAAAAGTGGACCCCATGGTGCCGCACGGCATTTCGGTCGTGCTCAACGCCCCGGCGGCCTTCCGCTTCACCGGCCCGGTGGCCCCGGAACGGCACCTGGAGGCGGCCCTTGCCCTCGGTGCGGAAGCGGACGCCAGGAAAATGGGTGGCGGGGAAGCCGGTGGCGCGGGAGAGGCCCTGGCCACCCGCCTGATCGCCATGATGAAGGAAACGGGACTGGCGCCGGGCCTGGCGGAAATCGGATACGGTGAAGCCGACATTCCGGCCCTGGTCAAAGGGGCCTATGCCCAGCAGCGGCTATTGGCCCAGGCCCCCTGCCCGGTGAGCGAGGATGACCTCGCCAGCCTGTACCGGGCGGCGATGAAATACTGGTAGGGGACATTTCGTCAATCGCCCCCAGCATGTTTTTTTCACTGGGGAATGAACAGGAATCAAGGGTTATTGAGGGGCATGAAGGGCCCGCTTCTTCCGTTGGACCGCAAAGCGTATACTCTTCAACCCATGACCGTGCGCTTTTTATCGACCCGATTCGTCTTGGCTCTCTTGGCCGTCTTCGCCGGGTATGTTCCATCGCCGGGTCTGTCCCTGGCCGCCGGGCCGCCGCCCGGGGTTGTGAAGCCGCAATCGCCACCCAGCGCGGCCACGTCTATCACCAATAGGGAAACCCACCTCCGGTTCGAAGCCTATTGGGGCGGCTTCCACACGGCCGATTTTGTCCTTTCGCTGCGCAACGGGGGCAAGGCGTACAACAATACCTTCCGCCTGGAAACCCGGGGATTGGCCGACTTGTTTCTGCGCCTGAAGATAATCGCCCGTTCAAGGGGCGAAGCGATTTTGGACCCGCCCGGGGATGGGCCGACTGGGGATGAAATTGGCGCTTACGCGCCAACCCTATATGAATTGGACTACACCAACCGCCGCCGGGAACGCAGCGTAAGGGTCGCCTTTGGAAACGGCCATGCCCGGCCCACCATCCGCACCAAGGGAGCGACGGCGGAGGAAGACCGGGAGAAAGAAAAAAAAGTGGCGGAGAAATACCGCACCGGCGTGATGGACCCGCTGACGGCGCTGGCGGAAATCTTCCGCCGGGCGGGGGCGCACCTCAAGGGCGGTCCGGCCAGTTTCCGCCTCGCCGTATATGATGGGCGGCGGCGGTTTGATTTGGTGGGTGAATTCCGGGGCCGCACCCGACGCACCATCCTGCGCCGCGGTTACGATCTGTATCACGTGCGCGTCCGTGCCCGCCCCATCGCCGGGTTCAAAGACAGCCATAAGGAATTGTGGAACGATCAGGCCTACGACATCTATCTTTCCACCGATGGCGCCCTGCTTCCCATCCAGATCATGTCCATCGGCAACGGCCCGGTGATGAATTTGCGGGAAGTCTGCCCCGGCCCCTGCCGGCTTGAGGGGGGTTAGCCCAGCTTCACCGCCGTACCGTTGGCGCTGACCATGAGCATGGATTTGTCGTCGCCGCCGATGGTTTCGTAATCCATGTCAACGCCGATGACCGCGTCGGCGCCTGCGGATTCGGCGTCTTCCACCATTTCCCGCAAAGCCACCTCGCGGGCTTCCTTCAGCTCCTTTTCGTAAGAGCCGGAACGGCCACCGACGATATCGCGGATGCCGGCAAACAGGTCGCGAAAAATGTTGGTACCCATCACCGCCTCGCCGGCGACAATGCCCACGTAGGCGGTGATTTTCCTGCCTTCAACGGTTGGGGTGGTGGTGACGATCATGGAGGCCTCCTTCGGACGTAAACGGGATGGTCATTTTCAATCGGCGGCGGGGATGGAAAATTCCTTGAGCGCCTTTTCCTGCCGCCGCCCCAGGGCCGCCGTATCGAAATCGTCGATCAGGCGGTGGAATAGTTGGTGCCAGTTGATTTCCGCCTTCAGGTGCAAAAAGACGCTGCCCAGGCCAATGGCGGCCCGGTCCATGAGGACGAATTCCCGGGGCGGGGTGACTCCGCCCAGGCGGCGTATTTCCCGGTGCACCTTGCCGGCCACCTCCGCCCCGTACATGCCGGTAGGCTTGTCCTGGATCAAGCGAACGCGGTCTTCAAGCAAGGGGGCGTAAAGAAACCGGGCCCACAGGTTCAGGATGCCGATCATTTCCCGGGTCAGCCCTTCGAACCCCCAGGTTTCATAGGCGTGCACGGCCAAGTCCTGATCGTCGTCGCGGATCGCCTTGTAAAGATCGATCACGGCGCCGATGAAATCCGGTTTGAACACCCGAATGCAGCCGAAATCCAGCAGATTGATGGTACCGTCGGGCCGTACGGTGTAGTTGCCCAGGTGCGGGTCGCCGTGAATGACGCCGTAATAGTAAAAGGGTACGTACCAGGCGCGAAACATGTTGATCGCCACCCGGTTACGGTCTTCCAGGTCGCCGCCGATGAAATCCATCAACGGCGCGCCGTCAAGCCAGGTCATGGTCAGCAGCCGGCCGGTGGATAGATCGGGCACGGTCCGGGGCACATGCACCCCGTCTTCCTTCGCCAACATGCGGGTGTAGAGGCCCATATTGGCGGCTTCCCGGCGGTAATCCAGTTCTTCGCGCAGGCGGGCGGATAATTCGCTGTGTATTTCAGAAGGATCAATGGCCCGGTCGTAGCGGCGGTAAATGGCGAAAACCAGCTTGAGCTGTTTCAGGTCCGCCTCCACCGCCGCGCCCATGTCCGGGTATTGCAGCTTGCAGGCCAGGTCACGGCCTTCCAGGCCCACCGCCCGGTGCACCTGGCCCAACGAGGCGGCGGCGGCGGCTTGGTGTTCAAAAGTTTTAAAACGGGCCTGCCAATCGACCCCCAATTCGGTCGCCATGCGCCTTTTGACGAAGGCCCAGCCCATGGACGGCGCGCCGGATTGAAGCTGCGCCAGTTCGGCGGTGTATTCACCCGGCAGAAGGTCGGGCACGGTGGCCAGGATCTGCGCTACTTTCATCAGTGGCCCCTTGAGGCCGCCCAGCGCCGCCCTGAGATCAGCGGCATGTTCCAACTTGTCCACGGGCAGGCCCAGGATGCGGCCACCGGCCAGTCTTATGGCCTGCCTGGCGGCGAGGCCGCCCATGGCCGTGCCCACCCGGGCATAACGCCGCACCCGGCCACCGGCAGTGTTTCCGCTGGTAGGATTTCGTTCAGTCATCGGCCGGGGCGAAAACCTCCAGGCGTTCGGCGACGCCCCTGAGTTCGTGCTCGCCGAAAGATTTCCAGGGGCCTTCCGTATGGCCGGCGAATTCGGCGCTGACCAACAGGGGCTGGCCTAGCGCCTTGGTCAGGTCTTCGATACGCGCCACCTCGTTGGCGGCGGAGCCGATCACCGAAAACTCCAGGCGTTCGGGCACGCCAATATTGCCGTAAAGCACGTTGCCCACGTGCAGGCCGGTGCCGAAAGCCAGGGGGCTGATCCCCCGGTCGGCGCATGTCCAGTTGGTTTCGACAAGCCGGGCCTGGGCGTCATGGGCGGCGGCCAGGGCCTGGGCACAGGCCTTTTCCACCGTTGCTCCGCCATCGCGGATGGGAAAGATGCCCAGCACCGCGTCGCCGATGAAACGCAGTACTTCGCCGCCGTGGGTCAGGATAGATCCCGCCGTGCAATCGAAATAACAGTTGACGGCGGTAAGGAATTCTTCCGGCGGCAGGGATTCCGCCAGGGCGGTTGAATTGCGCATGTCGCTGTACCAGATCACCGCGTGAATGCGCTCATAGGCGCCGCGCTGGATCTGCCCCTCCAGCACCTTGTTGCCGGCGTCTGGCCCCAGGTAGGCAACGAGAATGTTGCGGGTGACCTGTTCCTTGAGAGCCACCTTGACCGCCACCGCCAGGCGCTGCTGGATGCGGATCAGGGCACGGACCTGAGCTTCGCTGAACCCCGCCGGGTGATCGGTCAGCCAGGAGCCGATGATGCCATCTTTGGGGAAACCGTCGATGGACGAATTACCCCCGGAGGAATCGCCGAAAGGGATGGCGTAGGCCAGGTAATCGGTGCCTCCCTTGTCGTGAAATTCCTCAAGCACCGGAAAATCCAGCAGGGCATTTTCGCCGGTCAGCCGGCGGCGCAGGATCGGCATGCCCGTCTTGATCATGTGATGATAGGGGCTTTGCTGCCATGCTTCGCTGATCTCGGGGTCGGCGTGGCGGATACCCCGGGAACCCAATTCTTCGTCGCGGTTCCAAATTATTGCGATGGCGGTAAACAGAGGATGAAGGGTACGGTAGGACAGATGGGCGCGGAACAGCGGGATGCCGGCGGCGCGCAAGCGGTTGTGGCATCCCTCGGCCAGGGCTTCCATATCCACATTGCCCAGGGCCTGGGTCATCAGCCAGTCGGCGATGTCGTCGATCAGGCTGCCGCCTTCCCGTGTCGCCGGATATTCCGTATCCAAAATCTTTTCCTTAATACTGCCCCCGCAGGGGACTGATTCAAATGGTATCATGTTGAACGAGTGGGGCCTAGTTCCGGTCCTTGGTACTATTGCATCGCCTCCAACTCGTCGATAAAGCCGGAAATGACGTTCAGCCCCCGCCGCCAGAAGGCGGGATCGCCGGCGTCCAGGCCGAAGGGCGCCAACAGTTCCTTGTGGCGGAGCGTGCCACCGGCCTTCAGCATGTCGATATATTTAGCCTGGAAGCCCGGGTGGCCTTGCTGAAACACGTCGTACAGGGAATTGACCAGGCAATCGCCAAAGGCATAGGCGTAAACATAGAACGGCGAGTGAATGAAGTGGGGGATATACGACCAAAAAGAACGGTAATCGTCATCCAGGACGATCGCCGGACCAAGGCTTTCTGCCTGCACCTCCATCCAGATTTCCTCCAGCCGGCCGGCGGCCAGTTCGCCCGAACGGCGTTCTTCGTGGACGCGGGTTTCAAACCCGTGAAAGGCGATCTGGCGAACCACCGTGTTGAGCATGTCCTCCACCTTCCCTGCCAGAAGCACCTTGCGACGCTGTGGCTCGCTTTCCCCATCCAGCATGGAACGGAAGGTCAGCATTTCACCGAAAACCGACGCGGTTTCGGCCAGGGTCAATGGCGTGTCCGCCATCAGCGTTCCTTGCGGCGCCGCCAGCACCTGATGAACGCCATGGCCCAGTTCGTGGGCCAGGGTCATCACGTCCCGCGCCTTGCCGTGAAAGTTCATCAGAATGTAGGGGTGGACGGAAGGCACCAGGGGATGGGAAAAAGCGCCCGAGTCCTTGCCCGGTCTCAGGGCGGCGTCGATCCAGCGGCAATCAAAAAACCGGCCAGCGATTTCCGCCATGCCTGGGTCGAAGCCTGAATAGGCGCCGAGCACGGTTTCCTTCGCCTCGGCCCAGGTGTAGGCGAGGCCGTCGGCATCGGGCAGGGGCGCGTTGCGGTCCCAATAGGGCAGCGCATCGACCCCGAACCATTTCGCCTTGAGCCCGTAATACCGGTGCGAAAGATCGGGATAGCTTTCGCTGACCGAGGACACCAGGGCGTCGACCACCTCATCTTCCAGCCGGTTTCTCAGGTTCCTTTCCGAGACCGGGCGGGGATAGTTGCGCCACTGGTCCTCGATTTCCTTATCCTTGGCCAGGGTGTTGGTGATCAGCGCGAACAGGCGCCGTTTTTCACCCATCACCGCGCCCAGCGCCTTGGCCGCTTTCTTGCGCGACTCGCCGTCCGGGTCGGACAACCGGTTCAGGACTTCCGTCATGGTCAGGTCCCCGCCGTCGACGGGGAAGCGCAGGCCGGTGGTGGTTTCGTCGAACAGCCGGGTCCAGGCGGCTGAACCCGTGAGCACTTTTTCATGTAGCAGCTTTTCCAGGTCGTCGGACAACTGATGGGGACGAAAGACCCGAACGTCCCGAATCCAGGACGCATAATGGGCCGTCGCCGGGTCCTTGAGCTGGCCGGCCAACACGTCGTCGTCCAGGCGGTTCAGTTCCAGGGTGAAGAACAGCACTTCGGTGGTCACCGCTACCATGCGTTCCTGAATATTCTGGTGAAACCGGCCGGTTTCCGGGTTGCCCGTATCGGCGGCGAAAACAAGCTGGGCGTAGCCCATGGCCTTGTAGAGGGTTTCCTCCAGGCTTTCGTATTGGGCGATGGCGGCGCCCAGGGCGGCGCCGTCCAGTTTCGAAAGCCGCCCCCGATAGCGCCCTTGGAATACCTTGGCCTCCTTCATCGCCTGGGAAAGATCGGCTTCGAGCCCGGGATCGTCGGGACCCGAATACAAATCGCTCAAATCCCATTCCGGCCGGTCTTCGCCTTGCCGTTCCGCCGCCGCCGTACGTTTGCTCATTTCTTGCTCCCAACGCCTTGTTGTCATATAGGTTTAGGTTGACGCGGGGGCAATCCTAAGAATTGAATTCCGGGCGGGGGCTAACGAGATCGTGAACGCCGAAACCTGGCCTAACCTGGCCGCTATGTTCTATCGGCAGGCCCTGCGCCTGGGTGATAAGCCGTTCCTGTGGGCGAAAGAGGATGGCAAATACAAGCCCCTTTCCTGGCGGCAGACGGCTGAACGGGTATCGCGGCTGTCCAACGGGCTGACGGCGCTGGGGGTGGAGCCCGGCGACCGGGTTGTGCTGGTTTCCGAAAACCGCCCCGAATGGCTGATCGCCGATGTGGCGATCATGGCCGCCGGCGCCATCACCGTCCCCGCCTACACCACCAACACCGGGGAGGATCACCTGCACGTGGTCGCCGACAGCGGCGCCAAGGGCGCCATCGTTTCAAGCCAGTCCCTGATGGCCCGGTTCCTGCCCGCCGCCCGCAAGTCGGCGTTGATGGAATTCACCGTCGCCATGGACGATCACGCGGTCAGCCAGCAATCGGATATGCGGGTCATCCCCTGGCAACGGGTCCTGGCCGGCGAAGGCCCCGGGGATAACCTTGGGCGGGCGGCGGATAAGGCCGGGCAGTGGAAACCCACGGACACCGCCTGCATCATATATACCTCGGGCACCGGTGGTGCGCCCAAGGGGGTGATGCTCAGCCATCAAGCCATTCTGCACAATTGCGCCGGCGCCCGGGACGCGCTGGAAGAGTTGGGGCTGGGCGACGAAGTGTTTTTATCTTTCCTGCCCCTTTCCCATTCCTATGAACATTCCGCCGGACAGTTCTTTCCCATGTCCATCGGCGCCCAGATTTACTACGCCGAAGGGCTGGAGGCCTTGGGCAGGAACATGATCGAAGCCCGGCCGACCATCATGACCGCGGTGCCCCGGCTGTATGAAATGCTGCAGGACCGAATCACACGCGGCGTCCGGCAGGCGGGCGGCATGAAGGAAAAGCTGTTTTTCAAGACCGTCGACCTGGGCTGCCGCCGCTATGACGATGCCAAGGGATTGGGCCTGTTGGACCGCGTGACGGATAGCCTGCTGACCGTCCTGGTGCGCAAAAAGGTGGCGCGACGGTTCGGCGGCCGGCTCAAGGCCATGGTTTCCGGCGGTGCCCCCCTTAACCCGGACGTGGGAAAGTTTTTCATCGCCCTGGGGCTGGGCATCCTGCAAGGCTATGGGCAGACCGAAGCGGCGCCGGTGATCAGCGTCAACCGGCCACGGAAAGTGAAAATCGATTCCGTCGGCCCGCCCATCCTGGATACCGAAGTGCGCATCGCCAGTGACGGGGAAATCTGCGTTCGCGGGGCGCTGGTCATGCAGGGGTACTGGCGCAACGAAAAAGCCACCCATGAGGTCATTCGGGATGGCTGGCTGCACACCGGCGACGTCGGCATGATCGACGGCGACGGTTATATCCGCATCACCGACCGCAAGAAGGACATCATCGTCAATTCAGGCGGCGACAACCTGTCGCCCCAGCGGGTGGAGGGCATCTTGACCCTGGAGCCGGAAATCGCCCAGGCCATGGTTCACGGCGACAAACGGCCCCACTTGGTGGCGGTGATCGTTCCCGGCAAGGACTGGGCCGAGGAATGGGCCAGAAAGTCAGGCCGGCCGGCGGACCCGGTGGACCTGGCGGGCCTGGCCGGTGACGACGAATTCCGTAAGGCCATCGGCCGGGCGGTGGATACGGTCAACGCACGCCTGTCCAACACCGAGCGGGTGCGTAAGTTCATCCTGGCGGTGGAGCCTTTCACCATCGACAACGGCCAATTGACGCCGACCATGAAAATCCGCCGCCACGTCATCCACGAGGTGTATGGCGAGTCCCTGGAAGCGCTTTATCGCTGATCCTGGCGGGGAAACTTCAGGTTGGCGATGGTGACGCCGGCCAGGATCAGGGTCAGGGCGGCCACGTGCTGGATGGTTATCCGTTCACCCAGCAGCAGCGCTCCCCACACCACTCCCATGACCGGAATCAGGTAATTGATGGTAGCCAGGAAATTGGCGCCCCTGATGGCCAGCACCTGGAAGTAGATGATTGTGGCGACAGCGGTGGGGAACAGCCCCAGGTAGAGGGCGGCGGTCAAGGAGCCCGCCGAGGGGACCAGTGTCCAGGGCCGATCGATCACCAGGGAAAACACCACCATCTGCACGGTGGCGCAGATCATTACCGCCGCGGCGCGGACCGTCGGCGATGACGGCGGCAGGCGGCGGGCGGTGGTGACGGCGATGGCGTAGCATAGGGCGCCCAAGGCCACCGCCAGTTGCCGCGCCGCATTGCCGCCCAGGCCCCGCAAAGCTTCCGGCCCGACCAGCACAACCACCCCCATCAGTCCGGCCAGCAAACCGGCCAGCTTGGCCCTGGTCATCGGTTCATCGTCGGTGAAGAAATGAACCAGCACCATGGTCGCCAAGGGCATGATGGCCATGAGGATGGCGGCCAGGCTGCTGTCCACTTCCACCTCTCCCCAACCGATGAGGGTGAAAGGCAGCCCGTTGCCGAAGACGGCGATGGAGAAATAAAGGCCCCAGGCGCGGCCCCAGGGCGGCAGCTTTTCGCCCCTGGCCAGGGTATAGCCGTAGAGCACCACCACCGCCAAGAGGACGCGGGAGGCGGCCAAGGTCACCGGCGGGATGGTTTCCACACCGATTTTGATGGCCGAAAAAGCCGAGCTCCAGATGCCGGCCAGGATCAGGAGCAGTAAGACAGAACGGACGGTGTTATTCGAGGATATGGCGGTTCTCCCGGGTTTCTGGGCCAACCTTGTGGCTCGATTCCGATATTTGGCGCCGATGCTGGCACGTCCGCCCGGCACGTTCAACGGCGCCTTTTACATCTGGAAATTTGCCCATCCATGCCTATGTTATCCTCAAGATACCTGTTATCGGGCGGCGAGGCCCCCAACGGAGACTTTTCGATGTTCATTCAGACCGAACCCACGTCCAATCCCGCGACCCTGAAATTCCTGCCCGGCCGGCCGGTATTGTCTTCCGGCACCCTGGCATTCACCAGCCTGGGCGAATCAGGCCGCTCACCCCTGGCCCGACGGCTGTTCGCCATCGCCGGCATCGAGGGCATCCGGCTGGAGCTGGAAGCGGTGGTCGTCAGCAAGGCGGAAACCATGGACTGGGAGTCGCTCAAGCCGTCCATCCTGAGCGCTATCATGACCCATTTCACCGAAGACCACCCGGTCGTCGTCGAGGGCGAAGACCCGGCGCCCACCGCCGATGGGGCGATGGAAAGCTGGGACGAGGACAACGAGGTCACCGACAAGATCAAGGAACTGCTTGAAACCCGCATCCGCCCGGCGGTGGAGCCGGACGGCGGCGATGTCACCTACCGGGGCTTCAAGGATGGCGTGGTTTTGCTGGAATTCATCGGGCCCGCCTTCAACATGTTGGGCGGCATCGAGAATATTTTGCGCCACTACGTGCCGGAAGTGACACGGGTCACCGACTTCCGCGACGCCATGCCCAAGCCGGGCATGGAAACGGAAGAGGCCCGCGCCATCCAGCAGCTTCTCACCGAACGCATCAATCCGTCCATCGCCTCCCACGGCGGGCGCATTACCCTGGTCGACGTGCAGGACGACACCGTTTACGTGCGCCTGGAAGGCGGCTGCCAGGGCTGCGGCATGGCCGACGTTACCCTGAAGCAAGGCGTCGCCCAGGAAATTCAGCGCTTGGTGCCGGCCATCACCCAGGTGCTGGACGTGACCGATCACGCCGGCGGCGAAAACCCCTACTATCAGCCCGGCAAGGGGGGCATGAGCGACTATTGAAAGGCAACGCCAATCGGCGATAACGCGCCATGACACGGCTGTTGTTACTCATCCCCACCCTTTCCTATCGTACCGCCGATTTCATGGCCGCCGCCCATCGCCTGGACGTTCGGGTAACCGTCGGCTGCAACCAGCGCCAGGTACTGGAAGACCTGGCCGCGGGCGGCGCCCTGACCGTGGATTTCGGGGATTGGGAACGCGGCGTGGCGCAGATCACCGCCTTCCACCGGGACTACCCCTTGACCGCCATTGTCGGCGTCGATGACGAAACGGCGGTGATGGCGGCCCGCGCCTCGGAGGCCCTGGGCCTGCGCCACAACCGGGCCGAATCGGTGGAAGCAACGGAAAATAAGTACCGCCTGCGCTCCCGGCTGGCCAATTCGGGCCTGCCGGCGCCGCCCTTCAGGGTGCATGCGGTCAGCGAAAATGCCGAACAGGCGGCGGCGGAAGCCCCCTACCCCTGCGTCCTCAAGCCCCTAGCCCTATCGGCAAGCCGGGGGGTCATCCGCGCCAACGGGAAAGAAGAGTTTGTCCTGGCCTTCCGGCGCATCGCCGCCATTCTGGAACGGCCCGACGCCCAGGGCCCAGCCGACGTGCGGGGAAAGATATTGGTGGAAGGCTATATCCCGGGCCGGGAAGTGGCGGTGGAAGGGCTGTTGGAAAACGGACGGCTGAATATTCTCGCCCTGTTCGACAAGCCCGACTCCCTGGAAGGCCCGTTCTTCGAGGAAACCCTTTATGTCGCTCCGTCCCGGTTGCCGGAAAAAGTCCAGGCTGAGGTGCGGGCGGCGGCGGAAACGGCCTGCGCCGCGCTGGGTCTCGGGCACGGCCCCATGCACGCCGAGTTCCGCATCAACGACGGCGGCGTGTGGCCGGTGGACGTGGCCGCCCGTTCCATCGGCGGGCTGTGTTCGCGGGCGCTTCGGTTCGGCCCCGGGTTTAGCCTGGAAGACCTGATCCTGCGCCAAGCGCTCGCGCACGAAAACGGGGACCACCCCCTTCCGGCCCGCGAACGGGAAAAAGCGGCGTCGGGGGTGATGATGATCCCCATCCCCAACGGCGGAGTCCTGAGGCGGGTTGACGGCCTGGAGGAAGCCCGGGCGGTGAAGGGCATCGACGATGTCACCATTTCCATTCCCGTGGGCGGCGAAGTCGTGCCTTTACCGGAAGGCTACCGTTACCTGGGCTTCATCTTCGCCCGCGCCGAAACCCCGGAAAAAGCCGAAGCCGCCCTGCGCGCCGCCCACGGTTTTCTTCAATTCTCCATTGACTAAGGTTTATCGGGATCGAAAATCAAATAACAATAACCCCTCGCTCAAATCCGTTGAGCACTTCGTTGCCGCCTTCCCTGACCAGCAGGATATCGTGATGGCGGAAACCGCCTATGCCTTCGATGGAAATCATGGGCTCGATGGAAACCACCATGTTTTCCTCTAGCACCGTATCGTTATAGGGACGAAGTTCGCCCCCTTCCTCCCGCCCGTACCAAAAGCCCAGGATGCCAAAGGAATGGCCCGTGCCGAAGGTGCGGTTTTCCAGGTAGCCGGCTTCCTCGTATACCGGGTTGACGACCTTGTCGATGTCCGAACACTTCGCCCCCGCCCGCACTGCCTCGATGCCCACCATATGGGCGGCCACGTTGACCTCGAACGGCTTGCGGACTTCATCGGGCAGGTGACCCAGCACCAGACTGCGTTCCAGGGCCGCGTAGTAGCCGGCAATCATGGGGAAGCAGTTTAGGATTAAAGGTTCGCCGGCACGAATCTTGCGCGGCGTATTCAGGTTGTGGGCACCGTAGGAACGGCTAGCCCCCGATTGGAACCAGCACCAAGTGGCGTCCACTTCCACATTCGGATAGCGGCGAACGATTTCGTCCTCCATGGCGGCCACCGCCGTACGCGCAATGACGTATTCGGGCACTCCCTCCTTGCAGGCGTCGACACAGGCCTGGCCGCCGATGTCGCTGATCTGGGCTCCGTCGCGGATAACCTTGATCTCTTCTTCCGATTTGATCAGCCGTTGGCGCATGGTGGCTTCAGCGATGTCGGCGAATTCGAAAGCCGGAAACGCTGCCTTCAATTTTTCCTGCAAGGCGATGGAAACCGTGTCTTTCTCGATACCCAGGCGGCCTTTTATGACGCCGTTGTCCGATAGAATACCTTCGATGTGCTTCAGGGTGCCGGTGACCGCATCGGTATGGTCGTTGTAGATGCGAGTATCCTCGAACCAGGTGTTGTTCCTGGGCCGGTCGTATTCGACCAACGGACCAATCACCCCGGGAGTTCCCCGGCGGGGAATTACCGCCGCATGCAGGCGGCCGAAGGGCGCCATATAGAAACTGCTGTAATAAAGCGTGTTCTGGATTGAAGTGGTGATCACCGCATCCAGGCCCAGCCGGTCCATGATCCCGTAGAGGCATTCCAGCCTCCGATTCATTTCGGCACGGGTGAACACGCTTTGGCCGTATTCAGACATTTGGCGTCTCCTTGAAAATCAGGGTTGTTGTTCCCGTAGTTTCGGCTCGGACTTGCGCTCTGCCCTTCCGGTCGGCAGCAGGGTGAAGACGAACAGCAAGGCGCCAGCGTATCGAAACGTAAGCGCGGCCACGGGAGCACCACAGGCATCGTAGGTCAATTGGGCAAGGATGGTTAAACGACAAAGGAAACGGCCGACATCAAAGCCCAAAAGATGCTTTTGTCTTTTATCTGCTCTCCCCGAAAGAACAATGTATTGATTTTGATTCCATCCAAGTGGATGGAATAGATGTTTCTTCTATGGGCTGAACCACCGTCGGGGCAAGCGGAATTCGACCGCAGCGAATAAATAGTCCCAAAATGCAAATAATCATCGTTCGCCGACAGGCCCCAGCGGGCAATATTCAGCTCCGTTCGAGGCGCCGGTGGAGGCATTGTTTCACAATACCGTCAAGGCCCGTGGTTCATATTGTCTTCAAAGTCGCCAGCCGCTACCCTTAACCATGCCTCGGGAAGAAAAGGCCACCGCCCATCAGCGAAATGTTTTTGAGTGGGGTTCCTGATGGCCCTGGCCAAAGTCGCGCTCGACGATAAATACACCGCCCTGGAAGGCCGGATCTATCTGACCGGCACCCAGGCGCTGGTGCGCCTGCCCCTGGTCCAGCGGCGGCGGGACCTGGCAGCCGGGCTCAACACCGCCGGGTTCGTTACCGGCTATCGCGGTTCGCCGCTCGGCAACGTGGACAAGGAGTATTGGCGGGCGGAAAGCCTGCTCAAGGACAGCCATATCCATTTTCAGCCGGGCGTCAACGAAGACCTGGCGGCCACCGCCATCTGGGGCAGCCAACAGGTCAACCTGTTCGAAGGGGCGCGTTACGACGGCGTTTTCGCCATGTGGTACGGCAAGGGGCCGGGAGTGGACCGTTCCGGCGACGTGTTCCGGCATGGCAACTTCGCCGGCACCTCGGCCCATGGCGGGGTTCTGCTGCTGGCCGGCGACGATCCGGCATGCAAATCGTCCACCGTGCCCAGCCAGAGCGAACATGCCCTCGCCGACGCCCAGATCCCGGTGCTCAACCCGGCCAACGTGCAGGAAGTCCTGGATTTCGGCATCATCGGCTGGGCCATGTCGCGGTATTCCGGCTGCTGGGTAGGCATGAAGACGATCACCGAAAACGTGGACGCCTCGGCCGCCGTTCGGGTTGACCCGGACCGCATCGCCATCACCCTGCCCGATGATTTCGAAATACCCGAAGGCGGGCTTCACATCCGCTGGCCCGATCCGCCCTTGGATCAGGAACGGCGCTTGCAACAATACAAGATCTACGCCGCGCTGGCTTTCGCCCGCGCCAACGGCCTCGACACCATGGTCATCGACAGCCCCCGGCCGAGGCTGGGCATTATCTCCACTGGTAAATCGTTCCTCGACGTACTCCAGGCCCTGGAGGATTTGGGTATCGACGAATCCCAAGCCGCCGAAATCGGCCTTCGGGTTTACAAGGTGGGCATGCCCTGGCCCCTGGAACGGGAAGGCGTGCGCCATTTCGCCGAAGGGCTGGAAGAAATCCTGGTGGTGGAGGAAAAGCGCGCCGTCATCGAAAACCAGATGAAGGAGCAGTTGTACAACTGGCGGGCCAGCGTGCGCCCCCGGGTGGTGGGCAAGTTCGATGAGGAAGGAACCTGGATCCTGCCATCGGCCGGCGAATTGACCCCGGCCCGCATCGCCCGGGTGATCGCCGAACGCATTGACCGCTTTTACACCAGCCCCCGCATCAAGGAGCGGCTGGAGATTCTGGAACGGCGGGAAAAGGTGGTGCAGGGCCCCCTGCCCGACATCCAGCGGGTCCCTTATTTCTGTTCCGGCTGTCCCCACAACACGTCCACCAAGGTTCCCGAAGGGTCGCGGGCATTGGCCGGCATCGGATGCCACTACATGGTGACGTGGATGGACCGGGACACCCAGACCTTCACCCACATGGGCGGCGAGGGGGCCAGCTGGATTGGCCAGGCGCCGTTTACCAAGACGGAACATACGTTCGTCAACCTGGGGGACGGCACCTATTTCCATTCCGGCCTGTTGGCCGTGCGCGCCGCCGTCGCCGCCGGCGTGAACATTACCTACAAGATTCTCTATAACGACGCCGTCGCCATGACCGGCGGCCAGCCCATGGACGGGCCGTTGAGCGTTCCCATGATTACCCGCCAGCTGAGCGCCGAAGGGATCGGCCGTATCGCCGTGGTTTCCGAAGGAAAGGACCGGTATGCCGTGGGTGATTCCTTCGCCCCCCACGTCACCTTCCACGGCCGCGGGGAGATGGATGCCCTGCAACGGGAACTGCGCCGGTGTAAGGGGGTTTCGGTCCTGGTGTACGACCAGACCTGCGCCGCGGAATTGCGGCGAAGACGCAAGCGGGGCCTGGCCGCCGACCCGCCCCGCAGGGCCTTCATCAACCAGGCGGTATGCGAAGGGTGCGGCGATTGCGGCGTTCAATCCAATTGCGTTTCCATCATTCCGGTCGAGACCGAATGGGGGCGCAAGCGGGCCATCGACCAGTCATCGTGCAACAAGGATTTTTCCTGCATCAACGGCTTCTGCCCCAGCTTCGTTACCGTGCACGGCGGGGGCCTGCGCAAGCAGGCCGGCGCCGGCGCGGACGCCGGCTTCCCTGATCCGGGCGAATCCGGCCTGCCCGAACCCCGCCTTCCCGGCGTCGCGGAACCTTATGGCATCGCCATTACCGGCATCGGCGGCACCGGGGTGGTCACCGTCGGCGCCCTTCTGGGCATGGCCGCCCACATGGAAGGCCGCGGCGTTTCGGTGCTGGACATGGCGGGGCTGGCACAGAAGAACGGCGCCGTGGTCACCCATGTGCGCATCGCCGAAAAACCCGAACGAATCCACGCCGCCCGCATCGCCGCCGGCGGTGCCAACGTGCTTTTGGGCTGTGATCTGGTCACCGCCGGCAGCGCCGAAACCCTGGGCAAGATCAGGGCCGCCCTGTCCCATTCGGTGATCAACAACCACCAAACCATGACCGCCGCCTTCACCCAGGACCCGGACGTCAAGTTTCCCCAGAAGGGACTCATGGAAACCATCGCCCAGTCCTCGAAGGATGCCCATTTCATCGACGCCACCGGACTGGCCACGGCGTTGATGGGAGATTCCATCGCCTCGAACCTGTTCATGGTTGGCTTCGCCTACCAGAAGGGACTGCTGCCGGTATCGGCGGAGGCCATTATCCAGGCCATCGGGTTGAACGGGGTCGCCGTGGACTTTAACAAAAAGGCCTTCCTGTGGGGCCGGCGCGCCGCCCATGACATGACGGCGGTGGAAAAGACCTCCGGCCTGGCGCCCAGAATGCCGGATACCCCTTCGGCGACGACACGGCAAGATACCGTCAGGCGGCATAGGGAAGCCCTGACCGCCTATCAGGACAACGCCTATGCGGAACGCCACCGCGCCCTGGTGGAACAGGTACGAACGAAGGAAACAGAGAAGGGCCTGGCGGGGCTGGCGGAAACGGTGGCGGAGAATTATTATCGCCTGTTGGCCTACAAGGATGAGTACGAGGTCGCCCGTCTTTATTCCGCGGACGCCTTCCGCAGACAACTGGACCGGCAGTTCGAAGGCGACTTCACCCTGTCCTTCCATCTGGCGCCGCCGTTGTTGGCGACCCGGGACCCGGTGACTGGCGTTCCACGCAAGAGGGAGTACGGCGGGTGGATGATGAATGTGTTCAACATCCTGGCCAAGGGCAAGGGACTGCGCGGCACGGTATTCGACATCTTCGGTTACGGGCAGGAGCGCAAACTGGAACGGGCGCTGATCGGGGAATACGAGCAGACGGTGGACCAACTGCTGGCCGGACTGAACGCCGATAACCACGCCCTGGCGGTGGAGATCAGCGCCCTGCCCCAAACCATTCGCGGCTTCGGCCACGTCAAGCTGGCGGCCATGGAACGGGCCAAGGCCCGGCGGGCGGAATTGATGGACGCCTTCCGCGATCCGGCCCTTCGCAAGACCGCCGCCGAATAAATTTTCTACTTCATCCAGGCGATGCGCAGGATATTGGTGGCGCCGGGGGTGCCGAAGGGAACGCCGGCGGTCACCACCAGCCGGTCGCCCGATGTGGCGAATTCCTCCCGCAAGGCCATCGCCATGGCCATGCCGACCATTTCGCTGAAACTGCTCAGTTCCTTGGTATGCACCGAATGCACGCCCCAGGCCAGGGCCAGCTTGCGCGCCGTGACAGCGTTGGCGGTGAGGCCCAGGATAGGCACCTGCGGCCGTTCGCGGGCGGCGCGCAAGGTGGTCGAACCGGAAGAGCTGAAGGTGACGATGACCGCCGCCGAAATGGTATGGGCCACTTGGCGGGCGGCGGCGGTGATGGCGTCGGCGGCGGTGGCCTCGGGCTCCCGGCGGCCGGCGTCCATCATTTTGCGGTATTGAGGGTCAATTTCGACCCGGTTGACGATGCGGTCCATCATCGCCACCGCCTCCACCGGATAAGCGCCCACGGCCGTTTCCGCCGACAACATCACCGAATCGGCGCCGTCGTAGATGGCGGTGGCCACATCGGAAGCTTCGGCCCGGGTGGGCGTCGGCGCATGAACCATGGAATCCAGCATCTGGGTGGCGACGATCACCGGCTTTCCGGCGAAGCGGCAGGCGCTGATGATTCTTTTTTGCAGGGCGGGAACGTCCTCGGGCGGCACTTCGACGCCCAGGTCGCCACGGGCGACCATTACCGCGTCGGCCAGGTCGATGATTTCAAAAAGGTGATCCATGGCCGCCGGCTTTTCCAGCTTGACCAGGATGCCCGCCTTGCCGCCGATGAGCTTACGGGCCTCGGCCACGTCTTCGGGGCGTTGAACGAAGGAAAGGGCAATCCAGTCAACGCCAAGGTCAAGGGCGAACTGAAGATCGGAGCGGTCTTTTTTGGTCAACGGCGTCAACCCGGTGACCGCCGCCGGAATGTTCAGCCCCTTGTGGTCGGAAAGTTCACCGCCGGTAATGACCACCGTTTCAGCGTAGTCGGCGCCGCAATCGACCACCCGAAGGCGGACCTTGCCGTCATCCAGCAACAGATCGATGCCTGGATGCAGGGCGGCGAAAATTTCGGAATGGGGCAGAGGCGCCCGGTGTTCGTCGCCGGGCGTTTCCGCCAGATCGACCCGGAACTTGGCGCCTTCGACCAGACGCACGGGTCCGTGGGCGAATTCACCGATGCGCAGCTTGGGCCCCTGCATATCGGCAACAATACCGATGGGCCGGCTGAAATGAACCTCCAGCACGCGGATAATATCATACAGCTTCTTGTGGTCTTCGTGGGTGCCGTGGGAAAAATTGAGGCGAAAAACATCGGCGCCGGCGGCGAATAAGGCGGCGATGGATTCCTTATCGGCGACGGCGGGTCCCAGAGTGGCGATTATTTTTGCGTTGCGGTTTCGGCGCATGGCCGAATCATAGGCACACCATGGGTTTCGGGCCAATGATTATTTTGTTTCCACTCCTTGGCATCAAGCGCCGCCCTCGATGACGATCGCCCTGAAATCGTTGACGTTGGTCATTGTCGGTCCACTGATCACCAGATCACCCAGTTCCTGGAAAAAACCATAGGCGTTGTTGTCATCCAGCATCGCCTGGGGGTCCAGACCCTTGGCTTTCGCCCGTTCCAGGGTGTCCGGACCGATGATAGCGCCGGCGTTATCCTCCGAGCCATCGATGCCGTCCGTATCGCAGGCAATGGCCCACACCGCCGGCCGGCCGTCGAGGGCGATGGCCAGGGCAAGCAGGTATTCGGCGTTGGGGCCACCCCGGCCCTGGCCGCGGATGGTCACCGTGACCTCGCCGCCGGAAAGCAGAACCGTGGGCCGGGAAAATCCCTTGCGAACCTCTTCCGCCTGTTCGCGGGCCACCTCCCGGGCTTCCCCTTCGATGGCGTCGCCCAGGATTACGGCGTCAAACCCGGCCTTCCTCGCCGTACCGGCGGCCGCCTCCAGGGCATCGGCCGGACGCGTTACCAGTTCGGTCCGCACCCCGGCCAGCCGGGGGTCGCCTGGCTTGGGGGTTTCCTGTTCGGCCCGGTCCAGGTGGGCGATCACGGATTGCGGCGGGATAATGCCGTACTTTTCGATCACCCGACGGGCGTCGGCGAAGGTTGTGGGGTCCGGCACCGTTGGACCCGAAGCGATCACCGACAGATCATCGCCGGGCACGTCCGATATGGCCAGCGCCACCACTTTGGCCGGGTATGCCGCCGCCGCCAAGCGGCCGCCCTTGACCGCCGACAGGTGTTTCCGGACGCAGTTCATTTCGGTGATGTTGGCGCCGCAGCGAAGCAGCGCGGTGTTCACCGCCTGTTTGTCGGCCAGGGTGAGGCCGGGCGCCGGCAAGGTCAGCAACGCCGAACCGCCGCCGGAAATGACGCACAGGACAAGGTCGTCCTCGCCCAATCCCTGAACTGCATCCAGAATGCGGGCCGCCGCCGCCACGCCCGCGGCGTCGGGAACCGGGTGGGATGCTTCCAGCACTTCGATGGTGCGGCAGGGCCGGGCGTGCCCATAGCGGGTAACCACCAGTCCGTGGAGTGGCCCCTTCCAGTTCTCTTCGACCGCCCGGGCCATGCTTGCGGCGGCCTTGCCCAATCCGACCAGCACGGTTTTTCCCTTGGGCGGGGGTGGAAGAAACGGCGGCACGGCATTTTTCGGCTGGGCGGCGGCGACCGCCGATTCAAACAGGGAGCCGAGAAGCGGTTCATTCATGGGTGGTGCGGACCTTGACGGTTGGTTTTTAGCGGCGCGCCGGCTTAGCCGAATATGGAAAATTTATCCTTTGGAAAGCGTCCGGTGCGTAGGGTTGGTGGAAATTCGACGTGAATTGGCGTGAATAGGGCCGGGTATGTTCAGGTTCGTCTCCGATGCTTTGTTGTCCCTGGTGATGGACAAGACGGCCAGAAACAAGTTGCGAAATTCGCGAGCACGGCGGAAAGTGACCGCCCGCGAGATAAAAATCAATGAACTTCAGGAAACCGTGGACAGGGTGATGACCCCCGAACGTCAGGCCCTGATCCTGAAGGCCATGAAGATACAGCGGGCCAAGTCCAAAATCCTCAATGATCTCAAGGACGAAGACAAACAGAAGCTATACGCCCTGGCGGTCAAGAAACTGCTTCGGGAGGGGGAAGAGGCGAAGAATGAATAGCGCTCAAAGTCTTCATTTCATCCCGCTACAAAAAGAAATTATTAAGGAAATACAGCCACTTTAGTTACCTGGATTTGATAAAGCCCTGCTGTACTAGCGATTCGCAATATACTCGGCGGTACGTACAGGGTTCACCGTTGATGGGTGCCCGGTTCAGCCCAAGCCGGCACGGGAATACCAATGTGGATATGTGTGGAAATGCGGAAGGCCCCATGACGACAGAACCCATAGACCAATCCCTGAAAAGCGAACTGACCGGCCTTTTTCAGTATATCCAGCGTGTGCGTCAGGAAATTGCCGCGATCAACCGGCCCGCCGACAAGGACCACCGTTTCGAAACCATGGGCGAGCAGTTGGACGCCATTGTCAAGGCGACGGAACAGGCGACCAATACGATCATGGAGAACATGGAACAAAGTGGCGAACGGCTGAACCTGTTGCGCGGCAAACTGGAGAACGATGACCAATTGAAATTGATCGACCGCCTGCTGGAAAACAACAACGCGGTCATCGAGGCCTGCTCTTTCCAGGACATCACCGGCCAGCGCATTTCCAAGGTGGTGAAGTCCGTCACCTACGTGGAAGACCGGGTCAACGCGCTGATCCTGGCCTGGGGCAAGGACGAGCTGGACAAGATCGAGGTAAAACCCGATCACGAAAAGACCGAAGACGAAAAGCTGATGCACGGCCCCCAGGATCCGGAAAGGGCCATCAGCCAGTCGGAAATCGACGCCCTTTTCGATTGATCGCGGCACGAAAACCGATAATTGTTAGCAGGAATCGTGCCCCGCCTTCCCGCCGGGACAAACGAGAGAGGTCTATTTCATGCCATCCTTGTTCAAACCAGCCCTATTCAAACCAGTCTTATTCAAACCGGCCTTGGCAGGTAAATTGAAATGGCGCCTTTGGGTTTCGATAATCGCCGCATTCTTCTTTGTGGTTGCGGCCGAAGGCGCCCGGGCAGCGGGCGATCCTGAAAACACCCTGTACCTCGACCTGAAATACGGCCGGGTGGTCATCGACCTGCGGCCCGACATCGCGCCGCGCCACGTCAAGCGGATCAAGGAACTGGTGCGCCAGGGCTTTTACGACGGGCTGACCTTTCACCGGGTGATCGGCGGCTTCATGGCCCAGACCGGCGATCCCCGGGGCGACGGCACCGGCGGCTCGGGGGTCAAGATACCGGCCGAATTTTCCGATTTTTCCCATGTGCGGGGCACCGTTTCCATGGCCCGTTCGCGGGACCCCGACAGCGGCGATTCCCAGTTCTTCATCGTCTTCGCCGCTTCCCCCTGGCTGGACGGCAAATACACCGTCTGGGGCCAGGTAAGCGAAGGCATGGCCTTCGTCGGCAAGATCAAACGGGGCGACAAGACCCGCAACGGCGTCGTCGACAATCCGGACCGCATCATCCGCATGCGGGTCGCCGCCGACGTCAAGGAATAGAGCCGCTCTTTGATAGTTGAGGATGGAATGCTTTAGGAGCCGCTTCTTTCCGGCGTAATCTCCAAAGGCACCACCGATTTCAGGTGAATGTCCCGTTGCGGGAAGGGGAATTCAATACCGTTTTCGGCGTAGGCGTCCCATATCCCCAGCAGCACCTCGCTTTTGACGTTGGCGACGCCCCGCTGTGGGTCCCTGATCCAGATTCGCAGTTCCAGATCCACCGAGCTGTCGCCGAAACCGGTCAGGTGGCAAAGGGGCGCCGGGTCGGCCAACACCCGTTCCACCGACGATGCCGCTTCCTGGGCCAGTTCCTTGGCCTTCTTGACGTCGGAAGAATAGGAAATGCCGAAAGGCAACCGGAAACGCACCAACTGATTGCTGTAGGACCAGTTCTCCACCCGCTGGCTGATCAGTTCCTCGTTGGGGATCAGGTGTTCGGTGCCGTCCCGGGTGATTACCGAAACGTAGCGGGCGCCCAGGGAATTGATCCAGCCGAAGGTGTCGCCAACGGCGATGACGTCGCCGGGCTTGACCGATTTGTCCAGCAACAGGATGACGCCGCTGATCAGGTTGGAGACCACCTTTTGCAGACCGAAACCGAGTCCTAAGCCGACCGCGCCGCTGAATACGGCGAAGGCGGTGAGGTCTATGCCAACGCTATCCAGGGCCAGGGCGATGGCCAGGGTATAAAGGCCGATGCGGAGAAACTTGCCGAACAGCACCCGGGCCGATGGGGAAAGGTTGGAGGCGGTATCGATTCGCCGTTCCAGGATTCGCGACACGACCCCGGCCAGCCATAACAGGATGATCAGCGCCAGGGCCGCCTTGCCGACGCCGAGAACGGAAATCCGCAGCTCGCCCACCTGGATTGCCATGCCGTCGAGAACGGCCAGGGTATCATCCAGCAGGTCGACGATGTTCAGCGCCGCCAGGGTCCAGGCGATGACGGCGATGGTCCGCGACCAGGTGGGGTCCCGGACCACGCCGGAGGCCAGCCGGATGCCCACCCAGGCGGTCAGCAGGCCGACGACGCCGGTAACGAACTGATGGGGCCAGCCCGCCTGCCGCGCCGCCACCGCCGCCAGCCAAAGCAGAACCAGCATGACCACCGGCAGGGTCAGCGGGGTCAGGGCACGAATTACCGGGTCAAGAAATTTCTGAAACCGCGGCGAGGTTTTGGCGCTTTCGATTCTTTTATGGATTCGGGGTTCGGCCGCCTTGGCGATCAGGAAAACGAAGCCGATGATCAGCAACTGCACCAGGTTGCTGAGGACGAAGACATTCTCGGTCACCCAACGGGCGACGAAGGCCACCAGTTTTTGGATCTTATCCAGATCGACAATGTTTTCCACGAAACCCCAATTTGCCGGCGGGCCGTCACCGGCGGTTGGCGCCGCCCCCGATGCAGTCCTCGTGCCCCACCTCGTGCCCACTTCGTGTCCCTGGGGCGCGGAATGAACTTAAGTGCACCCCGGCCAGGGATCAAGGGAGTCCTGGGATCAAGAGAGTCCTGGCGCTATCCGTTTGAACGGCCTATTCGGCGGCCGCTGCGGGAGCAGACCGGTAGCGGCCCACCAGGGCCACGTTTTCCGGTGTCGGCGTTTCCGGAATCATCAGGGAAAACAGCAGGGAAACCCCGGCCATGACGGCGCCAAAGATGAATACCGCCGACGGGGAAATCACCCACAGGAAACCGAAAGCCACCGGAATGATCACCGCCGCGATGTGGCTGATGGTGAAACTGACCCCGGCGGTGGAGGCGATGTCCGCCGGGTCGGCGATCTTCTGGAAATAGGTCTTGATGGCGATGGCCATGGCGAAGAACAGGTGATCGATGATGTACAGCCCGACAGCGATCCAGGCGGTATCGACAAAGGCGTAGGCGGTGAACACGCCGATCAGCCCGATGTATTCGAATATCAGCGCCCGGCGCTCCCCCCAGCGGCCGATCAGCTTGCCGATTCTGGGCGCGACCAGGATATTGAGGGCGCCGTTGGCCAGGAACATGAGGGTGATGGCGGCGGCGTCGAAGCCGAATTTTTCCACCATCAGGAAACCGGCGAAGACGACGAAGATCTGCCGCCGGGAACCGGCGATGAATACCAATGCGTAATAGAGCCAGTAGCGGCGGCGCAGCACCAGGGACTTGCGCTGCTCCACCTTGGCCGGAAAACGGGGGAATGCGCCCCAGGCGAAGAGCGCGATGATCAGGCTGACGCCACCGCCGATAAGATACACCCAGCGCATGGCCAGCCCGCCCAGGTCCAGGGCCAGGTAAATGAGGGCGAAAGCGCCAAGGGAAGCGAAGGAGCCATAAGCGATGAGCTTGCCCAGGAAATGGGGAGCCTTGGCCTTGTCCAGCCATTGCAGGGCCAGGGATTGGTTGATGGTCTCGAAATAGTGGAATCCGACGGACATGAGCACGGTAGTCAGGTAAAGGCCGATGACCGTGGGAAAAAACCCGGTCATCGCCGTGCCGATCCCCAGCAGGCACATTGAAATTAGCGCCAGGGGCTGTTCGCGCACGATCAGCAGCAGGAAGACCACGGCGAAGGACAGGAAGCCGGGAATTTCCCGCAGGCTTTGCAAGATGCCGATTTCGACCCCGGTGAACGCCGCCTGCTCCAGGGCGAAATTGTTGAGCAACGCCCGCCAGACGCTGAAGCTCAAGGGCATGGCCACGGCCATCAGCACCAGGAATACCTCGGGCCGCCGCCAGCCGCCGGAGTTGGGGGCCGAAACTTGCTTCATCACGACACACTCTACCCCTGTGGTTTTCAGCGATTCCAAAACGGGCCTTGGCACTATCCCCTGAAAAGGGTGGCAAATACAGGCCATGGAGATAAAAAATATCGAGAAACGGACACCTGAACCCAACCGGTGCAATGATCGGCTTATGGAGCCCGTCGTTTTTATTCGGGCGGATGAACCGAACCGGCCCGCCGGCGGCTTTCCAGCCGTTCCCGCCAGGCGACGAAGATGCCGGACCCGGCGATCATGGCCATGCCGAGAAAGGTCAGGGCATCGGGCACGTAGCGCCAGAAGACAAACCCCCAGAAGGTGGCGAAGATCAGGTAACTGTAGTCGAAGGGCGCCAGCCAGCTTGCCTCGGCGCTTTGGTAAGCCTTCGCCAACCCGATATTGGCGGTCATGTTCAGGACCGAACACACGGCGATCAGTCCAAGCACCCGAAGATCGATGGCATGCCAGCCGGTGAACAGGTAGGGCCAGTCCCGCGCCAGATCGCCGCCGGTCAAGGGAACAAGCACCGTCATCCCCAGGGTTCCCAGGATTATAAAGGCGATGGCCACGCCGCAGGTGAGGGTCACCGGTGATTCCGCCCGGCAAAGCCGCCGCGTGGTGAGGATGGTCGCCGCGTAGCACAGCGCGGCGGCCACCGGCATCAGCGCCATCGGCCGGAAGGCGTCGGTTCCCGGTTTCAGGATCAGAAGGGACCCGCCAAAGCCGGCGAGGATGGCGACGATGCGGCGCGGCCCCACGTGTTCGCCGAGCACAAGCGCCGAAAGCACCGCCACGAAAAGGGGGAAGACGTACAGGCCGGCGGCGATCTCCGTCAGGCTGAGAAAGGGTATGCCGCCGAAAAATAACACCATGGCGGTGACCAGGAACAGGCTGCGCAGGGCCACCGCCCAAGTGCGCTGGGGCCAGGGGATGGCGGCGCCCCAGACGCCGTGCGCGAGAAGGATCAGCAAGGCGAGGTTAAAAACCGAGCGAAGCACCTGGAATTGCCACAGGGAAACGTCCGCACTGGTCAGCTTGACGATACCGTCCTGAAACCCCAGCATGAACAGGGCCGAAACCATGAGCAACGCCGCCTGCCCCGGCCGGTCGGCGGTGGTGCCGGAAAGAAAACCGCCACCCCGTTCAGGGCCCGGGCCCGGATCTGATACTGGCGTATTCATCGCCTGGTTGCCCGGTTCATGGCTTGATTATCCTACGGCAATGCTACAGACGCGACACGGGAATGACGCGGACCGGAGTCCGGAATCGAAAAATCAGCCCAGCGCCGCTTCGATGGCGTCCAGGGCGGCTTGCGCGTTGGCGCCGTCGGGCCCGCCGGCCTGGGCCATGTCGGGTCGGCCGCCGCCACCCTTGCCGCCGACCGCCACCGAGCCGGCACGCACCAGATCGATGGCGTTGACCTTGGCGGTCAGGTCGTCGGTGACGCCGACCACCAGGGACGCCTTACCTTCGTTGACACTGACCAGGGCGACGACGCCGGAGCCCATCTGGCCCTTCAGGTCGTCGGCCAGGCCCTTCAGTTCCTTGGCCGGCATGCCATCCAGAAGCCGGGGCGAGAAGCTGATGCCGCCGATATCCCTGACCTGGACCGAGGCCGCCGCTCCGCCGCCGCCGGTGGCGGCCAGTTTCTTGCGGGTTTCTGTCAGTTCCCGTTCCAGCGCACGGCGTTCTTCGACCAGCGCCCGGACCCGGGCCGGCACCTCGGGCGGCGGAGTCTTCAACAGCGCCGCGGTTTCGGCCAGGGCGCTTTCCTGTTCCTGCAGGTAGCCAAGGGCTTCCTCGCCGGTCAGGGCCTCGATGCGGCGCACGCCGGCGGCGACGGCGCTTTCCGATACCACCTTGAACAGGCCGATGTCGCCGGTGCGGCGCACGTGGGTTCCGCCGCAAAGTTCGGTGGAAAAGCTTCCCTCATCATCGCCACCCATGGAAACGACGCGTACCTCGTCGCCGTATTTTTCACCGAACAACGCCATGGCGCCGGCTTTCACCGCCTCGTCCGGTTCCATCAGGTGGGTTTCCACGGGCGTGTTCAGGCGGATGCGGCGGTTGACTTCCGATTCCACCGCCGCCAGTTCAACCGGGTCCACCGGCTTGGGATGGGAGATGTCGAAACGCAACCGGTCCGGCGCCACCAGCGATCCCTTTTGGGTGACGTGATCGCCCAACTGGCGGCGAAGCGCCGCGTGCAGTAGATGGGTGACCGAGTGGTTGGACCGAATCCGGCTGCGCCGGGGGCCGTCAACGGAAAGGGCCACGTCGCCGCCGACGGACAAGGTTCCTTGGTCCACCCGGCCCAGGTGCACATGCAGGTCGCCGACTTTCTTCTGGGTGTCGGTGACCGTAAGGCGCATGACATCAGCCGAATGAATGATGCCGGTATCGCCGGTCTGGCCACCGGATTCGCCGTAAAACGGTGATTGGTTGACAACCACGGCCACGTCTTCGCCGGCGGTGGCCCGTTCCACCCGCTTGCCGCCAACAACGATGGCCAGGACCAGGCCTTCCGCCTGTTCGGTTTCGAAACCGAGAAATTCGGTGGCCCCCACGTCTTCGCGAATCTGGAACCAGACCTCATCCGTCGCCGCCTCGCCGGAGCCGGCCCAGGCGGCGCGGGCTTCGGCCTTCTGGCGTTCCATGGCGGCGTTGAAGCCGTCCAGGTCGACGCTCAGGCCCCGGGCGCGGAGCGCATCCTGGGTCAGGTCAAGGGGGAAACCGAAGGTGTCGTAAAGCTTGAAGGCGGTTTCGCCGGCCAATTCACCACCCTGGTCACCGCCGGTGTCCATGCCCGCGGTGGCTTCGTCCAGCAGCTTCAGGCCCCGTTCCAGGGTCTTCTTGAAGCGGCTTTCCTCCAGCTTCAGGGTTTCGCTGATCAGGGATTCGGCGCGGACCAGTTCGGGGAAGGCTTGGCCCATCTGCGCCACCAGGGCGGGGACCAGTTTCCACACCATCGGCTCCTGGGCGCCGGTCAGGTGGGCGTGGCGCATGGCCCGGCGCATGATTCGGCGCAACACGTATCCCCGGCCCTCGTTGGAGGGCAGCACCCCGTCGGCGATGAGGAAGCTGGTGGCCCGCAGGTGATCGGCGATGACCCGGTGGGAAACCCGGTGTTTGCCTTGCGCATCGGTGCCGGAGGCTTCCGCCGAGGCGGCGATGAGGGCCTTGAACAGGTCAATCTCGTAGTTGTCGTGGGTGCCCTGCATGACGGCGGCGACGCGCTCCAGCCCCATGCCCGTATCGATGGACGGCCGGGGCAGGTCGATGCGCTTTTCCGGGGTGACCTGCTCGTATTGCATGAACACCAGGTTCCAGATTTCGATGAAGCGGTCGCCGTCTTCGTCGGCGCTGCCGGGGGGGCCGCCGGGAATATTCTCGCCATGGTCATAGAAGATTTCCGAGCACGGCCCGCAGGGGCCCGTATCGCCCATGGCCCAGAAATTGTCCGACGTGGGAATGCGCAGGATACGGTCTTCGGGCAGGCCGGTGATTTTTTTCCACAGGTCGAAGGCCTGATCGTCTTCCGCATAGACGGTGGCCAGCAGTTTTTCCTTGGACAGGCCGAATTCCCTGGTGATCAGGTTCCACGAAAGCTCGATGGCCAGTTCCTTGAAATAGTCGCCGAAAGAGAAGTTGCCCAGCATTTCGAAGAAAGTGTGGTGGCGGGCGGTGTAGCCGACGTTTTCCAGGTCGTTGTGCTTGCCGCCGGCGCGAACGCATTTCTGCGAGGTGACGGCGCGCGCGTAGCCGCGCTTTTCCACCCCGGTGAAAACATTCTTGAACTGCACCATGCCTGAATTGGTGAACATCAGGGTGGGATCGTTGCGGGGCACCAATGGCCCGGAATCTACTACCTCGTGCCCGTTGGCGGCTAAGTAGTCCAGGAAGGCCTGGCGAATATCGTTGACGGTCTGCATGGAGGGTAATCTAGGGCCGGAGGACAAATAAGCAAACGGTTTTAAGGAAAAAAACCCCAAGAATTCAGGCTTTTCACCCAAAACCAAAAGCGGCCCCCCCGCCAGGGAGGGGGCCGCGCTTGGGCGCCACCGGTTAGAAGCGCTGGTCTATTCGCCGGCTACCACCGTCTCTTTTATTGCCGGCCCGCCGGGGTCATCCGTCTTGTCTTGCTGGATCAGGCCGGCGTCCTTGCGGATGGCCAGTTCGATTTCGTCGGCCATTTCCGGGTGTTCCCTGAGGAAGTTCTTGGCGTTTTCCCGGCCCTGGCCGATGCGCTGGGAATCGTAGGAGAACCAGGAGCCGGATTTCTCCACCAGCCCGGCCTTGACGCCCAGGTCCAGAATCTCGCCCAGCTTGGAAAAGCCTTCGCCGTACATGATGTCGAATTCCACCATCTTGAAGGGTGGCGCCAGCTTGTTCTTGACCACCTTGACCCGGGTCTGGTTGCCGACCACTTCGTCCCGGTCCTTGATGGCGCCGATGCGGCGAATTTCCAAGCGCACCGAGGAATAGAACTTGAGCGCCTGGCCGCCGGTGGTGGTTTCCGGATTGCCGAACATGACGCCGATCTTTATGCGGATCTGGTTGATGAAGATGACCAGGGTGTTGGAGCGGGAGACGGAGGCGGTCAGCTTGCGCAGCGCCTGGCTCATCAGCCGCGCATGCAGGCCCACGTGGTGGTCGCCCATTTCCCCTTCCAGTTCGGCCCGGGGCACCAGAGCGGCGACACTGTCAATAACCAGCACGTCGATGGCGCCGGAACGAATCAGGGTATCGGCGATTTCCAGAGCCTGTTCGCCGGCGTCGGGCTGGGAGATCAGCAGGTCATCCACGTTGACCCCCAGCTTGGCCGCATAGACCGGATCGAGCGCATGCTCGGCGTCGATGAAGGCGCAGGTGCCGCCCAGCTTCTGGGCCTCGGCCACCGCATGCAGCGCCAGGGTGGTCTTGCCCGAGGCTTCCGGGCCATAGACCTCCACCACCCGGCCCCGGGGCAGGCCGCCGATGCCGAGCGCGATATCCAGGCTGAGGGAGCCCGACGAAACAACCTCGGCCTCCACCGTTTCCCGCTGGCCCAGGCGCATGACGGAACCCTTGCCGAAGGAGCGGTCGATCTGGGTGATGGCGGCCTCGAGGGCCTTGTTCTTGTCCATGTTTTCTTTATCTACAAGACGGAGTGCTGCTTCGGACATGAGTTCCTCTCTTATTTCACAGGGATTGGCGGGTTACAACGAGATTGAATGTGCCTGTTTTGTTCCCATAAGCAAGCACTTTTTTTATATCATTGAAATATAACAATATTTTGCACTTTTATTCCTGCTATGTTCCGCCGTAAATAGGTTTATCAACCAAATGCCGACCGTTCCGGTAGGGGACGGTTGCAGAATCGATATTATTTCCCCGCCGGCCAAAGGCAGACAGGCTCCTATGTCCCCCGCCTTCCTGTTTCCGCCAACGCCGATCCGGGCTAGGCATGGGATTGGAGTTCATGCTTGGCTGGCTTTCCAGGAACCGAATAAGGAAAAAGACAACCCATGACTATGGATATTGCCAGGGCCAGGGCCGAAACCCCGGGAGTGGACCACGTTGCCCATTTCAACAATGCGGGTTCTTCCCTGATGCCCGGCTGCGTCCTGGATGCCCAGGTAGACCACCTGACACTTGAAGCCTCCATCGGCGGATACGAAGCCGCCGACCGGGAAGCGGAGCGCATAGACAATGTGTATACATCCATCGCCAGGTTGATTGGCGCCCACAGGGATGAAATCGCCGTGGTGGAGAACGCCACGGTGGGTTGGGACATGGCCTTCTATGCCCTGCCCTTTGCCGAGGGCGACCGCATCCTGACGGCGGAAGCGGAATACGCGGCCAACTTCGTCGCCTACCTTCAAGTGGCGAAAAGAACCGGCGTCAGGGTGGAGATAATTCCTTCCGCGCCCACGGGGGAAACTTCGCCGGAAGCGCTCGAAAATATGATCGACGAACGGGTAAAGCTGATTTCCGTCACCCACGTTCCGACCAACGGCGGGTTGGTCAACCCGGTCGAGGAAATCGGCCGCATCGCCAGACGCAACGGCATTACCTACATCATCGACGCCTGCCAGTCGGTGGGGCAGATGCCCATGGACATGGAGCGCATCCAGTGCGACGTGCTTTCGGCCACGGGCCGGAAATACCTGCGCGGCCCCCGGGGCGTCGGTTTCGTCTATGTGCGCAAGGCGCTGTTGAAAACCCTGGAGCCACCCTTTATCGACCTTCGGTCGTCAACCTGGGTAGCGCCGGAGCGGTATGAACTCAGCCCCGACGGACGGCGGTTTGAAAACTGGGAAAACAACTACGCCGCCAAGCTGGGCCTGGGTGCCGCCGTGGACTACGCCCTTTCCTGGGACCTGGCGGAAATCGAAGCGCGGGTGACCCGTCTGGCGGAAACCCTCCGCCGGGAACTGGCGGCCATTTCCGGGGCAACGGTGTGGGACACCGGCCAGAAGAAATGCGGCATCGTCACCTTTACCGTCGAAGGCACCGACCCGCGGGAAGCGAAGAACCGCCTTGGCGGTCAAAACATCAATGTTTCGGTCTCGAACCCATCAAGCACCCTCCTGGATGCCACGGCGCGCCGCCTGCCGCCGGTCATTCGCGCCTCGGTGCATTATTTCAACAGCGAAGAAGAACTGGACCGGCTGCTGGCCGCGGTCAGCACCCTGGCCGGATAGGTTCCCCTGTTCCTCCAGTACGCGGTTTCGGGGTCAAATCTTGCATGTGTGTTCTTACGGCGCCGCTTGTGTCGATGCCGCCGCCGCTTTACACGGCCGACCGCAAATCAGCCGGGAAGGCCCGTAGATCATCGTCGGTAAACGCATACTGCGGCAGGCGCTCACGGACGAGTTTTGCGACCAGTTTCGCTTGTTCCAAGTCACGAAACTTTTTGACCGGATCGCGGTTGGGTTGCTCGCAGAGCCATGCTTTATGAAGGGCAAAGGCGCGTGGATCGGGTACGACCATACGGACGGGATAACCACTCCCGTCTATCGCGATTGATTCCAAACGTGGGCTGCTGATAAGCCATTCCAATCCTCTTATTGGCGCCGCCGTAAGATCATCCGCCCCGCCGATCCGTTCGGGGTCAGTAGGCTTCCATGGAGGATCGGAAGGCTTCCATGGAGGATCGGATTCCGGCCGAATAAGGTCCACCATATAGCCCTCTCGGTTGATGGCCCTGTACTCTTTCCCTTCTTGACGGGAAAATGATTTATCGACCCTCTGGAGCATGCCGAGAATCCCTTCCCGGGAATAATCGGAGACCGCCAGGCGCAAGCGGCTTCGGCTATCCCATAAAATATCCAGATCACTTGCGGCCAGAGCCTCGCCGGAGAAAAAAACACCCGCCAGCGCCTCATAACCGTAGATAGCGTTGGTGCCAACGATTAGGACGTTTCGCCCCAACAAGCCGGTATCATCAAGGCGGCGGCAGACCCGGGCGACCAATAATGGAACCCTGCCTAAAAGCGTTGCCTTGTTGACTTTCGCAAGATGGTTGAGTTGACCCTTGATTGTATTGAGCCGGTCTTTCAGGGCATGCTTGCCGGATACGAATGCGTTGCGGGTCTCCTCTGTCTTCGCGGAACGCGCACCCAACCCCACATCGCCTCCGAGACCGTTGGAGCGAACCAGGTATTCCTTACCCCTCACTTCCTTCCAACGCATGCTGCCACGATAACGCTTGGCCAGTTCCCTTTTTGTCGCGGTGAGGACCTCGAATTGCTGGCGCGTATCGACTAGCTGACGGCGTTGTTCTGAATTTAAATCTTTGAATTCCATTACTTTTCCGGTAACGCACTGGATTTTTACCATAATACAGGAAAAGGCTTTTATGTCAATAGGTTAGACTAAACATCAGTTATGCCCGTAAAATAACCATCTGTAATAAGTGACGTTTCCGGTAACCAGCCTAAATTTGAGCGTAATACCGGAAAACGTTTTTATATCAATCGAGTAATATATATGGGTCAGGTCATGCAATTACATCGCCAAAGCTCACGCGTTCCGGTGCGGGGCCGACCGGCGCGATCCGGGTTCCGAACGGGGTCTCGTAACCTAGGTCTTTGAATCAGTTGAGTCCGGCTTCCTCGACCGTGGCTTCGGACATGCCCAGGGTCATTCAGCATTTTCTTCGTCAGCTAATTCGGTCAATAGATCAAGATTGCGCACCCGATCCCGGAAGGCCTTATCGAAATTTCTAAGCGTCTCATCGAACCACGCGAATTGCCCAGGCCAATCCTCTTCGTTGGATGGGTCCGTTTGCAGTCGACGAAGCAGAACACGAGATGCTATGCGACCGGGTAGTTTTCGCCAGTCAAGCGCCGCGCCGATTGTTGCCTCGATGGCCTCTTTGTCTTCCAATAATTGATCAATACAGGTACCGTTTGGGTCCCGGCGAATGTAGAGTTCCACGGCGATGGATTTTTCCTGAACACTCGCGAGCGCGCCCAGCCTTAGTCCGCTCCGTCCGATCCCAAAATTGTACCAGTGCTGCGGGCGCGGAGCTTGCAGGCGCAACGGGTTGTTGCTGGCGTTCAGATGCTCTCTCAAACCCGTCCAGTAACGGAGATATGTAGCCTTAGTTTCCGTCAGTTCTTCCTCGCTCAGGCGTCTCGCGGCCTGGCTGACCGAACGAGACCAATCGTTGGGCTTGGAGATGACGTTGAACTTCGGTGCGGGCGGCGATTCCCCTATGCGCCATAATTCCACCTCCAATCCGAAAAAACGGAAGCTGTCGTCGGTGATGTCGTTCAACCAGTCGAGGGTCGCACGGTGTTCGTCGGTGAAGTTGGCGGCGATCCATACAATGGTGACGACGTGGAGCCCAGCGGCGTATGTGAGCAACTGGCCGAGATGGATGTGATCCGTCCTCTCCAACTGGTTCTCGATCAGCACCCAGGAACTGTCATCGGTATTCTTGCAGAGAATATCAGCGCGGAACGGCCCCACGCTCTTCTCCTGGGCCTCGACTTCCAGGTCCATGTTTATGGTCTCTGCCAAGACCTTCAGATTTTCTTCCCGAGCAAGCCACGGCGTGAAGTCTTGGGCCTCTGTCGCCCAAATGTCGCGGAGGTCAACGCGTTGAAGGCGGCCTAAC
>JAJRSS010000181.1 GCA_024278615.1 Alphaproteobacteria bacterium
ATTCGAACACGGCGGCCTGAGCATGGCCGCGTTCGCGTTTTCCGGCGGGAAGTCAAAGCCATGACCCTGAAACAGGCCCAGGAAAGCCTCGCCGTCGAGACCACGGGACAGGGTGCCTATGACGTCACCGGCCGGATCCGCGGCTGGGTGAAACGGCAGGACATCCAGAGCGGAATGCTGACCCTTTTCTGCCGGCACACGTCGGCCTCCCTGACCATCCAGGAAAACGCCGATCCCAGGGTGCTGAAGGACTTGGCGACCTTCCTCAAGAAGCTGGCGCCGGAAGACCCATCCCTTTACTCCCACGTCGAGGAAGGGCCGGATGACATGCCGGCCCATATCCGAAGCGCCCTGACCGGGGTTTGCCTTTCCATCCCGGTCGCCGGCGGCCAGCCGGTCCTGGGAGTCTGGCAGGGCGTTTACCTGTTGGAACATCGCGCCAGGGCGCATACCCGGCACCTGGTCATGCACCTGTCCGGGGAATGAGGGGTATCCCCGAAAAGGCGTGGACGGCTTGCCGCCGGCGCACTAAAGCTAGGGCGATAAAAAAAGTCCTGGGCAAACCCCGGGGGAGGATCACGTGACCACCTTTTTGCTGTTCGGATTTCTGATCGGCATGCGCCATGCGCTGGAGGCCGATCATATGGCCGCCGTCGCCTCCCTGGCCATGAACAACCGGGGAAGGAAGGGCGTCGTGCGTCTGGGCGCCGCCTGGGGACTGGGCCATACCCTGACCCTGTTCACCGTTGGCCTGGCGGCGCTGTATTCCGGCCAGGCGGTGCCCGAACGCTTCGCCGCCTACCTGGAAATGGCGGTGGGCGTAATGCTCATCGTTTTGGGGGCCGGGGTGATTTGGCGGCTGGTGCGCGACCGGGTGCATTTCCACACCCACCGGCACGGCGGTGGCGCCCATTTTCATGCCCACTCCCATGCCGGCGAGGGAGTGCACGAAACTTCCGCCCACCAACACGTCCACCCGCCGGTTCCCGCCGGGCGGGCGCTGCTGGTTGGCCTGATGCATGGGATGGCCGGTTCGGCGGCGTTGGTCGTCCTTGCCCTGGGCGCCATGGATTCCTTCTGGTCGGGGGTTGGCTACCTGCTGTTGTTCGGTGTGGGGTCCATGGCCGGCATGGCGTTGTTCACCTGCGCCATGGCGGTCCCCTTGCGCTATGCGGCGCGCAATTTCACCTGGGCCTACAACGGCCTTACCGCCGTTGTCGGGTTGGGCACGGTGGTCCTTGGCGCGGTGGTGGTATACCGGGCCGGGTCGGTGATTGGCGGCCTGCCCGGAGGCTGGGGCGGCGGGTTGGCCTGATCCCGGCCGGGGACCGGATCATTCTTCCGCCGGCGGCGCCAGGGCCAGCCCGTCGACGATGGTGGTCGCCGGGGTCAGGGTGAAGATTTCCGGCTTGACGATGATCTTGGAAGACCGGTTGCCGCCGCCCAGGATGACCTTTTCGCAATCCATTACCCGCCGGTCCACCCACAAGGGCAGGGTTTCCGGCAGGCCCAGGGGCGTGATGCCCCCCGGCGGCATGCCGGTCAAGGCTGCGGATTCGTCGGCCGAGGCAAAGGAAACCTTGCGCGCCCCCAGGCGTTTGCGCACGGTTCTGTTGACGTCCAGGCGGGTGTGGGCGAGCACCAGGCAGGCGGCGAATTTCTTCTCGCCGGTCCTGGTCTTGACCACGATGGTATTGGCCGAGCGCTCCATGGCGTAACCGTAGTGCCGGCAAAAGATCGCGGTGTCGGCCAGGTCCGGGTCGCAGGCGATGATTTCAAACGCGATACCGGATTCCTCGAGGATTTTTCGCAAGGCGGATTCCACCGGGCTCATGGGCCCATGATACCGCAAACGGATGCCCCGGGGCATCGTTTCTCCTTGCCATGGGCGGCCAAATGGGGCCACATTGAAGCCCTATTCCAATCGCCATCGAAAGGACCTTCATGCCTCGCAAGCCCAATTACAAATTCGACCGTATGGAACGGGAACGGGCCAAGGCGGCCAAAAAAGCCGCCCGGCAGGAGGCCAAGCGGGAAAAAGCGGAGGAGAGGAAAATCTCCGATTCCGGGCCGGAAGCGGGCCCGGAGGCCCAACCGGGACGGGAAGCGGAACCGGAGGCGAATTAGGCCAGACTCCGCCGGTAACGAAATTCACCAAGAAGCCGCCCCGACCTGGGGCGGATTTTTTTTGAGGCGGTGTCGGGGGGTGAAAAAATGGTGCGTCCGGCGCAATTCGGACACATGACCCCGGCCTTCGGCGGGACGGCGCTATGCCAGCCGGGCGAGCCCATTTGGCTTCGTTTCGTTATTTGCCAGATTTGGCTTCGTTTCGTTATTTGCCCGATTCGCCGGTGGAAGAGGCCGGCGGGCGTATATCTTGTATGCGTATTTTCGCATTTAACAAGATATGGAAAAGCGAATGGATATGGGGGCCGGCCGAAACCGGCCTTCAATAAAGCCAACGGAATGGGAAATCGTTTTGCACAACCAATGATAGTATTTCCCACGGCGGGGGAAGCTGGTGGGCCCGGCAGGACTCGAACCTGCAACCATACCGTTATGAGCGGCCGGCTCTAACCAGTTGAGCTACGGGCCCGGTACCTAAAATGAACCGGAGATCGGATTCTCCTTCTTCCGTCCCCTGAACCCTATCCTCTAATAATCCAGGAAGCTGCGCAATTTGCGCGACCGGGACGGGTGCTTGAGCTTTCGAAGCGCCTTGGCCTCGATCTGCCGGATACGCTCGCGGGTGACGGAGAACTGCTGCCCCACTTCTTCCAGGGTGTGGTCCGTGTTCATGCCGATGCCAAAGCGCATGCGCAGCACCCGCTCTTCGCGCGCCGTCAGGCTGGCCAACACCCGGGTGGTGGTTTCGCGCAGGTTGGACTGAACGGCGGCGTCCAGGGGCTGGACGGCGTTCTTGTCTTCGATGAAATCGCCCAGGTGGCTGTCTTCCTCATCGCCGATGGGCGTTTCAAGGCTGATCGGTTCCTTGGCGATCTTGAGCACCTTGCGCACTTTTTCCAGGGGCATGCTGAGCTTGACCCCCAACTCCTCGGGTGTCGGTTCACGGCCGATTTCATGCAGCATCTGGCGCGACGTGCGGACCAGCTTGTTGATGGTTTCGATCATGTGCACCGGGATGCGGATGGTGCGCGCCTGGTCGGCGATGGAGCGGGTGATGGCCTGCCGGATCCACCAGGTGGCGTAGGTGGAGAACTTGTACCCCCGCCGGTATTCGAACTTGTCCACCGCCTTCATCAGGCCGATGTTGCCTTCCTGGATCAGGTCCAGGAACTGCAAGCCCCGGTTGGTGTACTTCTTGGCGATGGAGATCACCAGCCTGAGGTTGGCCTCGATCATCTCTTTCTTGGCCTTGGCGGCTTCCCGTTCGCCTTTCTGCACGGTGGAGACGACGCGCCGGAACTCGGGAATGGGCAGCCGGGCCTCGTGGCAGATTTCGCTGATCCCCTCGCGGATGGTGCAAATGTCTTCTTCGTGCCTGTCGGCGAACCTGCTCCATCCCCTGCCGGGCAGGGCGCGGACCCTGTCCAGCCAGCCCGGGTCCATTTCATGGCCGCGGTGCTTGTCAAGAAAATCTTCGCGGTTGACCTTGTTGGCGACAGCCATGCGCAAAAGCTTGCCTTCGAACCCGATCAGCACGCGGTTGAGATCGTAAAGCTGTTCCACCAGTTGTTCGATGCGGGCGTTGTTGAGGTGAACGTTGTCCATCAATTCCACAAGCTCGGCCCGCAGCCTGCC
>JAJRSS010000182.1 GCA_024278615.1 Alphaproteobacteria bacterium
CGGGTTGCTTCCAGTTTTTCCACGTCCGACGCCAAGGCGGTCGCCTTGTTGATGAACTGCTTTTTGGTTCCAGCCACCCATTCCGCCTTTCCGGCCGCATGAAGGATGCTGGCACCCATCAGGGCGCTGCGCCGGGATCCGGCAAGGGAAACCACAGGTACCCCCATCCACAAGGCCATGCAGGTATCCACGTCTCCCGTCACCGGAAAAGTATCCAGCATGACATCGATTTTTGAAAAGAAGTCCATTGGCGCGGTAATTTCAATTTCCTCCGGCGGCTCCTGGAAGGAAAGACGGTCGGCGATGCCGAAATGGGAAAAAAGATCGAAGGCCCGCGCCTTGAGGTCCTTGGGAATGGCGTCGACACAGCCGAGAAACAGGCGGGAACCAGGGGTGGCCTTGATGACTTCCGCCCAGATTGCCGCCGTGTCCGGCGATAGGCGGGCAAGATCGCAAACTCCGCCAAAGGTTACCGATTTATCATGCCAGGCTGGAAGATCACTGGCCTCGACCGAATAGGTCGGCTTGTCCAAGGCGATAAGCCCCTGGCCCAGGATCACCATCCGCTGGTCCTTCAGGCAGGCCTTGCCGTCGGATTTAGCCGTAACCTCATCGGAAATGACCACATCCATGCCCGGCATGCCCGAAACTTCCGGCTGCCCCAGCCAACCCACCAGCACGGACGCCGGGCGCTTGGCGGTAAGTTCCAACGAATAGTCTTCATCATACGAACAAAGGTCGACCAGGATATCCAGATGGTCGTTTTCCATGGTGTACGACGCGGTAATGGGGTCGACGTCCGAAATGTCCCGCCACCGGTCAACATGGTTTTCCAGGCGGGTCGTCAGGGCGTCCTTGTACTTGAAGTTCTGATAGCAATAGACTTCAAACCGGTTGGAATCATGATACTTGAGCGCCGGTTCAAGGAATGTGGCTTCGGGACAACTGAAAAACCGGTTGGATAAGTACCCGATGCGGATTTTTCTTCCCTCGGGGATTCCGGTCTTTCCCTCCGCCTTTTCCGCCTTTTTCTCCTGGCGGGAAACCACGTGGCCGGCCGCCCATTTGGTCGCCTGCCTTTTATAGCGCCGCCAGATCTCATCGCCTTGATAGGCCAGCGCCTTCATGATCGAGGCATGGACTTCGGAATCTTCCGGCGCCATTTCACGGGCCTTGTCGTGACAGGCCAGGGCCTCGGCGAAACGGCCCATGCCGTAAAGAGCGTGGCCGAGATAAACCAGGTCCAGGGCATTGTCCGGATCCATATGAATTACCGCATGGAAGGAGGCGGCGGCGCGGTCAAATTCACCGGTCTTGTTCTGGGCCCGACCCAGCAAACGCCAGCATTCGACATTTTCCCGGTTCAGGGACAGTTCGGCCTCGCAAAGTTCAGCGGCGGCGGCGAATCTCCGCTCGCCATAACACCTAAGCGCCAGCAAATAGCTATTTGACGGCGAGACATTCTTCAGGGCTTCGAAATAGTTGCTGAGGGCGCCAGGCAACATGTGGCCCATGGTAGGATGGGGAAAAAGGGTGCCCGCCAGTTTGGCGTAGTAGAGCCCATCGTTGAGGCGGCCTGAACGGGTATAGATGTTGGCCAGCGCTTCCGCGTAATCCCTGCATTCCGGGTCCAGTTTGTGCGCTTTCTCGATAAGTTCCAGGGATTTTCCCCTTTTCCCATGCTGATAGGCGATAATGCCCAACACCAGATAGGCTTCCGCCCGGTCAGGCGCCGATTTGAGCGCCGCTTCGCTGACGTCCAGGGCGCCGGAATAGTCTTCCTGGTTGTATAGTCCCATGGAACGCTTGACCTCACTCAGGTAAGCGTCCGTTCCATCTGCGTCGTGATGCGAACTCATTTGAGAAATCTGGTTCATCTCTGTCCCTTATCGATCATCTTACTACACCGGATTTCCGGTATTTCCCCTTGAATTTGCCTCTCGCCGGCACCGCCCTCCCGGCTCGTGTTTATGGTTAATTCGTGACCGGGCGCAGGGCCGAGACCCGCCTTGGCTGACAATGGCTCGAAACCGTTACTTTCAAGTAAACAGGTTGAGGACGGAACCTTTCGGCACCCTTGGCTGGGCGATGCCGGCGGCAATGTATTGGGTGAAGGCCTGGGCGGTGGAAAAGGAAATGGAAATCGCGCGCAGCATGTCACCGTATTTAGCCTTCACCGCGTCGATCTCATCTGACCGCTTCCGCGCGTCGACAACGGTGATGTCGGTAATATCGGCCTCGATTTCAAAGGCTTTCGCCTGGAAATTCAGGATCATGTCGGTGGTCAGCCAGATGGTGTTCTGGGTTACCTCGGTGCCGACTTCCGAATAGGTCCTAAGCGTTCCCAATGAATCCAGCAATTCACGGTTGTCGTTGGTTTTGAACAAGGAATCGGCGAGATCGACGATCCCCGCCACGGGTTCTTGGCCCTGCAGGTCATCGACCAGGTCCCGGACATTCTCAACCGGCCTGCCATCGACGATATCGGGGTGCTTGATTACTCTTAATGAATTGATTCTATTGATAATATCAGTCTTTAGTGCCTTAACGTCGGCAAGCTCGCCGGAAGTCAACATGGTATTGTTGTCTTCTTCGCTGTACTTCGCTATTGCGTTTCCCACCACGACCGTGAGTTCGACAAACTTGTCATGATTGCTTTGAACCATGAACCGGTACTGCTCGGCGACTTCGATTGACCTGACCAGCGAGTTGAACTTCTTTTGCAGCCTTTCGACAACGCGAAAGTTGTTGTGTTTCTGATCGATCTTGTCGATTTCCTTATTGATCCGCTTGATGACGGTATTCTGGATCTGGTTGAATCGCAGCTCGAAATTGGGCTGCTGGGTAATCCGCCCAATGGTCACCAAGCTTTCCGCCAGGGTAAATCGAGAATCCGGGATGAAGACGGCCAACGGACCTACCTCGCTTTTGCGTCGCTTGTTTTGCCCGCGTGGAGAGGCGGAACCTGAGTGAATTTTAGGTCAATTGGGTTAACAGAAGATGTAATGACGCTGATGCCAGCGGCAAGCGCAAAAAGCCAATCCATTTTGCTTACTGAACTGTTTTTATTTATTTATTTACAATTTCAGATGAGGATTGAACCCGGTACCCATTCCGGGTGCAGCGGTCGGAATGGGCCGCTTTAGGAAGGTAAGCATCGACGTGGAAACTCAGAGGATTGGCTTGACGTGGGCCGCCGCCGGTTCCAGTGGATGGGGGATTTTTGGCCTCAACCTGGCACTGGAGCTTCTCAAACGTCCGGGCCCCCAACCCTTGTTTTTCACTCAGCCGGTCATGGACGGGTTATCCGAAGACCAGATTGCCCTTTTGGCGCCACTGGCCGCCGAACAGTCGAGCTTGATGGAGATAGTCCGATCCCAAGGCGCGGGAATGAAAGCCACGCTGAAGGAAGTGGTCATCATCCACGCCTTGATCAATCGATTTGGCGCGGGTGAAATTTCAAACCAGGTGGCGGGCCGTAAGAATATTGGCTTTATTTTCTTTGAAGAGGCCTATTTTGACGACGATGCGCTGCTTCGCGCCAGCCAATATGACCGTATCCTCGTTGGCTCGACCTGGAATCTGGAAGTCCTGCGGGAGTTCGGAATCGGCAATGCCGCGTTGGCGATTCAGGGCATCGACCATACCCGGTTCCGTCCCGGCCCCGACACCGGCATTTTCGGTGACAAGTTCGTGGTATTTTCCGGCGGCAAGGCGGAGATCCGCAAGGGACAGGACATCGTCGTCGCCGCCTTCCGCCAATTTCACCAAAAACACCCTGATTCCCTTCTGGTTACCGCTTGGCAAAGTCCGTGGCCGGAAACGGCGGCGGAATTGGCGATGTCGCACCACGTGGAAACGGGACCGGCCATGACCGTGGATAGGGAACTCGCCATTACCGAATGGACGGTATCGAACGGAATCCCGTCGGACGCCGTCATCGACCTGAGATGGATCAAAAACGAAAACCTGCCCGAAGTTTTTCGGAGTACACATGCTGGCCTGTTCCCCAACCGGGCCGAAGGCGGCACTAATTTGATCGCCATGGAGGCGATGGCCTGCGGGGTGCCCTGCATCCTTTCGAAGAACACTGGACATCTGGACCTGATTTCCGGCGACAACTGCTATCCGCTCGATACCCAGACCAAAGTGCGAACCAATTCTCCCGGCATGGACCGGTGGGGGGAATCTTCGGTGGACGAGATCGTCGATACCCTGGAACAGGTGTATCAGGACCGGCGGGAGGCGGTCCGCCGGGGTCAGCGGGCGGCGGAATTCATGCAGGATTTCACCTGGAGCAAACAGGTTGCCCACCTGATGGATACCATCGCCGATCTTTTGTGAGCCGCTCGGAACCCGCCCCAACCCGCGGGTCAGCGTACCTTGAAAATGGGTTCAATGACCGGGCAGCCCAATTCCTGTTCGAGCCCGCCCCGTTCCAGTTTTTCGGCCAACGCGTCAAAGGTAGCGTCATAGGCGGCCAGCACATGGGTTACATCACCTTCCGTATGGGCATACGCCACGTTATGGGTGCCCAGGGTCAGCACACCCCTGAGAATCATTTCCTTCATGATAAAGGTTTTTATCGCTTCCTTGCGCACGTCGGGATGATCGTTCAGAGCGACGAAAGACCATGGCGCCTTGCCGGCCATCGAGACAACGTCATCGAGACCGTGCCGGCGCACCCGTTCGCGCACACCGTCGCGTAGCGCCTGTCCGGTTTTCCACAAGGTCTGGATCACCGGTTCCCGCCGCATCTTGTCAATGACCGCGATGGCGGCGGCGATGGATAGGGACTCCCCCCCGAAGGTGCCGGAAAAGAAGACCTCCTCCATCTCGTGCATCACGTCGGCGCGTCCGACGATGGCGGATAGGGGCATCCCGTTGCCCATAGCCTTGCCGAAAGCCGCCAGGTCCGGAGTCACGCCGAAGTGTTCCTGGGCGCCGCCCAGGGCGTAGCGGAACCCGGTGATGATTTCGTCGAAGACCAGCAACGCGCCATGGCGGTGGACGGCCTCTTTAACGCCTTCCAGGTATCCCGGTTCCGGATCCGATATGTTCATGGGCTCCATGATGACGGCGGCGAACTCGCCATCATGGTTGCCAAGCAATGTTTCCAGGGCGTCAAGGTCGTTGTAGGGAAAGGTATGGGTCAGGTCCCGCACCGCCTGGGGAATCCCCTTGTGACGGGTGGTGGCGCCGATATACCAGTCCTGCCAGCCATGGTATCCGCAAACGGCGATGCGGTCGCGGCCGGTGAAGGCGCGGGACAGCCGTACCGCGGCGGAGGTGGCGTCGGTGCCGTTCTTGCCGAACCGCACCTTTTCGGCGCAGGGGATGATCTCCACCAACCGTTCGGCCAGTTCCATTTCCAGGGTTGTCGCTAGGCTGAAGCTGATGCCGCTGTCCAATTGCCGGCGCACGGCGGCGTCGACGTCCGGATCCCGGTAGCCCAGCACCACGGGCAACAGGCCGGAAATCAGATCCACGTATTCGTTGCCGTCCACATCCCAAACGCGGCCTCCCTGCCCGCCGGTGAGAAACAGGGGCGAATGGCCCTCGGGGTATTGGATATGGCTTTTGGAAAAGGTCTGGGAGCCCAGGGGAATGACTCTCTCCGCCCGAGCAAGCAGGATTTTGGACCGTTCGTGTCCGAAGCCGGCGATGTCTTCGGCGCTGAGGACGAAATTGGTGCGGGCCGCGTTTTTGTTGATATCCCGCAATGCCGGCGTTTCGTCGAGGATGCGGATTACATCCAGGTAGGAG
>JAJRSS010000183.1 GCA_024278615.1 Alphaproteobacteria bacterium
GCCGCCGGCGCAAAGCTCGCGGATGATCTCGTAGAAGGCTTGACGCAGGTTCGGATCCAGGCCGGTGGTCGGCTCGTCGAGCAGCAGCAGGCGCGGTTCGCCGAGCAGGGCCTGGGCCAGGCCAAGGCGCTGGCGCATGCCCTTGGAATAGGTTTTGATCCGCGCCGGCGCGGCATTGGCCAGTTCGACCCGTTCCAGCAGCGCCAGTCCTTCGGCCACGGCCACGCCCTTGAGGCGGGCGAAAAAGGCCATCACCTCACGGCCGGTCATCCCGGCATCGAAACTGACGGTCTCGGGAAGGAAGCCGATTCCGAAGCGGCCACGCACGGCGGCGGATTCACCCGGATTGTCACCGAACACCCGCACGGACCCGGCGCTTGGCCGGATCAGGCCGAGCATCAGCTTCATCAACGTCGTTTTGCCGGCGCCGTTGTGACCGACCAAGGCCAGGCATTCGCCGGGATTGACCGTCAGGGACAGGTCCCGGACCGCCCGATTGCGGCCATAGTCCTTGCCGACGCTGTTAATCTCAATCGTTGGGCCGCTCATGGGACGATTTCCTGACGGCTATGGGTAAGGTTGGCGGCTCCATCAGCGGCGCGCTATCGACGACGCCGCCCGGATGCAGGGCCGGGAATTGTCTCTGTGCCCAGCGGAGCGTCTGTACGGCGGGGCTGTTGAGCAGCAATTTGGCGGCCGGATAGGCCCAAAGGACCTCATCGACCATGTCGTTGGGCCGGTAGGCGGCGTCGCCGAGGCCGTCGCCGTCGAGATCGAAGGACGGATTGTCGCTCCAGTAATTGCCGCGCCCCGCCACCGACCATTCGAGCCAGCGGGTGCCAACGTACTTTACCTGGTGACGGTTGCCGATGAAAGCGTTCCCGGTGAAGGCGTTGCGCTCGGATCCCGCGGTGAAATGAACGCCGATGTCGCAACCCTGGAACCAATTGCGGCGGAAGGTGTTTTTCGATGAGTTGTAAATGAACACGCATTTGGTCTCGCCGTTACGGACCACGTTGCCCTCGATCAGGGATTTGTTGGCGTAATTCAGCAAGATGCCGTGGCCTCGGTCGCCTTCGGAAAGGTTTCCGCGCACCACGAGGTTTTTTGAAAACATCAGCGCGTAGCCCACATTGTTGCCGATGGAGACATTGTCGCTAATCAAGCTGTCGTTGGTATACATATAGTGGACGGCGATGCGCGTCCCCCTAAAAGTATTACCGCGAAAAATATTGTCGCGGCTGGTGGTGGTGAAGATGCCGTCCCGGCCACCGATGATTTCATTCCCTTCGATGATGGAACCCGGGCTGTTCCACACCTGCACCCCGTTGCCCCGTTCATTGACACGCATGTCGGTCAATCCTCGGATACGGTTCGCACGGACGATGGCCCGTTTCGGCCCCTTCAGGTATACGCCGATGAGGTTGCCGCGAAGGGTATTGTCCTCGATGCGGGCCCCGTCGCCGTCCTTGGTTACGTAAACGCCGGAGTCTTCCGTTTCCAGGAGCCGGCCGGAACCTTGGATCGTCAAATTGCGAAGCACCACACCGGGCGCGGCGATGGTGACGACGCGGCTGGCGCCGCCACCGTCGATGGTTGCCCGATCATTGCCGGTCAGGGTCACGGATTTGTCGATGACCACGGGTCCGCCGTGGATGCCGGGCGCGAGGCGAAGGATGTCTCCCGGCTTGGCGGACTTCAGGACGCTCACCAGAGCCCCCTTCGTTGTTGGCACCTCAAGTGTGGCGGCGGACGCCGCCGGGGCGGGAAGCAGCCATGCCGCTCCCGCCGCCAGCACGAACCAGACCGAGAATTTCCGGTTCATGACGTCCGCCATCCCCTAAGCCCGCCGGCCTAGGCGCCCTTCGGCACGACGATCATGCGCCCGCGCATTTCCAAGTGCAGGGCATGGCAGAACCACTGGCAATAGAACCAGTGAACCCCCGGCCGGTCGGCGATGAAGGTCACCGATTGGGTAGCCTGGGGGCCGATTTCGAAGGCGATGCCGTAGTTACCCAGGGTGAACCCGTGCGTCAGATCCTGCACGTCGTCCATGTTGGTGATCACCACCGTAACTTCGTCACCCTCGTTGACCGTGAACTTCTCCAGCGAGAAGTTGGGCGCTATCGAGGTCATGTAAACCCGGACCTTGTTGCCATCGCGGACCACATTTTCCGCGTCCTCCGGATCGACGCCATCCTTCTTCGCCATCGCGACGGTGGCGGCGAAGGTCGGATCGTCCCGCTTGTAGATGTGGTCCGGGTTGACCTTGGACCGGTGCACGATAATGCAATCGTGCGGCTCGGCGAAGGTCGGGGTGTCGTGTGTCAACACCATCTTGTCGCCCGAGATGTCGATCAACTGCTCGTTCTCCGGCTTCAGCGGACCAACGTTGATGTAACGGTCCTTGGAGAACTTGTTGAGCGACACCAGCCATTTACCGTCCGCCTCCAGGGTCTCGCCCATGGAGGTATGGTTGTGGCCCGGTTGGTAATGGACGTCGATCTTGTCGATGATGGGATCGACTTTCTCTCCGTTGAAGGCGCGGATCGCCTTGTCGATGTTCCACTTCGCGACCTGGCTGTCCAGGAACAAGGTGGTGTAGCCGTTGCCCTTATTGTCGAAGGCCGTGTGGAGCGGTCCAAGGCCCAGTTCCGGTTCGGCGACGACCACGCCACGCGGCTTGATCTTATCGGCGAACATGTCGGGGAACCTGGTGACGTCGAACACCGTCACTGTCGGCGACAGCTTGCCGCTGACGACGATGTGCTTCTTGTCGGGCGCCGAGTTGACGCCGTGCGGGCTGGTGGAGACGGGGATGTAGCGTGTGTAGCGTGATCCCTTTCGGCCGTCGAGCACGGGTACGCCGCCATCGTAGACCTTGTAGTCCTTCTTTCTGACGCCTTCCTCGATGGCCTTGATGTCGAAGACCACGGCCCAGTCCTGTTCACTGGAGGTCATCTCCGCCAGGTTGACGCCTTCCTCGCTGTTATAGCAACTGGAAACCGCGTAGTTGCCCTGGTAGTCGGCATCGACGTTGTCCAGGTTGCCGTCAACGATAACCTGCCAGGCCACCTTCATGGAATCGCCATCGATGGCGGTAAAGACGGCGTGGTATTTGCTCGGGTCGTCGAGCACCGAGCCGTCGTTGGGAAGCGGCACCCGGTGTTCGCCGTTGGCGAAGATGTAGCCCGTGCGCGGGTACTTTTGCGGACGCAGGCCATGAATGTCGGCCGTGTTGGGGACCTCGATCATCTTGTCGACCTTCATGATGTCGCAGCGAATGCGAGCAACACGGGTGTTGGCCTTGTCGTTGATGAAGATATAGCGGCCATCGTAGGTGCCATCGGTGAACGACATGTGCGGGTGGTGGGCGTCGCCGTTGACGTAGAGGCCACCCCTATCCTTCAAATGCTTCTTGGTTTGCGGCAAAAGGCCTTCGGTCATGATGGCGCGGCTCTCGTTGGTTTGCCCCCAACCGCTGGCCGAGCAGCGATTGAAGACCGGGATGCGCATCAGTTCGCGCATCGACGGCACGCCGACGATGCGGACTTCTCCGGACTGGCCGCCCGACCAGAAGCCGTAATATTCATCGAGGTCGCCGGGCGCGATATTGGACTTGTTGGCGGCCTGCGCCGGGCGCGGGGCTAGGGCCGTGGCCGCGGCGAAGCCAC
>JAJRSS010000184.1 GCA_024278615.1 Alphaproteobacteria bacterium
ACCGCGTCTTCAAATCATACGACGAGATCGTCGCCATCTCAGCCGAAGCCTGGAACAAGCTAATCGATCAGCCGTGGAGAATAATGTCAATCGGCCTCAGAGAATGGGCTCATGGGTTCTGATCAATGCAAACTGGTATAAAGACGCCGCTTGAAACCGAGCAAACAGGCGGTGCGATGTTCCCGACCACGACGATAGTAACGAAAAACCGAATTTTCATACCGGTGCCTAAAGATTTGGAACCAGCATTCTTGATTGTTGATGGGGCAAAAGAATTTTACGTGCGCTTTGACACGATTCCTTGAATTGAAAGGAAATAAAGGTAGTTCGTAGAGATTCGAGTGCGCACGAATGTACGAGAAGGGTCAAAACCGCCAGTACAAGGTGGGCGGCGCGAATGCCCGGTTTTTGATCCGTAAGCGGAGCTTGCCCGCAGCCTTATCGAACGACGGCGCTTTGGCCGTTCCCGGTCATAGCCGTGGTGATTGGTCGAATGTTCCTATAATTCCATCGAAGCCCATTGGCCTGAGTCACATGGGAAGGCAACGGGTAAAGCGGGTATAGCCTTCCCCCTTGATGGGGGAAGGTTGGATGGGGGTGGAGAAGCGGGACGCGGACACCACGTAGCGAACCGGCATCACCGCGCCCCGTCATTACCGAAGCCCCCCCACCTCAATCCTCCCCCGCAAGGGGGGAGGAAGTGGTCATTTCGTTTTCAGCCCATTGGTGGGGGCCGGTCTGTCCGTCCGGGGTGACGTGGATAGGCGCCGCAAGGCGGCTGCGATGATCCCGCCGGTCCTACTCCCGCCGCTCCTACACCCGTTCCTCCACCGGCACGTAATCGCGGCGGGTTTCGCCGATGAACAGTTGGCGGGGGCGGCCGATTTTCTGCGACGGGTCCTCGACCATCTCGTTCCACTGGGCCACCCAGCCGACCGTGCGGGCGACGGCGAACAGCACCGTGAACATGGACGTCGGGATGCCCATGGCGCGGAAGATGATGCCCGAATAGAAATCGACGTTGGGATACAGTTTTTTCTCGATGAAGTAATCGTCCTCCAGGGCGATGCGCTCCAGTTCCATGGCCAGGCCCAGCAGCGGCTCGTCGCGCGCCCCCAACTCGTCCAGCACTTCGTGGCAGCTTTGCTGCAATACCTTGGCCCGGGGATCGTAATTCTTGTAGACCCGGTGGCCGAAGCCCATCAGCCGGAAGGGGTCGTCGTGGTCCTTGGCCCGGCGGATGAATTCGGGGATGCGGTCCTTGGAGCCGATTTCGCCCAGCATGGACAGCACCGCCTCGTTGGCGCCGCCGTGGGCCGGCCCCCACAGCGAGGCGATGCCGGCGGCGATGCAGGCGAAGGGATTGGCGCCGCTGGAACCGGCCAGGCGCACGGTCGAGGTCGAGGCGTTCTGTTCGTGATCGGCGTGCAGGATCAAAATGCGGTCCAGGGCGCGGGACAGCACCGGGTTGACGGTGTATTCCTCGCATGGGTTCTTGAACATCATGTAGAGGAAGTTCTCGGCGAAGCTCAGGTCGTTGCGCGGATAGACGAAAGGCTGGCCGATGGAATAGTTGTAGGCGGTGGCGGCGATGGTCGGCATCTTGGCGATCATGCGGTACGAGGCGACCATGCGGTGGCGCGGATTGGTGATGTCGGTGCTGTCGTGATAGAAGGCGGACAAGGCGCCGACGGCGCCGCACATGATGGCCATGGGGTGGGAATCCCGCCGGAAGCCGCGGAAGAAGTAATTGAACTGTTCGTGCAGCATGGAGTGATAGGTGATGTCGTTTTCGAACTTGTCCCTCTGGCTCAAGCTCGGCAGCTCGCCGTAGAGCAACAGGTAGCAGACTTCCATGAACGACGAATGTTCGGCCAATTGTTCGATGGCGTAACCCCGGTAGAGGAGTATCCCCTCGTCGCCGTCGATATAGGTGATCTTGGACTGGCAGCTGCCGGTCGACGTGTACCCCGGGTCATAGGTGAACATGCCCGTTTCCCCGTAAAGGGTGCGCACGTCGATGACATCGGGGCCGGTGGTGCCGCGGATGATGGGAAATTCGAAGGCGCGGCCGTTCCGGTTGTCGGTCAGGGTGGCGGTGTCGGTGGCTTTTGTCGCTGCATTGGTGGATTTATCGTTCATGGGGTTTTTCCCTCGTGCTTGCATGGCCGGCGGGTTCGAATACCGGCAGGTTGGTTTTATATGGTCGGCCGGATGCAGGCCGTTTGAACGGCGGTAGCCGTTACAGGGCGTCTTCGAGACGGCCCAGGGTTTCTTCCCGGCCCAGAACTTCCATCACGCCGAAGATAGGAGGTGACACCGTGGACCCGGTCAGGGCCGCTCTCAGGGGTTGCGCCACCTGGCCCAGTTTGACGCCTTCGTTTTCGGCGAATCGCCGGGCCGCGTTTTCCAGGTGTTCGATGCTCCAGGCATCGACCGCCGCCAGATCATCGCGCAAACGGCCGACGCGCCGGCGGGATTCGCCGTCAAGCAGTCTTCGCGCTTTTTCGTTCAGGGGCAGGGGGCGGCGGCGGGCGTAAAAAACAGAATTTTGAGAAAGTTCCAAGATCGTTTTTGCGCGTTCCTTGAGATCAGGCATGGCCCTTTTTACCCTATTTTCGGCCCCTTCCACAAGGTTTCCGTCCACCGCTTCGCCGATCAGCGGCATCACCAACCGGGTCAGGCGCTCATCGTCCGCCTGGCGGATGTAATGGCCGTTGAGGTTTGCCAGCTTATCGAAATCAAATCGCGCCGCCGCCTTGCCGACGCCGGAAAGGTCAAACCATTCAATGGCTTGCTGCCGGGAAATAATCTCCGCGTCGCCATGACTCCAGCCCAGGCGCAACAGGTAGTTGCACAGGGCCTCGGGCAGGAAGCCCATCTCCCGGTAGGCGCCGACGCCAAGGGCGCCGTGGCGTTTGGACAGCTTGGCCCCGTCGGCGCCGTGAATGAGGGGAATATGGGCGAAACGGGGAAGCCGCCAGCCCAGGGCGAGGAAAAGCTGGGTCTGGCGGAAGGCGTTGGTCAGGTGGTCGTCGCCGCGGATGACGTGGGTGACGCCCATGTCATGGTCATCGGCGACCACCGCCAGCATGTAGGTCGGCGTGCCGTCGCCCCTGAGCAGCACCATGTCGTCCAGTTCCCGGTTGGCCACCCGAACCTCGCCCTGGACCAGGTAATCGATTACCGTTTGTCCCTGCCGGGGCGCCTTGAACCGGATCACCGGGGCGACTCCCGCCGGCGCATCGGCCGGGTCGCGGTCCCGCCAGCGCCCGTCGTACCTGGCCGAGCGTCCCTGCTGGCGGGCCAGGGCGCGCATTTCGGCCAGTTCCTCCGGCGTGCAATAGCACTTGTAGGCCTTTCCTTCGGCCAGCAGGCGTTGCGCCGCCGCCGCGTGGCCGCCGGCGCGGGCGGCCTGGGAGACGGGCTCGCCGTCCCAGTCGAGGCCCAGCCAGGCGAGGCCGTCGATGATCGCGGCCACCGCTTCCTCCGTCGACCGGGCACGGTCCGTGTCCTCGATGCGCAACAGGAAGCGGCCGCCGTGATGGCGGGTGAAAAGCCAGTTGAACAGCGCCGTGCGGGCGCCGCCGATATGCAGGTAACCGGTGGGCGATGGGGCGAAGCGGGTAACGACCGTCATGGTTTCATTTGCTAAGGTGGGTAAAAGGCAGGCCGGACATGCCGAGGCGGAAGCGGTACTTCCACCGGGCGCCCGATGTCTAGCACATTACGCCGGTGTTTGCAGCCCGGCCTGTAGGGCAAAAAGACCAAGCCAGGCGGTGAACGAGCCGGGGAGCATCGATGAATCCTTCGGACAGGGGGGAAAGGCGTACCACCAGCCGGCGGCGGCCCGCCGTCACCGGCGGTATCCGTTTTTTTACCCGTTTTATGGGTAGGGCCTTTAGCGCCGAACGGGACCGTTGGGTGCTGTGGCTGCCGGTGTTCCTGGCCGCGGGGATCGGCATCTATTTTCTGCTGCCGGTGGAGCCGCCCCTGTGGCTGGGGCCGGCGGCGCTGGCCCTGGCGGGTGTCGCCGGATGGCTTGCCCGCCGCCGTCCGGTCTTGATCCTGGTGATCCTGGCGCTGCTGGCGGCGGCGGCCGGTTTCTCCATCGTCCAGTGGCGCGCCGCCGTCCTGCACGCCCCGGCGCTCACCTCGCGCACCGGGCCGGCAACGGTGAGCGGGCGGCTGGTGGCCGTGCAAAGCCTGCCCAAGGGCAGCCGGATCATTGTCGAACGGTTGCGCATCAGCCGCGTCGCCGCCGAGCGAACGCCGGAAAAGGTGCGGATCAGGCTGTCCGGACGGCAGCCGGCGCTGAGCCCGGGGGACTGGATCAGCGTCCGCGCCATCTTAAGCCCGCCACCGCCGCCGGCCGCTCCCGGCGCCTTCGACTTCCAGCGCCAGTCCTATTTCCGCCAATTGGGCGGCGTCGGCTTTTCCCTCGGTCCGGCGGAGGTTACGGCCAAGGCCCGGGCGGAAGGGCTGGCCGCCTTTCCTCTCGCCGTCGCCCGCGCCCGCCAGCGCATCGGCGAACGGATCCGCGCCGCCCTGCCGGGCCCGCCGGGGGCCTTGGCGGCGGCGTTGATGACCGGCGAACGGGGCGCCATTCCGCCCGCCATAATGACCGCCATACGGGATTCCGGGCTGGCCCATTTGCTGGCGATTTCGGGGCTTCACATCGGGCTGGTGGCGGGGATTTTGTTCATGGGCCTGCGCGGCGGGCTGGCCCTGGCGGGGCCGGTGGCGCTGCGCTATCCGATCAAGAAATGGGCGGCGTTGGCGGCCATCGCCGGCGCCGCCGCCTACGCCCTGATCGCCGGCGCCACGGTTCCCACCCAGCGGGCGTTCCTGATGATCGGCCTGGTGCTGGTGGCGGTGCTGCTCGACCGGCGGGGATTGTCCATGCGCATGGTCGCCTGGGCGGCGGTGATCGTGTTGGCGGTCAGCCCGGAAAGCCTTCTCGGCCCCAGTTTCCAGATGTCGTTCGCCGCCGTCGCGGTATTGATCGCCGCCTATGAGGCGCTTCGCGAGCGGCGGCTCAGAAGGGGAGGCGTCCTTTGGCCCGGATCATGGCACGGCCGGTTGCTCCTCTACCTGGGCGGGGTCGGGCTGACTACCCTGATCGCCGGATCGGCGACGGCGCCCTTCGCCATCTACCACTTCAACCGCTTCGCCGATTACGCCCTGTTTGCCAACCTGCTGGCGGTGCCGATGACCGCCTTGTGGATCATGCCCTGGGCGGTAATCGCCTTCCTGCTGATGCCCATGGGGCTGGAAGCCTGGGCGCTGGCCCCCATGGGGTGGGGGGTAGAAGGGGTGACATGGGTGGCCGAAACGGTGGCCGCCTGGCCCGGCGCGGTGACCCTGCTGCCGGCGATGCCGGTCTGGGGACTGATCATGGTGGCCCTTGGCGGGTGCTGGCTTTGCCTGTGGCGGCGGCGCTGGCGGTTGTGGGGATTGCCGGTCCTGGCCGTGGGGCTGGCAAGCCTGGCCGTGGTGCGGGGACCGGATATCCTGGTCGGCGGCAAGGGCAGGCTGATGGCCGTGCGGACGGAATCGGGCTCGTTGATGTTTTCCAGCGCCAGGGCGGCGTTATTCAACCGGCGCATCTGGCTGAGAAGGGCCGGACAGGTGGAGCCGGCGGGCTTCTGGCCCAAGGCCGCCGATGGCGCCGGCGCGAAGGACCTGCTCAATTGCGACGGCTTGGGCTGTATCTACCGGACCGGCGGCAGGACGGTCAGTCTGGTGCGCCGGGAAGAGGCCCTTGCCGAAGACTGCTGGATGGCCGACGTGGTGGTCAGCGTGGTGCCGGTGCGGGGCGCCTGCCCATCGGCGGCGGTCCTCATCGACCGTTTCGACCTGTGGCGGCAGGGGGGGCATGCGCTGTGGATCGGGCCGCAAGGCCGCATCCGGGTGGAGAGCGTCAATCAAAGCCGCGGCGACCGCCCCTGGGTGATCCGGCCGGAGCGGTGAACGCCGGTCCGGCCTGACCCACGAGCAGGCTGCCGCGTGACTTGCGGGGGAGACTTAGTACTTGCGCAGCAGTCCCACCAGTTGCCCCTGCACCTTGACCTGATCGGGACCGAAGATGCGGGTCTCATAGGTCACGTTGGCCGGTTCCAGGGCGATGTAATGGCCCTTGCGGCGCAGCCGTTTCAGGGTCACTTCCTCTTCTTCCACCAGGGCGACGACGATGGCGCCGTTCTCGGCGGAATCCGAGCGCCGGATGATCACCGTATCGCCGTCCTGAATGCCGGCCTCGATCATCGAATCGCCGTCCACCTCGAGGGCGAAATGCTCGCCCCCGCCCAGCATGGCCGCCGGGATGTTGATGGTGGCGGAATGATCGCGCAGGGCTTCGATGGGCGTGCCGGCGGCGATGCGCCCGTAAAGGGGCAGTTCCACGGCTTCGCTTTCGGCGGTGGCGTGGGCGCCGGGCAGGGCGAAGTCTCCCTTGATGACGTTGGGCGAAAAACCAACCACGGGCGCGTCCGCCGCGCCGCCCATGTTTTCCGGCAGCCGCAGGATTTCCAGCGCCCGGGCCCGGTGGGGCAGGCGGCGGAGAAAGCCCCGCTCTTCCAGACCGGTGACCAGGCGGTGAATCCCCGACTTGGACTTGAGCCCCAGGGCGTCCTTCATTTCATCGAAGGACGGCGATACGCCGCCTTCCTTCAAACGCCGGTCGATGAAAACCAATAGTTCGTACTGTTTCTTGGTGAGCATGGCTTAGGCTCCAACCCTTTTTATCCAAACCCCGTCATGGCCCCCTTGGCCCGCACAAGATATGGAACAAAATATAAACACCGACACATGTTCTAGTTTGGTTCCGCAATCCCGTCAAGAGGTATTTTTGAAATAAGCCGCGGGCACGCATAGGGTGGGTTTTTCCGCCGGGATGGCGGTCCGGCTGGAGAAAACCGGCTGGGGAACCGCCGACTCCCGGATCGGGGTTCAAGCCGCCGATGATCCGGCCCAGGCGCGAAAAAGGGGCGGGCGGGACAAAGGCGAAAAGGGTCGAAGCGGCATGCCTCGGCTCCGTATCGACGGGACGGAACCGCCTTTGCACCCCGCGGCCGCCTGCTTCAAAATCCCGAAGACGAGGAACTGGATCAGAGATCCGGCGACTGCGGGAGAAATGAGTATCCCCTCCCTGTGTTCCGACAGCCGGGTGAGCCGTATCGCCAAGGCGAAAAACAAGGCAGAAAGTAAAACCTGACGCTAGCTGTCCATCTCTATGCTAGACTTAAAACCATTGGGCAAGCTTAGAGGAAGGCGATACAGTTTGCCGCTATCCTGGGGGTGCTGAAACCCGTCGCCGGGAAAATTAATGACCGTGACGGCGATGATGATTGGCGTATTCTGCCTGGAAGATTCGAACCCCTGTGAGCGGCGGAGCGGCAAGGAAAAACCAGTAAGGGGGAATCCATGAGCGAACAGACGGAGCCACCGGCCCAACCGGCGCCTCAAGCCCCTTTGGCTCAGCCTCAGCCTCCGGCGCCGTTCCCTCCATTGAAAGCGAACCTGGGCGTCATCAGCTTCGGCCTTGCCGTCGGGATTACCTTGGCGATCTCGGCCTTTATCCTAAGTCTCGCCGCCGCTTTTTTCGACTGGGGGACGCCGATGGTGATGATTCTCTCTTCGCTCTATGTGGGGTTTTCACCGACCTTCGTCGGCGGCGTGGCGGGCGCGGTGTGGGGGTTCGTGAACGGCTTCATCTTCGGCACCCTGATCGCCTGGATTTACAACCGCCTCATCTCCACACGACGGTAAGGCGATCTTCCCATAACCCCAAAAATTCGAATCCTGGAATAGGTTGCGGGTGTAAATTCGCGACGTTCGTTGCGGGTGAAAGATGGCCGGCATGCGGAAGGGCGGTTCAGCGGGTTCCGTCTTGTGGCAAAGCCAGTCCGGATTAAATGGAAACCGTTCCCCGCGCCAGCGGCAATATCTCCACCCGTTGGCCGGCTTTCGCCGCCTCGGCGTGGGGCGGGCGCACGACCAGGCAGTGGGCGTCGGCGCCGGCCCATCCCGGGGCGGCATGCCGAGCATGGTTTCCATATCCCAACGGACCGAAGACTTGAGTTCCGTCTGGCTGCGCTCACCGGCAGCTATGGTTTCAGGAATGGTGTTGCGGATTATGCCTGAAAAAAACCGCAATTCCCTCAATCGGCGAATAACCAAGCGGGTCAGAATACCGAAACCAAATTCAAGAAGGTCGCCAATCGGCAAATAAACCAATCCCACAAAAGGTCGGGCGGGGCGCAAAACCGGGCCACAACCGGCTTTGCGCAAAATCCATATAGGTTGTCTGGTTTATTACCGTTGTCGAGAGTTCCAACCACAATACGAAAATGGTCAGCGGAGCAGAACGACCAGCCCGATCAGCGCGCCGATTACGGTATAACTCAACAGCAGTTTCGCGTTCGCCGCTCCCGTACCCGACTTGGCATGTACCATACTACTTCCTTCATCAGTCCACTGGGAATTTGCTGATGGGATAGGATGCGAAGTGCGACATTTGGGTTGGCATTGTCAAGTTATCGCCCTAGAAAGAGGCGATGCGAGGCGCCGCGTTTCTCCCCCAATAATTTGGAGTCATTTATGTGTTTTTCCGAATCCGTTAGTTTTGCCGCCGCCGGCGTGTTGGTCGCGGGTGGGGCTTTCGCGAGTTGGAAGGCATGGAAAATAAATAAAAGATATCTACCGATTGCTTTCATGCCGGTGATGGCCGGCATTCAGCAGTTTATGGAGGGTCATGTTTGGATGGGGCTGAATGTCAGCGATCCCAATATGGTTTGGTGGGGTGCGATGGGGTTCATCTTCTTTTCCTGGTTTATGTGGCCCGTCTGGATTCCATTCGGTACTTATATGCTGGAACCACCCGAAAGCCGCCGAAAGAAAATATTTTTGTACTTCGCATTAGCCGGAACAGCGCTGGGGCTCATCCTCTATGTGCCGCATTTATTAAATCCAGACTGGGTCAGTGTCAGTGTTAACGAGAACTCTCTGGCCTATGAAGGTACTGAGGTGGTCCTAGAAAATCGGACAGGGTGTTAAGGTGTATTCGTCCGGATAACGGAGGAATACGACGATGACGATACGACGACGGTTTACAGCGGATTTCAAGGCCAAGGTCGCGCTTGAGGCGCTTCGAGGCGACAA
>JAJRSS010000185.1 GCA_024278615.1 Alphaproteobacteria bacterium
GGTGACGGCAGTGGAGTTCGTGTTAGTTCTGGTCATGGCGTTGCTCTCCTTTCGAGAATCGACACCTCGAGCCTACAGGCTCAAGGCGGGCAACGCCGCCATTCCTTTTTCAACATCCCTCGGGACATTCCCACTAACCCTTAAGCAGGTACTTTGTTCTGTGTCCAGCAGCCTGAGGGCCGAAATCACGAAGTTCGAGATTTGCAGGGGTTTGGTGAGATAGTCATCAAACCCCGCCGCCAGGGCCCGTTCGATATCTTCGGGCATCGCCGCGGCACTGAGAGCCATGATTGGGGTTTCTCTTGTTTCCGGCATTTCACGAAGGTACGCTATCGCATCGATCCCACTCATGGACGGCAAGTGGATATCGAGAACGATAAGGTCCGGCCGGTGTTTTTCGGCCAGATAAAACCCTTTCTGCGCATTCACCGCCATCAGCAGCGTCAGCTTCGGGAAATGCTTCGCGATATCTTGCATCAGGTTGCGGTTGGAGACGTTGTCCTCCACATAAAGCATTGTGAACGGAATGTTTCGCAGACGTTCAAACGAAGCGCTGGAGTACGCCGGATCCAATAAAGTCTGATCCGCTTTGGCGGTGACCTCATCGGCTATTGGCAGCTCGATCCAGAAGGTGCTGCCTTCTCCGACGACACTATGAAAATCGATGGACCCGCCCATCATATGCACCAGCTTCTTAGTAATTGTCAGGCCAATGCCGGTCCCTTCGATAGTTCCGGTTTCGGCGCCCAAGCGGTTGAAGGGTTCGAACAATTTCGCCCGCATGTTTTCCGGGATGCCGGGGCCCGTATCCGCCACGGATATGCGCAGCCGGTCGGCGAATTCCGGCGAAACGCCGCAAGCGATGGACAGGGACCCGCCTTCCCGGTTGTATTTGATGGCGTTGGACGCCAAGTTCATCACGATCTGCCGAAGCCGGGTGTGATCGGCGCGAACCGGCGGCAAGGGGTCATCCACCTGCAAATCCCGAAACCCTATGTCGTAATTTTCCGCCATCGGCTGAATGAGCGCATGGCATTCATTCAGAACCTCCCCGGGATCAATGTTCTCAAGCGACAACCCGACCTTGCCCGATTCGACCTTGGCAAGGTCCAAAACCTCATCGATCAGTTCCAGAAGGTGATAGCCGGCCTTGGCGATGTTGCCGACGAAATTCGCCTGCTCCTCGGTCAGGGGATCGGTGCCATCAAGTTCCATAAGTTGAGCGTAACCGAGGATGGCGTTCATCGGTGTACGCAGTTCGTGGCTCATGGAAGCTAAAAAATCGGTCTTGGCTTGGTTCGCCACCATCGCTTCTTGTTTGAGAATTACCTCGGTTTCCGCCAATTCCGCCATTTCCGCCGCTTGTTCTTCCAGTTGGGATCGGGCGGATTCGATATCCCGCAAATGGTGTTCAAGTTCCTTCATCTGTGCCTTCAACAGGGCTTTATCATGTTTTTGTTCGGTTACGTCCAAGGCAAGGGAAGCAATGCCAACGACAGTGCCATCGGTATTCTGCAAAGGCGTATTGTACCACTCGCAATCCACCAACCTGCCGTCCTTGGTGACGTTCTGGTTGTTGCTGCGCGTTCCGCCTTTCATATGCAGCAGCGACTGAAAAACCTGACCAACTTTAATGTTTGCCTCTCCGGAGGGTATGATCAGGTCCGCAGCCCTTTTCCCAATGGCCTCATCCCGTGTGTATCCGAAGATTTTTTCCGCCGCCGAATTCCATTCGGTTATGCAGAAATTCAAATCGAAGTTCACCGCCGCCAACATTGTATTTCCCATGTGGTGGGCAAGCAGTCTTTCCCTTTCCCGCAATTTTTCCTCGATTTTCTTGCGTTCGGTGATGTCACGCAAGACACCGACGAACATTGTTTGATTGTTGGCCCACATTTCGGTGACGGTAATTTCCAGTGGAATCGGGGAGCCGTCCTTATGCTGGCCTTCAACCTCAACATTTGAGAAGGCGACTCCGCCCCCTCCTTTGCTCACATAGTTCTTGAGATAGTCATCATGGTGATCGCGGACGGGCTTTGGTGTCAGTATAGCGACATTTCGCCCCACGATTTCATCCGGCGCGTAGCCAAACATTTTTTCCGCGCTGGGATTGAACGTCTGAATAGTGCCTCGTTGGTCGATGGTAATGATTCCATCCCCGGCCGTATCCATGACCGCCCGCAGGTAAGTTTCACGCTGGTGGAAGTTATTTTCGGTTTCTTTATATTTGGCGGTGAAAAAGGCCGCAATCCAGACGACAAGTATGAACAGCAGGTGATTGGCGGAATTCGTCTTATGGAGGCCACCGGCGGATGAGATAACATAGCCGGTAATTATGAGCGCTGAGCTAATCGAAGCGAGGACAAAGATGTGGTTCCGCCTTGGAAACCAGAATCCAAGGAAGACCAAGCTGATATAGAGAGCTTCCCAGGAGGTACCGAACGGCATCAGGGCGTCGAAGACGAAGATAAGACCGGCAACCACGGTGGCCAACCCGATTAGCCAGGGCAATGGAAGTTTGTTCATCCGCAGGGACGCCCCGGGTTGGGCGGATGAGACCGTACCACCCAATGATTTGTTTTGGGCTGTCTGACGATCAATCAATGAATTTTCCGAATCCGGTCTAACCACACGGCTACTCCCGTCAACTGGAAATTCACGTAAACCCTTATGAAGTCGCAACAGTGTTCTTTTGGAGGCTACCTAGAATTTACTAGAATAGAAAACAAATCACTAATTTCCGGTAAATTTTCAGATTATTGGTGCGAAGTCTTTGTTGAATTAACTCTCCTCTTTCCGGTTGACCTGCCTTCTCAAGAAAAGGCGCATCCGTGCTGCGCATGAAAGTGGCCGGGAGTTGAGCCGAGAAATTTGTCCCGCTCAGAGGCGGGAACAGCTCAAGGAATGACAAGGCAGGGATCTGTGTCAGGAGGCGTTTACGGACCCGCCATGTATTCGGGCAGCCAGCGTTCGTTGGCGTCGCGCAGTTCATCAATGGTCATGCGCTGGCCGTCCAGTTCGATGGCGCCACCGCCGGTGACGCCGATTTTCGCCGCCGGCACGCCGGCCTTGCCGGCTTCGCCGAGCAGCGAATCCCCATCGGTGGTGGTCACCAGATAGCGCCCCTGGTCCTCGCCGAACAGCCAGCCGGCGTACAGGCGCGGGTCCCGGTTGTCAGGCGTGGCGGCGGGCGCGGTGACCCTTGCGCCGATATTTCCGGCCAGGGCCATTTCGGCCACCGCCACCAAAAGCCCGCCGTCGGCGATGTCGTGGCAGGCGGTGATGCGGCCGCCGCCGATCATGGCGCGGATGAAATCGCCGTTCCCGCGTTCCGCCTTCAAGTCCACCGGCGGCGGCGGGCCCGTTTCGCTGCCCAGCGCTTGGCACAGGTACAGGGATTGGCCCAAATGGCCCTTGGTTTCACCGATCAGGATCAAATCCTGGCCTTCGCCCGCGAAGGCCAGGTTGACGGCCAAGGCCAGGTCTTCCAGCAAACCGACGCCGCCGATGGTCGGCGTCGGCGGGATGGCCTTGCCCTGGGTCTCGTTGTACAGCGACACGTTGCCCGAAACGACGGGAAACTCCAGCGCCCGGCAGGCGTCGCGCATGCCTTCGATGGCGCCGACGAACTGGCCCATGATTTCCGGTTTTTCCGGGTTGCCGAAATTCATGCAGTCGGTGATCGCCAGCGGCCTGGCGCCGACGGCGGTGAGGTTGCGCCAGGCTTCGGCCACCGCCTGGCGACCGCCCTCGACCGGGTCGGCCAGGCAATAGCGGGGCGTGCAGTCGCTGGTCATGGCCAGGGCCTTGGCCGTGCCATGCACGCGGACCACGGCGGCGTCGCCGCCGGGCCGGTGGACGGTATCGGCCATCACCATGTGATCGTACTGTTCCCACACCCAGCGCTTGCTGGCCAGGTCGGGGCAGCCCAGCAGGCGCTTCAACGATTCCAGGGGTGGCCCATCGTCGCCGGGCGGGATGGCGGCGGCGGGCGGCGATGCCGGTGTCGGCGTCCACGGCCGGTCGTATTCGGGCGACGCCTCGGCCAGGGGATTGATCGGCAGGTCGGCGGCCCTTTCGCCGCCCATGGTCAGCACCATGCGGCCGGTATCGGTGAGAACGCCGATGATGGCGAAATCCAGTTCCCATTTTTCGAAAACGGACCGCGCCATGTCTTCGGCGCCGGGGCGCAGCACCATCAACATGCGTTCCTGGCTTTCCGACAGCATAATTTCGTAAGCCGTCATGCCCTCTTCCCGCTGGGGCACGCGGTCCAGGTCCAGTTCCACCCCCAAGTCGCCCTTGGACGCCATTTCGAAGGACGACGAGGTCAGCCCCGCCGCCCCCATGTCCTGGATGGCGACGATGGCGTCGGTGGCCATCAGTTCCATGCAGGCCTCGATCAGCAGTTTTTCGGTGAACGGGTCGCCGACCTGAACGGTGGGGCGCTTTTCCTCCGAATCCTGGTTGAATTCGGTCGACGCCATGGTCGCCCCGTGGATGCCGTCGCGCCCGGTCTTGGACCCCACATAAACGATGGCGTTGCCCACTCCCGACGCCTGGGAATAGAAAATATTATCCGTATCGGCGATGCCCACGGTCATGGCGTTGACCAGGATGTTGCCGTTATAGGCCCCGTGGAAGGTGCATTCGCCGCCCACCGTCGGCACGCCGACGCAGTTGCCATAGCCGCCGATGCCGGCGACCACGCCGGCAACCAAGTGGCGGGTCTTGCCGTGGCCGGGATCGCCGAAGCGCAGGGCGTTCAGATTGGCGACCGGGCGCGCGCCCATGGTGAAGACGTCGCGCAGGATGCCGCCGACGCCCGTCGCCGCCCCCTGGTAGGGCTCGATGAAAGACGGGTGGTTGTGGCTCTCCATCTTGAAGATGGCCGCCTGGCCGTCGCCGATGTCGATGATGCCGGCGTTTTCGCCGGGTCCGCAGATCACCCACGGCGCCTCCGTCGGCAGGGTCTTGAGCCATTTCTTCGACGACTTGTAGGAACAGTGCTCCGACCACATGACCGAGAAGATGCCCAATTCGGTGATGTTGGGCTCCCGGCCCAGGATATCGAGAATCTTGGCATATTCCTCGCCGGTCAGCCCGTGCCGGGCGATGATGTCGGGGGTGATTTGTCGGGGTTCGGGGGAGGTTTCGCTCATGGCCGCGTTTTCATAGCAGATGGGTTCGTTTTGACAATGGGGGTTGGGCGGTGGTTATCCCCAGGGGCCGCGCTTGCCGCCCCTGCTGCCGCCCTTTTTTTTGCGCCGCGTCGCGGCGGCCTCTTTTCGCCGCGCGGCGGCGCCCAGGCGCAGCTCGAAGCGCTTTTTTCCAGCGTCGAACAGGGGCACGCCCTTTTGCCGCATGGGGACGATCAGCAACACGCCCGCCGCGAAGCCGCCGATGTGGGCCCACCAGGCGACGCCGCCGCCGGCTCCACCGGCGGCCATGGAGGCGCTGAAAATCTGGTAGCCGATCCAGAAACCAAGCACCACATAGGCCGGCAGCCAGACGATAAAAAACGAGATCAGCACCTTGATCCGGGCTTTCGGGTGCAGCACCAGGTAGGCTCCGATGATCCCGGATATGGCGCCGGAGGCGCCGATCATGGGGATTTTCGAGGCCGTTCCGCTGAGCCCGTGGGCCATGGCGGCGGCGATGCCGGCCAGCAGGTAAAAAGCAATGAACCGCTTGTGGCCCAGGGCGTCCTCCACGTTGTCGCCCAAAACCCACAGGAACAGCATGTTGCCCAGCAGGTGCAGGAACCCGCCGTGCAGGAACATGCTGGTCACCAGGGTCAGGGGCGCAGGCGCGCCAACCAGTTCCGGCGGCAGCATGGCATTGCCGAAGATCACCGCCGGGATGGCGCCGAAGCCGAGCACGAAGACCTGTGCCGCCCGGGGGTCCAGGGACAACTGGTACAGAAAAACGGCGACGCAGACGCCGACGATGCCGACGGTCATGTACGGGTAGCGAATGCGGTCCAGGGGGTTGTCGTCGTGAAGGGGAAGAAGCACGGGTTCCGCTGTCCGTCCTTTTCTGGCGTCTACGCCGCCAGGGCTTCCACCAGGCCATCGAACATGGCCCGGCCGTCGGCGCCGCCCAACGCCGCCTCGGCCAGCCGCTCCGGATGGGGCATCAGGCCGAGCACGGTGCGGTTCGCGCTCAGCACTCCGGCGATGTTGCCCAGGGACCCGTTGGGGTTGGCGTCTTCGGTGATTTCGCCATCGGGGCTGCAATAGCGCATGGCGATGCGGCCCTCGTCTTCCAAGGCCTTGCACGTTTCGGCGTCGGCGAAGTAGTTGCCGTCATGGTGGGCGATGGGCAGGCGGATCACCTGGTCTGGCCGGTAAAGGCGGGTGAACACGGTATTCGCCTGCCCGATGCGCAAATACACGTCCTTGCAGACGAATTTTAGCCCGGCGTTGGGCATCAAAACGCCGGGCAGCAGGCCGGCTTCGGTAAGGATCTGGAAGCCGTTGCAGATGCCCAGCACCGGTACGCCCCGACGGGCCCGCGCCGCCACCTCTTTCATGATCGGCGAATGGGCGCCCATGGCCCCCGAGCGCAGGTAATCGCCATAGGAAAAGCCGCCGGGAATGACGATCAGGTCAACAGGAGGAAGGTCCGTGTCCCGGTGCCAGACCATGGAAACGGGGCCGCCGATGCTTTGTTCCAGCGCCACCTTGACGTCGCGGTCGCAGTTGGAGCCGGGAAAAACGATGACGGCAGCTTTCATGGTCTAGCCCTCGGCTCTCAGCGTTCAGTTGGTTGCCGCGTCCACCGATCCTCTTTGCGTTTGCGGACCGCTGAAAGCACCCTTACTCCAGTATCTCGATGGAATAGTTTTCGATCACCGTGTTGGCGAGCAGTTGCCTGCACATGGCGTCCAGGTTTTCCCGCGCCGTGGCCGGGTCGGTTTCAACCAGGTCCAGTTCGATGAACTTGCCCTGGCGCACGCCCTTGACGCCATCGAAACCAAGCGCGCCGAGGGCGTTCCGCACGGCCTTGCCCTGGGGGTCGAGGACGCCGTTCTTCAGGGTAACGTGGACGGTTGCTTTCAAGAGGCAGGTGCTTTCAAAATTTTTCCAGACGGGGAGTCGATGGGTTCAAACAAATTGTTCCGCGACGAACCTCACTATTGCATGACCTCGGGGCCCTGCATATCCCGGGGGCCGCTTTCCGGCAAGATCCCCAAGCGGCGGGCCACTTCCTGGTAGGCTTCCTCCACCTTGCCCATGTCGCCGCGGAAGCGGTCCTTGTCCATCTTGTCGTTGGTTTTTTTGTCCCACAGGCGGCAACTGTCGGGGCTGATCTCGTCGGCCAGCATGATCCGCATCTGGTCGCCTTCCCACAGGCGGCCGAATTCCAGCTTGAAGTCCACCAGCCGGATGCCGACGCCGAGGAACAGGCCGCTCAGGAAGTCGTTGATGCGCAGTGCCAGGGACATGATTTCGTCCATGTCCTGGGGCGACGCCCAGCCGAAGGCGGTGATGTGCTCTTCGGTGACCATGGGATCGTCCAGCTCGTCGGACTTGTAATAGTATTCGACGACGCAACGGGGCAGGGGCGAGCCCTCGGTCATGCCGAACCGCTTGACCAGGGATCCGGCGACGACGTTGCGGACCACCACCTGGATGGGAATGATCTCCACCTCGCGCACCAGTTGCTCGCGCATATTGAGGCGGCGGACGAAATGGGTGGGGATGCCGATTTCACCCAGGCACGTCATCAGGTATTCGGAAATGCGGTTGTTCAGCACGCCCTTGCCGGTGATGATCCCCTTCTTCTTGGAGTTGAAGGCGCTGGCGTCGTCCTTGAAATACTGGACAATGGTACCCGGTTCTGGGCCCTCGAACAGGACCTTGGCCTTGCCCTCGAAAATCTGCCGTCTGCGTCTGGCCATCATGGTATTCCCGCCGTGGGGTATGGGGTTGGAGCATCGACAGAGGGGCGACCGAAACTCAGCCTGCCGTCAAGCTTGATATAGCAGGACTCCTCCATCAATACAATATCACGAAAAAGACTTTTAGATCAAATATTTAAAGGAGAATAGGCGGCCTCTCCCGGTGGCCCGGCGGCGAACAGCCATTGGGCCCGGATTTCGCCCAAGGATGGCTGGGGCAGGGCGATCAGGGACGAGGAAACGGTGCCGAAGCCACCCTCCGTGACCACCGTCATGGCCCCCGTGGGGTCGTCGGAATCGGCGCTTTTCCGGGATGAAAGCAGGCTGATCCAGGCCTTCCACGCAACCGGATCAGGGGTCGGGCCGGGGGATGGGGGGGCGGCCTTTCTGAACCGGTCCAGGTACAGGCCGATGCGCGGGGATGCCGGGTCATTGAGGCCGTGGGCGGTGATCATCGACAGGCCGACGGGGATGGGAGCCATTTCCACCCTATGGATCCCTGGCGGCGGAGGGCCGCCATTGCCCGCCCCGGGTCCCTCTTCACCCCCCCGGGAACACAACCAGAAGGCTTCCCGGGTGTCGGCGATAACCAGGTTGAAAGAACGAAAGGCGGTTGGGTTGACGTTGGACAGGGCGTTGGCCGCTACCGCCGCCTCGGCGTGGTCCAGGGCCTCCAGGGGCAATTCGCCCCGGCTGCGGTATTCCGGCCGGGGGCCCAGGGAGCCCACCCGGTTGAGCACCCCGGCAACAAGTCCATAATCGTTGATCCCCAGCCAGGTGCCGCCGGACAGGTCATCCCTGCCGGCGGTGACTTGGGGCCGGTCGGGCCAGTGGCGGTCCGGCGGGCTCGACGGCCGGTCGGCCATTTCATCCCGGTTGGCGGCGATGATCAGCGGCCACTGGTGACCGGGCCGGCGCAGGATGACGAGCGTGCACATGGGGGGCAGTCTAGCAGACCGGCGCGCCCGTCGTTTCTTTTCGTTGCGCCGGAAGCGACACCTGCCTAGAGTCACCTTCCCACTACCCACCCGGAGAGAAGGCAGACATGAAGAATACGTTCCGCGAGCGGGGAAAAGGCTACGAAGCCAAGTTCAAACTGGACGAAGAACAGAAATTCAGGGCCGAATCACGGCGCAACAAGCTGCTGGGCCTGTGGGCGGCGGAACAGATGGGGATCGCCGGGGCCGAGGCGGAAGCCTACGCCAAGGAAGTGGTGATCGCCGACCTTGAAGAGCCGGGTGTGGATGACGTGATCCGCAAGGTGATGAAGGATTTCAGCGACCGGGACATCGAGATGGATGAGCAACGGGTCCGCGACGAGCTGGAGCGCCAGGAAGCCATCGCCTACGAGCAGATCGCCGGGGAAAGTTCCTAGCGGCTTTTCAGCTTTCGCCGAAAACCCTTTCGAAGATAGCGTCCACCTGCCGGGTGTGATAGCCCATGTCGAACAGGGCGGTCAGTTCTTTCGCCTCCAGGCGCGCCGTCACCTCGCCGTCGGCCCTGAGCAGGTCGAGAAAGCTTTTGCCCGATTTCCATACCTCCATGGCGTTGCGCTGCACCGCTTTGTAGGCGTCCTCGCGGCTCATGCCCGCCTGGGTCAGGGCCAGCAGCACCCGTTGTGAAAACACCAGCCCGCCCAGGCGGTCGATGTTGCGCTGCATGGCGTCGGGATAGACCAAAAGCTTTTCCACCACCCCGGCCAGGCGCGCCAGGGCGAAGTCGAGGGTTATCGTGGCGTCGGGGCCGATCATGCGCTCGACGGAAGAATGGGAGATGTCCCGTTCGTGCCACAGGGCGACGTTCTCCAGGGCCGGAACCACCGCCGAACGGACCATGCGCGCCAGTCCGGTCAGGTTCTCGGTCAGGATGGGGTTGCGCTTGTGGGGCATGGCCGACGAGCCCTTCTGGCCGGGGGCGAAGAATTCCTCCGCCTCGCGCACTTCGGTTCGTTGCAGATGGCGGATTTCGGTCGCCAGCCGCTCGATGGAGCTGGCGATGACGCCAAGCGCGGCGAAGAAGGCGGCGTGCCGGTCCCGGGGAATGACCTGGGTGGAAACGGGCTCCGGCGTCAGGCCCAGCTTTTTAGCCACGTGTTCTTCCACCCGGGGATCGATGTTGGCGAAGGTGCCGACGGCGCCGGAAATGGCGCAGGTGGCGATTTCCCGGCGCGCCGTTCGCAGGCGTTCCCGGCCGCGCCGGAATTCGGCGTAGAAGCCGGCCAGCTTGAGGCCGAAGGTCACCGGCTCGGCGTGGATGCCGTGGCTGCGGCCCATGCAGACGGTCATCTTGTGTTCCAGGGCGCGCTTTTTCAGCCCCGCCAGCAGCGCCTCCATATCGGCCAGCAGGATATCGGCGGCCTGGGTCAACTGCACCGCCAGGCAGGTGTCCCCGATGTCCGACGAGGTCAGGCCCTGGTGGATGAAGCGGGCCTCGCCGCCCACGTGTTCGGCCAACTCGGTGAGGAAGGCGATGACGTCGTGATGGGTTTCCCGTTCGATCTCGTCGATGCGGGCGATGCGTTCGGCGGTGTAGGGCTTGTCGCCCTTGTCCCACACCGCTTTCGCCGCTTGCCGGGGGATGACGCCCAATTCCGCCTGGGCGTCGCAGGCGTGGGCCTCGATCTCGAACCAGATGCGGAACTTGTTGGTGGGCTCCCAGATGGCGGTCATGCTGGGGCGGCTGTAACGGGGGATCATCCGGGTCTCCAAATGCGGGTGGGGGAGGGGAAGTTTACTGAAATCGGCCCGGTTTGCCCAGTTTGAAAGAGAAGCCTTGAAAGGTGTGGCGGGGTTGTGGTCAACCCGGGAGTGAGCCCCTGGGGAAACCTTGACGTCAAAGGGCGCCGCCGTGGACACCCGCACCATGCCGGCCGCCGGCCAACAGTACTTCGCCGCTTTTTGGTATTAGCCGTGGATGTAGTGTTCGAGCTGCTCGATGATGAATTTCTGGTCGGCGATGGTGCTTTTCACCAGGTCGCCGATCGAGACGATGCCGATCAGTTCCTGTCCTTTCAGGACGGGCAGGTGCCGGACGCGTTTATCGCTCATGACCGCCATGCATTCCTCCACCGTCTGCTCGGGCCGCACATGGACGACGCGGGTTTCCATGATATCCCTGATCGGCGTCGTCGGTGATGATTTCCCCTTGAGGAAAACGCTGCGGGCGTAATGCCGCTCGGTAAAGAGGCCGACCGGTTGACCGTCCTCGACCACGACCAGCGAGCCGACGTTTTCGTCGGCCATTTTCCGGATGGCGTCGAGCACGGAGCTGTCCGGATGCATTGACAATACCTCGTGGCCCTTGGCATCGAGCAATTGCTGTACCGTTGTCATTGGTCTCTCCCTTATCTGATGGTTCCAGACAATACGCCAGACGCAACGCCACTATACTGCATTTTCCGGATCAGCTCCAAGTTGTCGAAAAGCCGTGCTTCGATTCAGCCGCCAAGGGAACCGCATTCCCCCGGCTGGCGCTGGAGTGGGCCTTGGCCGCGGGTCATCGTTCACTCGCCGGGCGGCGAGGTCAGGTTGGGCCTGATCCCGGAAGCGGGTGATGGAGCCCTTAATTTTATAAGGAACGCCGGAACAAAAGGTACCAGGTCATCGCCGCCCCCTGCAGGGCCAGCATTACCGTGAAGGCGGCCTGGTATCCGGCCGGGTCATAGCCGCCCGAAGGGCTGACCGGCCACAGGTTGATGATGGCGCCCATGCCCCACTGGGCGCAAAAGGCGGAGGTGAACACCAGCACGTTGAGCCCGGTGTTGACCCTTCCCGCCAGGTGGGGCGGGAAACTCTGCGACATCACCGCATAGGGCAGGATGCCGGTGGTGCCGAAAAACCCGAACAGCATCCACAGGGACAGCCCGGCGCCGGCCATCGGATCCGCCATCTGACCCGCCGGCTGGATGATGATGGCCGCCTGCAGGACCATGAACAGGCCCATGGCCGGAACGGCGACGGACATCGGCTTGACCCCCCAACGGGCTAGCCGGTCGGTCAGAACCGCGATGGAGATGAACCCGGCGATCATGGCGGCGGCGATCATCAGCAGGCTGTCGGCGACGGCGCCCCGGTCCAGCCCGCCGACGTCGCGCAGCCAGGGGCCGGTCCACAGGCTTTGGATGGACAGGAAGGCGGCCTGGGCCGCCACCGTTACCGGCGCCACCCGCCAGAATACGGGGCTGGAAAAAATCCGCGCCACGCCCCGCAATTGTTCACCGAACGTGGTTTGGGGCTGGCCGGTCTGCTTTTCGGGAACGGCGAAAAAGAGGACGCCCGAGGCGACGATGGTCAGCCCGCCCAAAATCCAGAACACGCCGCGCCAGTCAGTGATGTGCAGGGCGGCCTCCACCGGCACGGTGGCGGTCAGGGCGCCCAAGCCGCCGGCCGCCATCTGGATGCCGTAGACCAGGGGCAGGCGTTCCCTGGGAAACCAGATAACGAAGGCCTTGAACGCCGCCATCAGGCAGGCGGAAACGCCGAAGCCGATCAGCGCCCGGCCGACAATCAACATTTCGGTGGACGGGGCGGCGGCGAAGGTGCCGGCGCCGGCGGCGGCGAACAATAACAATGCCGCTTCCGTGCGCCGCGGGCCGAAGCGGTCCAGCAGCAGCCCCAAAGGCAACTGGAAGGCGGCGAAGGTGAGGAAGTAGGTGCTGGTCAGCAACCCCAGGTCGGCGGCGTCCAGCCCCAGGTCGCGGATCAGGTCCGGCGCGATGACCGCGTTCACCGCCCGGTACAGGTAGGAAAGGAAATAGCCCAGGGCGAAAGGAACGAAGACCCGAAACGTGATCATGGAAAGGTTGCCCTTGTGCGCCGGTGACGTTCACAGTTTCCGGGGGAAGCCGCCGCGCCGGTACTATAAGTTAGGTTTTATCGTCCAGGGTAAAGCGGAAGGTGCAGCGTTTGGCCCCGCCCATGATGGTCTCCGTCCGCGTCATGCGGATGCGCGCATCATAGCCGGTGCAGAAGGCCCCGTCCCGGTTGCACGACAGCACGTCTCCCAGGCCGGTCAGCCCCATTTCACGGTACATTTCCGCATAGCGGCAGCGGGTGACGTCGAAGGAAAAGCGTTGCGCCGATTTTTCCAGGATCTCGAATTCCAGGGCGCCGCCGGCGCCCCACACATCGGTCATGGCGGAGAAGGACAGCAGATCGGTGGGGCCTTTCCCTTCTTTGGCCTCTCCATCCGCCACCGCCCGCCCCGCTTCGACGGCCAGGTCGCGGATTACGCCGCCAAGCAGTTCGCGGGCCTTTTCGGCCCCCATTTCGGCCGCCAGGGCCTCGAAGATGGGCTTGGCCAGTTGGGCCTCGATCCGTCGTCTTTCAAGCAGGGTGGTCATGGATGATACGGCACCAGATAGGGGGTGGCCTCACTATACCAAATCGTCGGCCAATGTCAGCCTCAGGGGCTGGTGATCGGATGCATCGGTTTCCGTATCCACCTCGAGGGATTCGATGCGCCCGGCCAGGTCGCCGGTGACAAAGAAGAAATCCCGGCAATGGGCTCCCTGAAGCCATTGGTCTTGGTCGAAGACGCCACAGGTGGGGGCGTGGGGTTTTTCCCCGTGAGCCGCGGCCCAGGCATCGGTTAGTCTTGGCAGCCTGGGCACCTCCGGCGTTTCATCCTCGAAGGGGGCCAGCAAGCGGCCGTATTCGGGATCGGTTTCGGTGAAGTTGAAATCGCCGCAGATCACCGCCGTTTCCGGCCGGGCCACGCGGGCATAAAGGCCGCCGCCTGGGTCGACCCCGGGCCGCCGGGCGTTGCCCGACGTTTCCCGGTGCAGGGAACGCAAGGCATCCACCTGTCGGGCCCTTTGCCGCGGGGAATTGAATTCCAGATGGGTGGTGAGGATTCGCAAGGGCCCGCCGGCGGCTCGAACGGTCACCTCGGTAGCTTGGCGGGGCATGTGCGCGACCGAAGGATCCGACGGTTCCGGCAGGAGGTGGCGGAAGGCCTGAAGGGCCGGCAGGCGGGACAGGATCAGGTTGCCGAACCGGCGGCGCTTCCCGGCGGCCTCTCCGGCCCAGTCCAGGGCGGCGCCGAAGTGGAACTCGTATTCCGGAAACAAGCCTGACAGGTCCGCCACCTGATCGGCGCCGCCGCCCAGGCCAGGCATCAAACGGGCCACCTCTTGCAGGCAGATGACGTCGGCATCGCCCATGGCGCGGATGACCCTGGCGGTTCGATCCAGATCCACCTTTCCATCGCAGCCGAGGCCGCACTGGATGTTCCAGGTGACGATGGCGGTCATTTAATGCCGGCCTGCATGAAGGACTGAACGAATTGGCGCTGGAACAACAGGAAGGCGACCAGCAGGGGAGCCACGGCGAGCAGGGTGGCGGCGGAAATAACCGACCAGTCGACGCCCGATTCCGGTGCCCCGAAGATGGCTAGTCCGACGGTCAGGGGCCGGGTCTCCACCGAATTGGTGATGATCAGCGGCCACAGGAAGTTGTTCCAGTGATAGCTGACCGAAACCAGCCCGTAGGCCAAATAGGTCGGCCGGGCCAGGGGCACATAGACCTTCCACAGGATTTGCAACACCGAGCATCCTTCGATTCGCGCTGCGTCCTCCAGTTCCTTGGGGATGGTCTTGAAGGTCTGGCGCAAAAGGAAAATGCCGAAGGCGCTGGCCATGTAGGGCAGGCCGATGCCGGCAATGGTATCGACCAGGTTGAGGCTGCTCATGGTGCTGTAGTTCTCGACGATCAGAACTTCGGGCATGATCATCAACTGCACCAGCACCAGCACGAAGGCCACGTCCTTGCCCCAGAATTCAAAGCGGGCAAAGGCGTAGGCGGCCAGGGTGCAGAGGATGAACTGGACGATCAGGATCGAGGTCACCAGGATGAAGGTGTTGAGGTAAAAACGCGCGAACGGCGCCTGGCTCCAGGCCTCGGCGAAATTCTCCAGCGTCAGCGGCGCCAGCAGATCCAGGCGGGTGGCGTACTCAGGCGGGTGGAAGCCGGCCCAGAAGGCATAGAGCAGCGGCATCAGCCAGATAATGCCCAGCAGCCAGGCGGCGGATATTTCCACCCGGTCCAACAGCGTCAGTCTGGCAACGTCGTTCATCGGTAATGAATCCGCTTGTCCATGAGAACGAACTGCCCGACGGCGATGACCGCCAGCAGCACCAGAAGAACCACGGTCAGGGTGGCGGCGTAGGATTCATCGAAGAAGCTGAAGGCGACCTCGAAGATGTAATACAGCAGCAACGAACTGGCGTTGTCGGGGCCGCCCTTGGTCAGGATGAACAGGTGATCGACCATCTTGAAGGAATTGATCACCGCGTTGATCATGACGAAAAGGGTGGTCGGCATGAGCAGGGGAAAAGTTACCCGCCAGAAGAAATACCATCGCCCCGCACCTTCCAGGTGGGCCGCTTCTTCGAGTTCCGGCGGCAGGGATTGCAGCGCCGCCAGATAGAATATCATGAAGAACCCGGCTTCCTTCCAGATGGTCATGACGATCAGGCTGCCCAGCACCAGGTCCGGGTCGCCCAGCCAGTTCTGGCTGGGCATTCCGAACACGGCGCCGATCTGGTCGAACAGTCCGATTTCCGGTGTATAGAAAAAAAGCCAAATGTTGGCGACCGCGATCATCGGCAGGATGGTGGGCGTAAAATAGGCCATGCGGACCAAACCGCGGCCCGGCAGGCGCCGGTTGACCCAAATCGCCATCAGGATGGCGATCGCGATGCTGGTTGGAATAGTGCCGGCCGCGTACCACAGGTTGTTGTTCAGGACCTTCCAGAAAATTTCATCCTCGGCCAGCAGTTCATAATTCTCCAGGCCGACAAAGACGGAAGGCCGAAGCGCGGTGCTCTCGGAAAAAAAACTCTGCATCAGGGTGGCGACGGTGGGGTAATGGGTGAAGGCAAGCAAAAATACCGCCGCCGGCAGCAGCAAAAGCCAACCGTAGACGTGGTTCATCCTGTTGCTTTGCGCTTCCATCATTCAATCAACATAAAAAAGTTCCCGGACCACCGTTGAAGGGTGGCCCGGGAGGAGTTAGCGCGGAAAGCCTAGCGGTACCGCTTGAGCAGCCGATCGGCCTGTTTTTGCGCCGAACCGAGGGCGTCGCCGGGCGACTTGGAACCGGTGAGCGCCGCCTGTATGGCGTCATCGAGCAGCTTGCGCACCCGGCCCGTCTGATAAGTGCTGAGTTCGGCCGTGGCGAAGTCCAGTTGGTCCCGGGCCACCGCCGCCGGCGGGAACTCGACCACATAGTCCTTCAGGATCGTGGTCTGGTAGGCATCGGGGCGAGTGCCGATGTAGCCGGTCTGCTTGCTCCACAGAGCGGTCCTTTCGGGCGCCGTCATCCACCGGATAAAGGTCAGCGCCGCCTTGCGTTCGGCCGGCGAGGTCTTCTTGAAGATGTAGAAGTTGCCGCCACCGGTCGGCGTGCCCCGGCTCTTTTTAGCCGGCAGCATGGCGACGCCGAAATCGAACTTGGCTTTCTTTTTTACCGTCGTCAGGTTGCCGGTGGAATGCCACATGATGGCGGTTTTACCTTCCAGGAAATTCTGCCGCAGGGTACCCCATTCGATGGTGCCCTTGGGCATTACCGCGTACTTGTTGCCCAGGTCCTTCCAGAACTGCAATGCTTCCACCGTCGCTGGTGCGTCAAAGTAGGTTTTGTTGCCGTCGCCGTGCATCAGCGTCTGGCCGTTCTGTTTGGTCAGGGCGCCGAACATCCAATAGGGATATCCAGTGGACGGGATCATCATGCCCCAGCGCGAACCGTCGGCCTTGGTCAGTTTCTTGCCGGCGGAGACCAAGTCTCCCCACGTCGCCGGCGGGGAGTCGGGGTCAAGGCCGGCGTCACGGAAGGCGTCCTTGTTGTAGTACATGACGATGGTCGAACGCTGGAACGGTATACCCCAGGTCTTGCCCTGGGTGATGCCGTTTTCCATCAGCGCCGGATAGAACTTCTTCAGCCAGGCCTTTTCTTCCGCCGTTTCGACGATATCGTCAAAGGCGACGATGGCGCCCTGTTCGATCAGCTCGTAGATATCGATGGAAAACATTACCGACAACTGGGCTGGATTGCCGCTTTTCAGGGCCGCCAGGGCCTTGATGCGGGCGTCGTTGTAATTGCCGGCATAGATGGCGTTGACTTTGATGTCTTGATTCTCTTTCTCGAAATCGGCTACCAGGCCATCGACAATCTTGGTCAGCGGCCCGCCGACGGCGACCGGATAATACATGGTAAGTTCGGTCTTGGCCTGGGCTGCTCCGCCCAGCCCCAAAACCAGGGCCGCCGCCATTGCGACGCCCCCGGTAAGGTGCTTCATTGTTCTAAGCATGGTTTCCTCCCTTGCTTTTCCTTCCTCGTGTGATGGCGATTCCCAAAAGGTTTCGCCCGTGAATTCGCGCCCGGCCTCCGCCAATGGCGCGATGGTCTGAATTTTCATTCTGCTCAAGCCGCATGGTCCACCGCCCGGCGGCCATTTACCCGGTTTCCGGTCTGTCCGTCGAATACATGGACCGCCTCGGACGGCCAGCGAAGATTGACGTTGGGATCGTCGCCGATATGGAACCGGCCCGGCATGCGGATAAGCAGCGATTGCCCGCCGATGCGGGCGCTGACGATGGTGTCGGCGCCCAGGTAGTCGGTGGCCAGCAAGCGGGCCGCGATGCCCGCGCCGGCGGTGATGCGGATATGTTCGGGGCGGATGCCAAGTTGGAAGCCCTGTCCGGGCCCATCCAGCACCGGCCCGCTTCCCGTTTCGGAGATAACCGCGCCGCCGGCGCCATCGGCCAGGTCGAAGAGGTTCATGGGTGGGGTGCCGATGAAACTGGCGGAAAACGTGGTTGCCGGGTGATCGTAGAGATCTTCCGGCGTTCCTTCCTGCTCGATCCGCCCGTCGCGCAGCAGGATTACCTTATCGGCCATGCTCATGGCTTCCGCTTGGTCGTGGGTGACGTAAATGACGGTCATACCGAGGCGTTGTTGCAGGCCGCGGATTTCCACCCGCATGTCGTGGCGTAATTTAGCGTCCAGGTTGGATAGGGGTTCATCCATCAGGCAGATGCCGGTTTCGGCGATGATCGCCCGGGCCAGGGCGACGCGCTGGCGCTGGCCGCCGGAAAGCTGGGACGGCTTTCTGTCCAGAAGTCCGCCGAGACCAACGGTGTCGGCGACCTTGTTCAGCCGTTCCCGCCGTTCGGCGGCGGCCACCTTTCGCACCCTTAGGCCGAAGATGATGTTTTCCGCCGTATCCAGATGGGGGAACAGGGCATAGGACTGGAAGACCATGGATATCCGCCGCTTGGATGCGGGCAGGTGGGTGACATCATTGCCGGCGATGCGGATGGTCCCGGCGCTAACCGATTCCAGGCCGGCGATCATGCGCAGGGTGGTCGATTTGCCGCAACCGGACGGGCCCAGCAAGACCAAAAAGCTGCCGTCCTCGACTGTAAACGTGGCGTCATCGACGGCAACGGCGCCCCCCCACGACTTGCTAACGTTGACCAGTTCGATGACGGACATGGCGTTGCGTTTTCCCTAGGTGGACTCGGGGACGAACAATTGCACGTTGTTTTCGGCCAGCACGCCGGTGATCGGCTTGGGTGGCCGGGCGTCGGTGAAGAAGGCGTCGATTTCGGAAACATGACCCAATTCGACCATGGCGTCGCCGTTGAACTTGCTGTGGTCGGCGGCGGCGAAGCGGTTGGTGGAAATGGCCATAGCGGCCTTGGAAACCTGGACATCGCGATAGTCATAATCGCGCATGGTGCCGTCGTCCTCGATGGCGCCGATACCGAAAATCCCGTAACTGACCTTGAATTTACCGAGAAACTCGCTGGTTGCTTCACCGGTGATGGCCTGGTCCCGGTTGCGCACCATGCCGCCGGCCAGCACGATTTCGAAATCGGTGCGTTCGCTGAGGATCGAGGCGACCTTGATGTGATTGGTGATGATACGCAGGTCCCGATGCCCCGAAAGGGCCTCGGCCACCGCTTCCATGGTCGTACCGATGTCGATGAACAAGGAGGCCTCGTTGGGAATCTGGGCCGCCAGCAGGGTAGCGATTTCCCTCTTTTCCGCCGAAAAGCGGGCTTTCCGGTTGGAATAAGCAAGGGAATCCGAACCGGTGGGCAAGCCGGCGCCGCCGTGATAGCGGGCCAGCTTGTTCGACTGGCAAAGCTGATCGATGTCGCGGCGTATGGTCTGCGAGGAAACGGCGAAATGGTCGGCCATGGCCTCGATGGAGACAAAGCCCCGCTGGCGCACAACCTGGACCAGTTGGTTCCGGCGGGCGTTCATGCCCTTGCGGCGCCCGGGCTTGCCGCTGGTTTCGCTGGCGCCGTTCGCGTCGTTGCCGGCGACCGTTGTTTTATCCCCGTCCCGCATGGCTGCCTGCCCCTATGCCCCCATCCCTGTATGGCTCTTTTTCCCTGTGGTTTTCCACCACGCCGGGGGGCGCAATTGCTTTATCCGGATATGATACCCCAGCTTTTAGGTAATATTTGTTACACCAATAAGAGGGTTTGGTGTAACAAATATTACATTGCAGGGCAAGTTTACAGGTTTGACCTCGTATTCTGGCGGTCGCACAGGTGGGAATTTCTCAGACCAGCCCTTCGTTCTTGAAGCTGTAGTGGCCGGATTTGCCGACTACCACGTGATCGTGCAGCACGATGCCCAGCTTTTCGCCGGCTTCCCGCACTTCCCGGGTCATCTCCACGTCGGCCTTCGAGGGGGTCGGGTCTCCCGAGGGGTGGTTGTGGACCATGATCAGGGCGGTGGCGCCGAGTTCCAGGGCTCTTTTCACCACTTCGCGCGGATAGACCGGGGTATGGTCCACGGTGCCCTTCTGTTGCACCTCGTCGGCGATCAGCACGTTCTTGCGGTTCAGGTACAGGACGCGAAACCGTTCCCCCGGTTCATAGGCCATGGCGGCGCGGCAGTAATCCATCAACGCCTGCCAGTTGGCCAGCACCGGGCGCTCCATCACCTGTTCCCGTAACAGGCGGAGGGCCGCCGCCTGTACCGCCTTGAGGGCCACCGCCACCGCGTCGCCGGCGCCTTTTTCTTCCGTCAACGCCGCCGGTTCGGCGCTGATCACCTCGGCGAAAGAGCCGAAGCGCCTGAGCATCGCCTTGGCCAGGGGCTTCATGTCGCCCCGGGGCCGGGCCATGAACAGGATCAGTTCCAGAAGCTCGTAGTCGGCGAGGGCGTCGGCGCCGCCCTTCATGAACCGTCGCCGCAGCCGCTGGCGGTGTCCGGCATGATCGGGCTTTTCGCTCACCGGGTTACCCGTCGCCAGAGGGACCATAAGAGGGGCCGCCAGAGGGACCATAAGAGGGATCATAAGGGGGGCGGTCCAGCCCGGCGGGGGACAGGGTAAAGACTTCGTAGCCATCCTTGGTGACGCCGATGGAATGTTCGAACTGGGCGGATAGGGACCGGTCCTTGGTCACCGCCGTCCAGCCGTCTTCCAGGATCTTCACATCATAACGGCCACTGTTGATCATCGGCTCGATGGTGAAGAACATGCCTTCGCACAGTTCGATCCCCTCGCCCGGACGGCCATAGTGCAGGATGTTGGGGGCATCGTGGAAAACCTGGCCCAGGCCATGGCCGCAAAAATCCTGGACCACGGAACAGCGCTGGGATTCGGCGTAGGTCTGGATGGCGTGGCCGATGTCGCCGATGGTGGCGCCGGGGCGCACCGCTTGGATGCCTTTCCACATGGCCTCGAAGGTCACGTCCACCAGCCGCTTGGCCTTCACTCCCGCCTTGCCGGCCAGGAACATGCGGCTGGAATCGCCGAACCAGCCATCCAGGGTGACGGTGACGTCAATATTCATGATGTCGCCTTCGGCCAGCCGTTTGTTGCCCGGAATGCCGTGGCAGACGACATGATTGATCGACGTGCAGATGGACTTGGGAAAGCCGCGGTAATTGAGTGGCGACGGATAAGCCTTATGATCGACGATGAAATCGTGGCACAGCTGGTCCAGCTCGCCGGTGGTTACTCCGGGCATTATATAGGGGGTAATGAAATCCAGGGTTTCCGCCGCCAGCCGCCCCGCCTTGCGCATGCACTCGAAATGCTCGGGCTGGTGGATCTTGACGGAGCGCCTTTCAGCGGGCGCGGCTTTCACGGATATGTCGTTCATGGGCTGATTATGGCATCCGTCGGACAATATTGCACTACAGCTCCAGGGCGACGGGTCCGGCCACGTCGATGCCCCTGGGGGTCAGCCGGCAGCCGTAGCACAGAACCTCCACCCCCTGCTTCATGGCCACCTCAAGGCCCTTGGCGTACTTCGGATCGATGTCCGCGGCGATGGAAAAACGGCCGCAGTCTTCCCGCTGCACCAGATAGACCATCACCGCCCGGGCGCCCTCCTTGACCATATCGGCCAGTTCCACCAGGTGTTTGGCTCCCCGGACCGTCACCGCGTCGGGGAATTCGGCCAAGCCCGGTGTTTCCTCCAGCCGGCTCAGGGTGACGTTCTTGACCTCTACATAACATTTGGGGCGTTGGCCGCTTTCCAACAATAGGTCGATACGGGAATTTTTACCGTATTTCACTTCCCGGCGCAGGGACGAATACCCGGCCAGTTCGGCGATAACGCCGTTTTCCACCGCTTCCGCCACCAGGCCGTTGGGCAGGGCGGTGTTGATGCCGACCAGGGTTTCGCCGACCCGGATCAGCTCCCACGTATAGCGCAACTTGCGTTCCGGATTGCGGGCCGGCGACAGCCAAACCTGCGAACCCGGTTACTTGACCGCCAACATGGAACCCGAATTGGCGCAATGGGCGGTGACCACGGCGCCGTCTTCCAGCTCCACGTCGGAAAGAAACCGCTTGTAGCGCTTGACCAGTTTTCCGCGGATCAGGGGGTCGGGAAACTTCATCGCCGGTACTTAAAGCAGATTTTCCCGCCTGAATAAACTTGCGAATGGCCTTTGCCCAATAGGCTAGGTTTTGAAAACGCGATACTTGTAACCTATAACGTTATAAGTTACAAACGGACATGATCGCCGGCTTCCGGCATAAAGGATTGCGTGCCTTTTTCGAAAGCGGCTCGGCACGTGGAATACAAGCAGAACATGCCAAGCGATTGCGACTCATTTTGGGTCGGTTGCATGCCAGTCTGTCGCCGGAAGATATGAATCTGCCGGGGCTCCGCATGCATCGGCTCAAAGGTAAGAAAAAGGGGCACTTTGCCGTTTCCATATCCGGCAACTGGCGCGTGACTTTTCTCTTTGAAGGCCAGGACGCTCTGGACGTGGATTACTTGGACTATCATTAGTGGGATTACGAAGGGCTGACCATGCAGATGCATAATCCTCCCCACCCGGGTGAAGCGATCCGGGAACTGTGTTTGGAGCCGTTGGGCTTGAGCATCACCGCCGCCGCGGCCGGGCTCGGCGTCAGCCGAAAGGCGTTGTCCGAATTGTTGAACGGCCACTCGGGCGTTTCACCGGAAATGGCCCTCAGGCTTTCCAAGGCTTTTGGCGGCAGCGCCGAAAGCTGGCTAACTCAACAGCTTCACCATGACCTGTGGCGAGCCCGGAAACGCACCGCTGCGATCAAGGTCAGACCCTTCCGCGCGGCTTGATTCCTTCTCGGTTTCTCTGCGTCTGTTTTTAATCCTCGTTTGGCTTCCCGTCTTCCTTCCGTGCCGCGCCCGGGGCGTTACCCAGGACATCGGCCAAGCTGGTCCTGGCGCTGCCCGGCTTCAGCGGTTGCGGCTGCGAAGCATGGGGGGCCCATCCGGCCAGGTAAATCACCTGGAAGGTGGCGGGAACGCGGCCATCGGCGCCAGCGAAGGTTCGCCGATAGCGTTCCACCGCCGTCATCAGCGTGGCGCGGCGGGTAAACCCGCGCCGGCGCTCGTTCACCGCATTGGTCTCGCCCATGGCGCGCAGGTCGGCCATCAGCTTCCAGGGGTCGGCGTAGGAAACGGTGAGGGTGTCCGCATCCGCCACCGGCAGGGAAAATCCCGCCCGTTGTAACAGGTCGCCTCCGTCGCGCACTTCGGCCAAGGGGGACAGGCGGGGGGAAAGCCCGCCTTCGACGGCGATTTCCGCCTCCCCTAGGGATTGGCGCAGTTCCTTCAGGGTATCGCCGCCCAGCATGGCGGCCAGGAACAGGCCGTCGGGTTTCAGCGCCCGGCGCACCTGAACCAAGGCGCCCGGCAGGTCGTTGACCCAGTGCAGGCTCAGGTTGCTGAGCACAAGGTCAAAGGCCTGTTCGCCGAAGGGAAGAAATTCCTCGTCGCCGGCGATGGTTGGCCGGCCCCCATTCCGGCGGGCCCGGGCCGCCATTTTTGGCGAAAGGTCGCACTGGAAAAGGGTCTCAATCCCGCCCCGGCCCCGCAACAGGCGGCCCAGGACGCCGTCGCGGCAACCCAGGTCCAGCCCCAGGGGAAAGCGCCGCTTGATATCGTCCAGCCGGTCGGCCAGCCGCTCCCCCACTTCGTCCAGCAGGAAATCACGATCGTCCAATCCCTTGTCCAACCCTTGGCCCAACATCCGGGCGGCCCGGTCCCGGTGCTGGCCGACGGCCCGGCGGTTGAAGACGTTCATGATTTGCGACATGGTGGCAATATGGCACAAGGGGAAGGCTTCTTGAATACGGGGATGGCCAAGTCCCCGGTTCGTTTTTTCGGCCGGGGTTTGAATCTGGCGCTGGACGTGTTGCTGCCGCCCCAATGCCTGGGTTGCGGCGAACTGGTGGACGGCGGCGGTCTGCTGTGCGCGCCTTGTTGGGATCGCATGGAATTTCCCGGACCGCCGTGCTGCGACGCCTGCGGCCTGCCCTTTGAATACCATCTTGGCGACGGCGCCCTGTGCGGCGCCTGTACCCGGCGGCGGCCCCCCTACCACCGGGCCCGGGCGGCCCTGACTTACGACGACAACAGCCGGCGGTTGGTGCTGGCCTTCAAGCACGGCGACCGGACGGAAGCGGCGCCCGCCTTCGGCCGCTGGCTGGCCCGCGCCGGGGCGGAACTGATCGCCGATGCGGACCTGGTGACGCCCGTGCCTTTGCACTGGACCCGGCTGTTCACCCGCCGCTTCAACCAGTCGGCGCTGCTGGCTCACGGGGTATCGCGAATGACGGACTTGCCGGTCGCGCCTGATCTTCTGATAAGGCGGCGGCGCACCCCGTCCCAGGGCCGGCTCAGCCCGCCGGCACGGCGGCGCAACGTCAGCGGCGCCTTCACCGTGCGCTCATCGCAGGCGGAGCGGATCAGGGATAAGCGGGTGCTGGTTATCGATGACGTGATGACCACCGGGGCCACCGCCGAAGCGGTGAGCCGGACCCTGCTTCGCTCCGGGGCGGCGGCGGTGGACGTTCTGACCCTGGCCCGGGTGCAAAGAACCGCGTAGGGGGCCGCCTTCCGGCCTCATATCTTTTTGCAATTGGGAAAACGCGATATAAATACCGTACCCCACGCCGCCGCGAGCCTTATTGCGGCGGAGGTATTTTCGACACGGGAGAAGCGCCTTGGCCAAGATTGAAATCTACACCACGCCCTTTTGCGGGTTCTGCCTGCAAGCCAAGCGGCTGTTGGACAAGAAGGGGGTGGAATACACGGAATACAACGTGTTGCTCAGAGGCGGGCAGCGCCGGCAAATGATCGAACGTTCGGGCGGCGATCACAAGGTGCCGCAAATCTTCATCGACGGCAAGCACATCGGCGGCTGCGACGAACTGTACGAATTGGATTTCGACGAAGAACTGGACCCGCTGTTGGGAATCGGCGGCTAATCGTGGCGGCGCCGTTCATCGCTGCCTGCGTGCAGACCAACTCCGGTCCCGAACCGGACGCCAATATTGCCGCTGTCACAAAAAACGTCAGGGAAGCCCGGGCCATGGGCGCCGATTTCGTCTTGCTGCCGGAAACGGTGGGGATGATGGAACCGGACCGGGTCCGGCGGCGGGAAAAGGCGGTGACCGAGGAAAAGGACCAAGCGTTGGCCGCCTTCCGGGAGCTGGCGGTGGAAACGCAGGCGTGGCTGTTGGTGGGCTCCCTGGTGGTGCGGATGGACGGCGGCAGGCTGGCCAACCGCTCCTTCCTCATCGATGGCGCCGGGACCATCCAGGCCCGCTACGACAAGATCCACATGTTCGACGTCGACCTGGGCGGTGGCGAGGTTTACCGGGAATCCGCCTCCTATGCGCCGGGGCGGCGGGCGGTCATGGCGGCGACGCCCTGGGGGGTGTTGGGCATGACCATTTGCTATGACCTGCGGTTTGCTTACCTGTACCGGGATCTGGCCAAGGCCGGGGCGGATTTCATCTCGGTGCCATCGGCCTTCACCCGCACCACCGGCAAGGCCCACTGGCATGTGCTGCTGCGAAGCCGGGCCATTGAGACCGGCTGCTTCGTTCTCGCTCCGGCCCAGTGCGGCCAACACGAGGGCGGCCGACATTCGGACGAGCGGCTGACCTATGGCCATTCGCTGATTGTCGACCCCTGGGGTGAGGTGCTCGCCGACGGTGGCGAGGACGTAGGCGTGGTCAGTGCCGAAATCGACCGGCGAAAGATCGCGTCCGCCCGGGGCCGGGTTCCGGCCCTCACCCATGACCGAACCTATGAAGGCCCCTAATCGGGAATAGCGAAGGGGTTTTCCGCCGGCGACACCGCTTGGGCGTTGGTCACCGTAGCCGGGGTCGGCTTTTCGTTTACGTGCAGGCGGAAGATGTCGGGCCGGGCATAGTGGCCGGCAAC
>JAJRSS010000186.1 GCA_024278615.1 Alphaproteobacteria bacterium
CAGGCTTTTTCTTGCGCAGCCACGAAAACACGCCCTATGCCTGGGTGGACGTATTTTTCGGCAAGAACCGGGACGCCGTTCACGTGATCGACAAGCGCACCCTGGAAATCGTCAAAACCCTGCGCCCGGTGCCTGGCAAGACGGCAGCCCATGTGGAATTTACCCGCGACGGGCGTTACGCTTTGCTCAGCATCTGGGATATGGATGGGGCCTTGGTGGTGTATGACGCCGCCACGCTCGAAGAAGTCAAGCGCATCCCCATGAAGAAGCCTTCGGGAAAATACAACGTCTATAACAAGATCAGCCTATCCTCGGGCACCAGCCACTGAGCGGTTAGCGGCCATCGGGTGGTCAAAACCTGATTATGGTAAGCATACGATCCCCAATTCCGGTTTCCCGACAACTTCGGCCGGGCAGATCAACGGGGGGAGTTTTGTGTTTTCCCTGGTAGTTATCCCCGAGTTCCACAGGGGTGTGGATCGATTAGGGGTTTTTCTTAGAAAATAAGCGGCATACACTGTGTGCGGAGTTTAGGAGATCGGTTGGCTTGCAAGAGCGGATCGAAATTTTAAATTCTAATTCGAAGTTTCCCAGGGGCCCGCAAGGGTTTTAAGGAATTTTTGAATGGGAAGCGGCCCGGCCGAGCAATCGGACGGGCCGTTTCTTTTTTGACCGGCTTGGGTCGTTGAGCACGATTTACCTCAGCCCGGCGTATTCGCTTCCGCCAGTTACGCCATTTATAGAAGCCACTCCCGTAATTTCGACCAGCGCCGCCCTTCGACCCTACCCTTGACCGCCATCCCGATGGCTTTTTTCTGACCAACCAGGATGACCATCTTCTTGCCCCTGGTGATGCCGGTGTAGAGGAGGTTCCGCCGCAGCATCATGTAGTGCTGCATCATCATCGGGATAACCACCGCCGGGTATTCCGATCCCTGGGATTTGTGGATGCTGACCGCGTAGGCGAGGGCGACCTCATCGAGTTCACCGAATTGATACTCGACCGGCCGGCCATCGAACTCGATAATCATTTCCTGGAGGGCGGGTTCGATGTGGCGGATATAACCGATATCGCCGTTGAAGACTTCCTTGTCGTAATCGTTGTCCGTCTGCATCACCTTATCGCCGACGCGGTAGGTGTAACCGAACCTTTCGATCAGAACATCGTCGGTTGGCGGGTTCAGGGCCTTCTGGAGTTCGGCGTTCAATGATCGTGCGCCAAGACCGCCACGATTCATCGGACAGAGCACTTGAATATCCCGGATGGAGTCGAAGCCGAACCGCTTCGGCAGCCGGTTTTTTACGATCTCAATGATCTTGGTGACGGCATTCTCTGGCTCATGGGCTTCGACAAAGTAGAAATCGGTCTCTTCGTCTTTCGCGGCATCGAGGTTGGGCATGCAGCCCGAGTTTACCTGATGGGCGTTGGCGACGATCCGGCTCTCGGCGGCCTGTCGGAAAATCTCCGTCAACCTAGCCACGGGAATGGCCGCGGACCCGATAACATCGGCGAGTACCTGTCCTGGCCCGACCGACGGAAGTTGATCAACATCGCCAACCAGGATCAGACCTGCCTGGTCCGGCAACGCCTTCACCACCGACGCCATCAACGGCACGTCCACCATCGAGGCCTCATCGATCACCAGCAGGCCGCATTCAAGCGGCTCCTCGATGCCTCGCTTGAAGCCTCCCTGTCTGGGGTTTGCTTCGAGGAGGCGGTGGATGGTCTTGGCTTCCATGCCGGTGCTTTCCGACAGCCTTTTCGCCGCCCTGCCTGTCGGAGCGGCCAAGGCAACCGTCGCTCCCTTCACCGCGAGGATGCGGAGGATGGTATTGACCAACGTCGTCTTGCCGACGCCGGGACCGCCGGTAATTACCATGACCTTCGAAGAAACCGCCTTTTTGACCGCTTCTTGTTGGCTTGCCGACAGGGTGACACCGAGTTTCCGTTCGACCCATGGGATAGCCTTTTCAGTATCGACCTCGTGCCAAAGGGGCTTGCCCACCGCCAATGCTTTCAGCCGCTCGGCGATAACCCTCTCGGCGTTCCAAAGCTGACCGAGAAAGATGCACTTTTGGTCACCAATAGTGTCGGCGACCACGATCCTTTCTTGAAGTTCCTGGTCGAGGGCATCGCGGAGAATGTCGGTGGGTATCCCCAGCAATTTCTCCGCGGTGGGCAGGAGGTCGTCCTCGGGCAAGCCACAATGACCCTCGGAAACAGCCTCGGTGAGAGTATGGGAGATACCCGCCCTGGCCCGGATCATGGTTGTTTTTTCGATGCCGAGTTTTTCGGCGATCTGGTCGGCGGTCTTGAAGCCGATGCCCTTGATATCCCTGGCGAGGCGGTATGGGTTTTCGCTGACCAAGGGAATGGCGTCGGCGCCGTAGGTCTTGTAGATGCGAACCGCCCGTGATGTGCCGACATCGTGCGATTGCAGGAACACCATGATTTCGCGAATTGCCTTCTGGCCGGCCCATCCCTCGGTGATACGTTAGACCCGCTTGGGGCCAAAGCCGCCGAGTTTCAGCAGGCGGCCGGGCTCGTTTTCGATCACATCGAAAACATCCTCACCGAACGCCTTTACGAGTTTCCTGGCGAAGTGAGGACCAATCCCCTTTATCATCCCGCTGCCGAGATACTTCTCGATGCCGTCGATGGAAGTCGGTGGCATGATCCTCAAGAATGTCGTCTTGAACTGAACGCCGAAGTCGCGATGGTTGTCCCATCGGCCGCTGCACTGGATGAACTCGCCGGGTTGAACGGTTGCGGCGGACCCGACAATGGAGACCAATTCACGATGACCGTGAACTTTCACCTTGAGAACGCAGAAGCCCGTTTCGGGGCTATGGAACGCGACGCGCTCGACCAACCCGGATAGGGGCTCTCGATCAAGGCCCTTGTGAGGTAATTCTTTCTTGATTCTCATCCCGGGATCATGATTGAAGCACGGCGGGAATCATAGCGGTGTCCGGATGGCGTTAACCAAACTCAAAGCTCTGCCCAGGAAGGCCACGGCCAGGACAATCACTGAGCCATGGGATGTAATCACCGGCAGTATCGGCCAATTCACGCAAGACGAATGCAAAACCTACTTCGCTGTTGCTGGATACGACCCCGATTGGTTATTCGCTGCCGGGTCAATTCGCGACTAAATTCAATCCTTCCTGAAAGGCCTTGACGTTCAGATTGGTGAGTTTCGCATGGACATTTTCGCGGATGGCGGCTTCGATGATTTCTATTGAACACAAATTGCCTTCGCCGGTCAGCGCCCCCATTGCGACGATATTGGCAACGCGAGGGTTGCCCAGGCCAATGGCGGTTTCCATGATCGGCAACGCCAGAACCCTGAAGGCGCCCTTCGGAGGATCCGTGACCAGACGCGCATCGGTGATGACCAGGGAGTCATCGCTGATCACGCCGTCCGCCGCCTTCACCGCCACTTGGTCGAGGATCAGCATGAAATCAATATTGGTTGCCAAGGGGTAATCGGGCTCGCTCATGCCGACAACAAGATCCGAGCGGCTGAGCCCGCCCCGCGATGTCGGCTCGTAACTTTGTGACTGGGCGACAACTTTGCCCTCGCTGGAAAATGCGTGGGCGAATATCCTGGCCAAAAGCTGAAGGCCCTGGCCGCCGGACCCGCTGAGGCGTATTTCGAACTCATGGCGTGGGGAAGTTTTTTTTACTTTCATTCCGGCCATCGCTATTTCTTCCTTTTCGCCGATGCCATGGCGTTGCGATAGGTTTCACCGTATTCGGGCCGGGCGTTCGTGGACAATACGCCGGTCGGCAGAGCGTTGGGACGGAAAGGTTCGTCGACAATGACGCCGCCATAGGAATTGGGACGCATCTGGCTTTTCTGGCTCAGGATCATTTCCGGTGAATTACCGAGGTCGTTCTTTCGGCCATAGATTTCCGTGCAATCCGATATCACCTCGATAAACGAGAAGCCGTTATAGGCTATGGCATCCTTCAGAAGGTTCTTGAGCGTCGGTGTCTGTACGGTTACTTCACGGCCGACGAAGCCGGCGCCCGCTGCTTCCGCCAGCCTGCAGGCATCGAATGCCGCTTCGGTATTGCCGAGCGGCGTCGTTGTCGTGTAGCGGTCTTCGCTGGTCGTCGGCGAAACCTGACCGCCGGTCATGCCGTAAACCTCGTTATTGAGCATCATACAGGTAATGTCGAGGTTGCGGCGGCAGGCATGGATCAGATGGTTGCCGCCGATGGCCAGGCAGTCGCCGTCGCCAGTGATGACGATGACTTCAAGATCGGGGCGGGCCAGTTTCAACCCGGCGGCGAAGGCTAGGGGGCGGCCGTGGGTGGTGTGAAAGGTGTTGGCGTCGATGTAGGCGCCCAGGCGGCCCGAACAGCCGATGCCGGAAACAATGGCGATTCTGTCTTTGTCAATCTCGAGTTCGTGGATAGCCCACATCAGCGCCCTGAGCGCGATGCCATGCCCGCAGCCCGGGCACAGGAAGTGCGGAAACAGGTCGTGGCGCAGGTAGGACATGACGTCGAAAGCATTCTTCGAGGATGCCTTGCCGGCGTTCTTCTTGATTGCCGTTTTCGTCATATCAGTCTCCCGTGCCAATCGCTTCAAGGATGTCCGATGGCGTCACGGCTTGCCCATCAATCCTGTTGATGCCCTTCACCCGGCCGCGCCCGGCAACGCGCTCGACCTCAAGGACGATCTGTCCGGCATTCATTTCCGGAACCAGGATGCGCTTCGCCTTTTTCGCCGCCTTGGTAAGCGCCTGCTGCGGAAACGGCCATATTGTTATCGGCCTGAACAGTCCTGCCTTGATGCCCTTGCTACGCGCCTCCCTGACGGCGCGTCTGGCGGCGCGGGCCGAAATGCCATAGGCGACGATCAGGATTTCGGCATCTCTGGTCTGCAATTCCTCGAATTGATCGATCTGGGCGCGGTGGTGCTCAAACTTACCAAGCAAACGCCGCGACACCCGCTCGACGGTTTCCGGATCCTGTGTCGGAAAACCGCTTTCATCATGGGTAAGGCCGGTGGTATGGGCCCGATAGCCATCGCCGGGACGGGCCATTGCCGGAACCATGTCGTCACCCGCAGCGTAGGGCTGATATTCCCCGGCGGCGACGGCGGCCCAATTGCGCTGTTGAATATCGAGCCCGCCGGGATCGGGAATACGCACAGTTTCAACCAAGTGGCCGATCACTTCGTCGATCAGCACCACCACCGGCGTGCGCAACCGTTCCGCAAGATTGAAAGCGCGGACCGTCTGCCCGTAGACCTCGGATACCGAAGCCGGAGCAAGGACGATAATCTGATATCCGCCGTGCATGCCCCAGCGCGCCTGCATGACGTCTCCCTGAGCCGGGCGGGTAGGCATCCCGGTTGATGGACCTCCGCGCATGACGTTGACAATGACACAGGGAACTTCGGCCATGACGCCGTAGCCGATGTTTTCCTGTTTGAGGGAAAAGCCGGGGCCGCTGGTCGCCGTCATCGCCTTGATGCCGCCCATCGAAGCGCCGAGCACGGCCCCCATCGAGGCGATCTCGTCTTCCATCTGGACAAAGGTGCCGCCGACCCTGGGCAATTCCAGCGACATACGTTCGGCTACCTCGGACGATGGCGTGATCGGGTAGCCGGCATAGAAGCGGCATCCCGCGGCAACGGCGGCCAGCGCGCAAGCGTGGTTGCCTTGCAGGTTTTGCTGGTGGGTGGCTTTGGTCATTGCGGGTCTCAAACGCGTACGGCGGCCTGGGCCGCTTCCGGCGTGCGGTGCACGGTGATGGCAAAATCCGGGCACAGCCACTCGCAGATCCGGCAGCCCGTGCAACGGTCCGGCTCCGTCAGCACGGCCTTCAGGCGATCATCGAGCTTTAAGCAGCGTTCCGGGCACATTTTGACGCAGATGTCACAGCTCTTACACCAATCCGGATTGATGTCGAGTTGCACGAAATCGCTCATCTCGTCACGATCCGGTCCGGGCACGGCAGGCGCCAGTTTTTCCGAACGCCTGTGCCGGGCCGCCAGATCGGAATTCTCATGTACCGTGCGAGCCCACTCACGGCCCTGATCGAAGGCCTGAAGGTTAATGTCCACCGTCTTCGGCGGCACGAAACGCGAAATAACGTCCCGCCAGGTATCTTCCGGGAATTCAAGCGCCGTCGATAAAATTCCCAGCAGAATCGTATTGGCGGCCCGTTCATTACCTAATTCACGGGCCATGCCGGTGGCGTCCAGCGCGAAACCGTCCTTGATGCGCGAGAGAATCTGATCCGGCGTTTCGCGCGAGTAGCCGGCCTCGGCGCCGCGTTTGCGGTTTCGGCAGGCGAACGGCGGCACGATGTGCTGGGTGTCGGAAATGAAGGTGCCCTCTCCCGGTTTCAGGTGATTGACCCAACGTAATGCTTCGGCCCATTCAAGCGCCAGCAACACGTCGGTGGAGCCCTTAGGAATGGTCGGCGAAAACACCTGTTCGCCATAGCGGACGTGGCTGAACACGCCACCGCCTCGCTTGGCCATGCCGTGGACTTCGCTTTGTTTCACTTGGTAGCCGCGTTCCTGGCAGATCGTCGCCAGCACCTTGGAAACCATGATCACACCCTGACCGCCGACGCCGACGACAAGCACGTTAACCGGCTCTTTGTATTTCGTTTTCGTGTCCATGATTGAAAAACCGGTCCGATCTATGACCGGTCAAGGGGCTGAATGGCGTCGCTGGGACAGACTTGCGGGCAAAGAGCGCAGCCAATGCAGGTGTTGGGATCGATCTTGACCTTGTGGCGGCCATCGAACCAGGCGTCGCTCCACGAAATCGATGGGCATCCGGTATTCATGCAGGATTGGCAGGCGGTGCAGTTGTCGGCGATAACGGTCATTGTTTCGCCCTTGATCTTGACCGGGTCGATGACGCAGGGCCGGTCGGATATAAGCACCGACACTCCCTTGAAATCGATGGCCTCGCGCAATGCCTTGTATAGGGCGGCAAGATCATAGGAATCGACCGTTTGCACCCACTTGACGCCGACGGCGCGGCAGATGTCCTCGAACTCGATATGATGGGTTTCCTTGCCTCGCAAGGTCTTGCCGGTGCCGGGATAATCCTGCCCGCCAGTCATGGCGACGGTATGGTTGTCGAGCAGCATGATGGTAATGTCGGCATCATTGTAAACGGCGTCGATCAGGGATGGAATACCGGCATGCAGGAAGGTTGAATCGCCAATGGTGGCAACGATCGGCCGCGTTTCGACACCAGATTTCTCCATGCCGATAGCATTGGCGATAGAGGACCCCATGGATACACAGGTATCGATCGCACTCAGGGGCTCGCCCGCGGCCAGCGTATAACAGCCAATATCGCCGGCGACACGCGCCTCGACCTGCCTCAGGGCCATATAGCTGGAAGTATGTGGACACCCCGGACAAAGCACCGGTGGGCGCGGCGTCGATTCGATCTCGAAGACATCGGCAACCCCTGATTCCGGGGTCAGGACGCCGGCGCGGATGAATCCGTCCCTGACCAGTTCCGGTGACAGCTCGCCCATTCGGGAAAAGTATTCCTTACCCTTGACGTCAATGTTCCAGATTCTGATCTGGTTTTCGATTGCCGGTTCCAGTTCCTCAACGACGATCAGCCGTTCGACGGAGGCGGCAAAGTCGCGGATAGTCTTTTCCGGCAACGGATAGGATCCCCCAAGCTTGAGGATGCTGGCGTTGGGCAGCACTTCCTTGACATAACCGTAAGAGATGCTGGAAGTGACGATACCGACATCGGTTTCGGCCTTTTCCCATCGCGTCAATTCGAAGGTTTCGAAGAATTCGGCGACTTTCTTTTCACGCTCGATCAAGGCCGAATGGCGGATTCGGGCGTGCGAAGGAATCATCACGTTCTTTTTCGGATTTTCGTTAAAATCCCGGCGCGGTAGATCAATGCGTTCAGCAAGCGTCACCGGACTCCGCGTATGCGAGAGCCGGGTGGTCGAGCGTAATATGACCGGGGTATCGAATTTTTCAGAGAGATCGAAGGCAGCTCGCGTATAGGCCAGCGCCTCTTCCGCGTCCGATGGTTCCAGCACCGGAACCATGGCGAAGCGTGCCAGAATACGGGTGTCCTGTTCGTTTTGGGAACTGTGGATACCGGGATCGTCACAAACGACGATTACCAGCCCCCCGTTAACGCCGATATAAGTCATCGACATCAGGGCATCGGCGGCAACATTGAGTCCGACATGCTTCATCACCGCCAGGGCGCGAACGCCTTCGAACGAAGCCCCGATAGCGACGTCGAGCGCCACTTTTTCATTGGTTGACCATTGCGCACGGATATCTTCTTCGGGGAAGACGGCAATGCATTCGAGAATTTCGGTACTGGGCGTCCCCGGATATGCGGCGGCGACTCGGACGCCGGCCTCCCAGGCGCCACGGGCAATTGCATCGTTGCCCATCAATGGTCGGATTTCTACATTGGATATCTTCTTGACTGCTGCAGCCGCATTTCTACCCACGGATTTTATTCCTTTTTGTGTAGCATCGTTTCCGAGGATGATTTTCCAGGCATCGCTTGGCCAAGGTCAAGCTCTTTTGCGCGGCGTGCAAGACTTCAGCTTTCCCGTAGGAATCCTATGGATATTCGCATACTATCCAAGCCAGAGCCACCATCAAAGGCCAGTAAAGCAAGGGAGAGATAGGATGAAACAGGGATTTATCAGGCATTTCACGACTGTTGCAGCGGTCATGGCATTGGGCCTTGGCGCGTCGGTTTCAGGTGCAAAGGCGGCGGAAACCATCAAGATCGGCTCGTTCCTTGCCGTTACCGGCGGCGCGTCGTTCCTGGGCGATCCGGAAAAGAAGACCCTTGAAATGTACGTCGAAAAGATAAACGCAGAAGGCGGTGTTCTTGGCCGAAAACTTGAACTGATCATTTATGATTCCCAGGGCAGCCCGAAAAAAGCCGTACCTTTCGCCAAGCGCCTGATCAGCGATGACAAGGTCGACGTCCTACTCGCCGGCTCCACCTCCGGCGCGACCATGGCCGTTATTCCCATCGTCGAAGCCGCGGGCATCCCCTACATATCCTTCGGCGGCGCCGGCGTCATCGTCAATCCGGTCAAGAAGTGGGTATTCAAGACCCCGCACACCGACACCCTCGCCGTACGGAAAATCTTCAACGACATGAAAAAGAACGGCCTGACCAAGGTTGGCTTGCTATCCGGCAGTGGCGGGTTTGATAAATCCTGCCGCAAGCAGACCCTGGCCCTGGCCGGCCCCAGCGGCATGACCATGGTCGCCGATGAAACCCACGGCAAGGGCGATACCGACATGACGCCGCAGATCACCAAGATCAAGAATACGCCCGGTATTCAAGCCTTCATGTACTGCGGATTCGGTGCGGCGACCTCTATCGTCGCCAAGAACTTCAAGCAGTTGGGCGTCTCGGTCCCTCACTATCAGACCCACGGTTCGGCTTCAATGAGCTTCATCAAAAACGCCGAAGGCGGTGCCGAGGGCGTTCGCCTTCCGGCTGCGGCCCTGATCGTCGTCGATGCCCTGCCTGACTCGCACCCACAGAAGAAAGTGGCTAGCGCTTATCGGGATATGTACACATCGAAATCCGGCGACAGCGTCTCGACCTTCGGTGGCCACGCCTATGACGGCCTGATGATCGTCGTTGAAGCGATCAAACGCGCCGGCTCCACCAACAAGGAAGCGGTCCGCGCCGAGATCGAGAAAACCAGGAACTACATTGGCGCCGACGGTATTTACAACATGTCGCCCAAGGATCACCTGGGCCTTGACGAAGAATCCTTCGTCATGGTCGAAGTGCGCAATGGTACCTGGAAGATGTTGAAGTAATCTTTCCAAAGACACGACCAAAAGGCTTCCCCGTTTGAACGCGGGGAAGCCGCTTCCTCCACCAAATACGGCCAGGCCCGGTGTTTGCCGAATTTCTTCAGTTCCTGTTTTCCGGCATTACCGTAGGCGCCATTTACGCGCTGGTCGGGCTTGGCTTTACGATCATCTACAACGCCTCTCACATAATCAATTTCGCGCAGGGTGAATTCGTCATGCTGGGCGCCATGAGCGCAGTGTTTTTCGTTTCCGTCGGCATGCCCATGCCCGTCGCCATGTTGCTGGCCATTATCATCACCATTTTCATCGGTTTGGCGCTGGTAAAGCTCGCCATCGAGCCCGCCCGCAACGCTTCTATTGTCACCCTGATCATCATCACCATCGGCGCTTCGATCTTTCTGCGTGGCGCGGCGCAGGTTCTGTGGGGCCGCAACTTCCATAGCTTGGCGCCAATTTCCGGCAACGACCCGATCATGATCGGCGGTGCTGCCGTGCTGCCGCAAAGCCTGTGGATCCTGGGCAGCGCCATGCTGATTGTCATGGCGCTGCGGTACTTTTTTGATCGCACCCTGATCGGCAAGGCGATTGTAGCAAGCGCCCACAATCCCCTGGCTGCACGCCTTGCCGGCATCAACGCCCGCTTCGTTCTGCTGCTTAGTTTCGGATTGTCGGCCATGCTGGGCGCCGTTGCGGGGTTCCTGATTGCACCAATCTCTCTTGCCTACCCCAGTGTCGGTATCATGCTGGGCCTGAAAGGCTTCTGCGCCGCTGTTCTGGGCGGGCTCGGCAACCCAATGGGGGCGGTTCTGGGTGGCCTGATCGTCGGTATCAGCGAAGCGATGACCGCAGGGTATATTTCCTCCGCCTACAAGGATGCGGTTGCTTTCATCATTATCCTGGGAGTGCTGTTTTTCAGGCCGAGCGGGCTTTTCGGAATTCGTGGGACAGAGCGCGTCTGATGAATTTGGCTACGCCCAGAACCGGTGGAATGCTGGCCCTGGCGGCGGTGATCGCGATCCTGCCGCTGTTACTGCCCAATTCGTTCTATTACGATATCGTCATCCTGATCGGCATCAACGCCATCGTCTGCATCGGCCTCAACCTGCTGATCGGGTATACCGGGCAGATCAGCCTCGGCCATGCCGGATTTTTCGGTATCGGCGCCTATTTCTCGGGAATTCTGGGCGCTAACTACGGTTGGCCCGCCTTCGCCTCGATGTTAGCCGGAGCCGCATTCGTCGCTGCCGTTTCCTTCATCATCGCCCGCCCGATCATGAAACTGAAGGGCCATTACTTGGCCATGGGAACCCTCGGCATGGGGATTATCATCTCCATCGTCCTGACTCAGGAGGGAGACCTGACCGGCGGTCCCGATGGCATGCCGGTGCCCCCTTTTTCCGTCTTCGGCTTCAGCCTGTATGGCGAGAAAACCTGGTACTGGGTCGTCGGGGTGTCGCTGCTGATCACGGTCTGGCTGGCGCTCAATCTTGTCGATTCACCGGTTGGACGGGCGCTGCGCTCGGTACACGGATCGGAAGTCGCCGCCGAGACCCTGGGCGTCAATGTTCCTCATTACAAGGTACAGGTATTCGTCACCTCGGCCGTTATCGCCAGCTTTGCCGGGTCCCTTTTTGCCCACTACGCCGGTTTCATCACCCCCGACGAGGCCGGCTTCGTCCATTCCATAGAACTGGTGACGATGGTGGTTCTGGGCGGCATGGCGTCCACTTTCGGCGCTGTCGTCGGGGCCGCGATCCTGACCGTGTTGCCGCAGTTACTGACGGTTTTTCATGATTATGAAATGCTTGTTTTTGGTACCATTCTGATCGGCACCATGATCTTCATGCGCCGCGGACTGGTACCGACGATTGCCGCCCTCTTCGGCGAGAGAAAAGAATGAGCCTGCTTCGCCTTGAAAACCTGAGCAGGTCATTTGGCGGTATAGACGCTGTTGACAATTTGAGCTTTGCCGTCGAACCGGGCCCGATTCATTCGATCATCGGTCCCAACGGTGCCGGCAAGACGACATTGTTCAATCTGATTACCGGCCTTTACAAGCCAAGCAGCGGAAAAATATTTTTCAACGAAAGCGACATCACGGGAAAACACCCATGGCAACTGGCTGGCCTCGGGCTGGCGCGTACTTTTCAGAACCTGCAGATCTTTTTCAATATGTCGGCCGTGGAAAACGTCATGGTCGGCATGCACCTGAAAAGCGATACCCGGTTCCATGCTTCGCTGCTGAGATTCAAAAGCATCGTCACGGGCGACCGGTTAAACCGCGAGCGGGCAGCGGAATTGCTCAATTTTGTCGATCTTGGTGATTATGTCGGATCTGAAACTTCGTCAATGCCCTATGGCGCGCTGAAGCGTCTCGAAATCGCCAGGGCACTTGCCGCCGACCCCAGCGTTCTTCTTCTTGATGAACCGGCGGCGGGCCTCAATCCCGCTGAAACTGAATCCGTCGATTCCCTGATACAGAAGGTTGCCGCGAACAGCGTCACTGTTATCCTGGTCGAACACGACATGCGCTTGGTGATGGGCGTTTCGGATCATATTTTCGTACTTGAGGGCGGGCGGCTGCTGGCCGAAGGCAAGGCCTACGATATTCGTCACAATCCGGATGTCGTCGCCGCCTATCTTGGCGAAAGCGGAAGGGTTCGCTGATGCTGCTTGGTATTAAGGAACTGGACTGCCACTACGGTCGTATTCAGGCCTTGCACGGTATCGACATGGCCGTTGATGAGGGTGAGCTTGTGGCCTTGGTCGGGGCCAATGGCGCCGGCAAGACAACGCTGTTGAGAACGATTTCTGGAATCGAGCCGGCGAGCGGCGGTTCGATTACCCTCGATGGTCATGATATTACGCACTATTCGTCCGACAAGCGGGTTCGCCTCGGTATTATTCAGGTGCCGGAGGGCCGCCAGATGTTCGCCCCGATGACCGTCGAGGACAACCTGATGATCGGCGGCTATACCCGAAGTGGCGACGAGCGAAGCGAAACTCTTGAACAGGTTTTTGCCATGTTTCCGGTACTCAAGGAACGGCGCCATAACGCTGCCGGCACTCTTTCGGGTGGCCAGCAGCAGATGCTGGCGATCTCCCGCGCCCTGATGGCTCGCCCCCGGTTGTTGCTTCTTGATGAACCGAGCATGGGATTATCGCCGTTGTTGGTCGATGAGGTTTTCGCCACTATTCAGAAGTTGCGCGACGCTGGAACCACCATATTCCTTGTCGAGCAGAACGCCTATATGGCGCTTGCCATCGCCGACCGCGGTTACGTCATGGAAGCGGGCGCCATCGTGCTCGCCGATAGCGGAGAGCGGCTGATTGTCAACGACCGCGTCAAGGAAGCCTACTTGGGATTGTAGTGCTCATACCTATGAGTCCTCATCACCGCTCCTTGGTTTCAGCGCTTGTCGATGATCCGCTTGGCCTTGCCCATGGAACGCTCGATCTCACCGACGGGCAGTACCCTGGCGGCGGCGGTGATGCCGATCAGCGATTTTACCTGGTGCGACAGGTCCTTGGCCACCATGTTTAAAAATGCTTCGCCGGCGCCGCCGATATCGGGGCGATGCTCAACCAGTATGGTCAGTTCGTCGAGGCGCTCCTCCCGCGTTACTTCCAGGGCATAGTGCGGGGAAAGCCTGTCATCCTTGAGGATGATTTCCTCGACTTGCGACGGAAAAATGTTGATGCCGCGGATAATCAGCATGTCGTCAGTGCGTCCCGTCACCTTATCCATCCGCCGCATGGTTCGCGCCGTGCCGGGCAGAAGCCTTGTCAGGTCGCGGGTCCGGTAACGGATGATCGGAAATGCTTCTTTGGTCAACGACGTGAATACCAGTTCACCCTGTTCGCCGTCCTCCAGCACCTCACTGGTTTCGGGGTCTATGACTTCCGGATAGAAATGGTCTTCCCAGATATGCAGGCCATCCTTGGTTTCGATGCACTCGCTCGAGACACCGGGGCCAATGATTTCAGATAGGCCGTAAAGGTCGATGGCGTCCATATCGAAGCGCGATTCGATCTCTTCGCGCATCGCATGGGTCCACGGCTCAGCCCCATGCATGCCAACCTTAAGCGATGCTTTGCTGGGGTCGAGGCCTTGACGCTCGAATTCGTCGCCAATGGCCAGCAGATAGGACGGCGTCACCATGATGACATCCGGTTTGAAGTCTCGAATCAGCTGTACTTGTTTCTCGGTCTGGCCGCCGGACAGCGGGATCACCATGCAGCCCAGCCGCTCGGCCCCGTAATGGGCGCCGAGGCCGCCAGTGAACAGGCCGTATCCATACGCCACATGCACCTTGTCGCCTGGGCGTCCACCGGCGGCGCGGATCGATCGCGCCATCAGGTCGGCCCACATGTCGATGTCATTCCGGGTATAGGCGACGACGGTCGGGTTGCCGGTGGTGCCGCTGGAGGCATGGACACGCACGATCTGCTCCTCGGGTACCGCGAACATGCCGAAAGGATAGCTTTGCCTGAGGTCATCCTTGACCGTCAACGGGAACCTGGCGAGATCGGAAAGCTGTTTAAGATCTCCGGGGTGAACGCCCGCCTCATCGAAGGCTTTCTTGTAATGGGGTACATTTTCATAAGCGTGCCCGAGGCTCCACTTCAAGCGCTCAAGCTGTAAGGCGGAAATTTCGTCTAGGCTGGCGATTTCGATGGGATCCAACTCGTCCTTCGACGGCGCAGTGGCCCGCATGGGGTATTCTCCCTTTGTCCATAATACTATTAGGGAATTATATTGAAGCATCCGGGAGGGTGCTTCAATGACCGGATTCAGGCCCGCCGGCGGCTCATCCGTTCATTAAAGCTGCATGTCGATATCGCGGGCCAAGCTCAAGCCTGGGGAAAAATGCCAATTCTGAACGCCGGTGGCGGTGTTGGCATTTTCGGTGCAGGTGCTGCCGCCATCCACCGTCATGGTCCAGCCGGAGGAAGCTGTCGAGTCTCCGGTCGCGCCGTCCAACAGAATGCTATCCGTCCTTCCGGCACCGCCGCTGAAGGTGTCCGTTCCATTTATGGTTGCATCATCGTTAATGCCGTGAAAGGCGAACAGGTCATCGACGTCTCCACCATAGGCAATATCATTTCCCTCGCCGCAGGAGAGGTAGTCGTTCCCGGCACCATCGTATGGCATTTTGAAGCCGTAGCCGTCCTCCCCATCACCTAATTTAGTACGCCCCCTGTTTCAGTAGGTGTGTTCTTATTCGGTCGGAGTTTGGGAGGACAGCCTGAAGGCGGAAACCGAGCTGGAGCCATCCGTGGAAGGTTGGTAAGTAACGGATATCTGGTTCAGAGATTCCGTCCAAGCGGAAGCTTCTTCGGTATTTTTCGCTTCGATCACGTCAAAACCGCAACGGCTGAGTAAGGGAAATTGATCACGGATGATGGCGCCGGTTGCTCTCAGTTCGCCGGTGAACCCATATCGTTCACGCAGCAGCCGGCCGGTGGAATAACCCCGGCCATCGGAAATCGCCGGGAACTCCACGGTAACCAGAACGAAATGATCCAAGTCAGCGGCTATATCGCCTGCATGATCGTCGGCGCTCAAGCAAACACCCAATGGACGGTTTCCGGCGGTCAGAATCTCCCGATCGGCTTGCCAGCGGCTGAGGGAAACGATAACCGGGCCTGTTGCCGGCAATGTTCCATGGTCAGGAACCATCGTCCAGGCATCCCGGATAATCCTGCCATTCTTAATCAGAGGCATAAAGCCGCTCCTTGAAGGGACTTATTCCAAGGCGGGAAACGGTATCGATAAATCGCTCTTCCCCGGCTCGTAAGGTGAGATAGGTCAGGATTAGGGTGTTCACCGCTTCGACAATTTCGTCTGCTGTAAAAGCCGGGCCGACAATTTGGCCCAATGCACCGCTGCCATCGGCATTGCCGCCTATACTGACCTGATAGAGTTCTTCCCCATTCCGGTCGACGCCGCGAATGCCGATATGGCCAAGGTGATGGTGGCCGCAGGCGTTGATGCAGCCGGAAATCTTGATTCTGAGTTCGCCAATATGGTGCTGGCGTTCCAAATCAGCGAAACGTTGGGCAATTTGCTGAGCTACCGGAATGGCGCGGGCACTGGCCAAAGAGCAGAAATCAAGGCCCGGGCAGGAAACGATATCCGTTGCCAGACCTATATTGGCGGTGGACAGTTCTTGTTCGCCCAGCGCTTCCCAAAGTTGGGGCAGGTTATCAAGCTTGACGTGGGGCAGCACCAGATTTTGCTCACGGGTGACGCGGATCTCGCCGAACCCGTACCGTTCGGCCAGGCCGGCAACAGCATCCATCTGGCGGGAGGTAGCGTCACCAGGTGCTTTTCCGACGGATTTCAGGGAAATGGTCACAATTCCATATCCGGAGATTTTATGGGGC